>CAYRXM010000095.1:0-19005 GCA_964428175.1 uncultured Anaerolineae bacterium
CTTGACTCAAGCGCACGCTTTCACGCGCCTGGTCGCAACTCTAAACTCAAGTATGATATCACATCGCCTTTTCACTCTTTTACGCCTGGGTCTAAATATCGTGGGATCGGTTATGGTCGCTCTGTGTCTCTCGGCCTGTGTGACGCCAACGCCCACACCCACCCTGCAGCCGATTTCCCTCACCTTTGCCTGTTCTGAAATCGATGCAAGTTTCTACCGGCAGGCGGCCGACCAATTCCAGCAGATCAATCCATCGATCAAAATACAATTGGTGCACAACGTCACTTCCATTGACGCAAAGGATGACTGGGACAGCCTGCGCCAGCTGGCGACGCAAGCCGATGTCTTTTTGTGGTCCGCTCAAGGCGTCGAAGGGGGGCCGATTGGCCTGGTGTCGGACCTGTCGCCTTTGGTCAAGAGCGATCCGGAAATGACCGAAGCTGCCTTTTTGCCCGGCCTGGCCTCGTTTTTTCGATGGCAGGGCAGTACGTGGGGCGTTCCGGCCGGAGTCGCCCCTTTGTTGATCCTGTACGACCCGGCGGCTTTTGACGAAGCCGGCCTGGCCCATCCCCGTCCGGGATGGACGTGGGACGAGCTGTTTGCTGCGGCGCAGCGCCTGACCCGGCGCGAGGGGGAGCGGATCGTCCGTTATGGCATTCACCTGGGGATCGACGCCATCCGTTCGGCCGTCGATGCGCAGGGAGGCCGGCTGGTTGACGATACGCGCGGCGTCGCCGTGCCGTTGCTCGACGATCCGCGTACCGTTTCCGCCGTCCGCTGGTACACCGACCTGGCTTTGACACACCGGGTGGCCCCGAATCCGACCGAGAGCGAATGGGCTGACCCGGTCGTGGCGGTGCGAGCGGGCCGGGCGGCCATGGGCCTGATCATGGGGCAGGGATGGAATGCGGCAAGCGCCGATCTCGACCGGGAGTTGTCTGTCGCGCCCTTGCCCGGACAAAGCCGGGTCGGACTGAGCGGCTACTATATCAGCCAGGGCACCGCCTATCCGCAGGCAGCCTGGCGCTGGGTACAATTTCTCAGCCAGAATTTCGCCCCGCCTGGACTGCTGCCGGCGCGCCAGGGTCTGATCTCCGACTCGACTTATGCCCAGGCTGTCGGCGAGCCGGGAGCGGCGGCCTCTCTTTATGCGGCAGAGCATGCTTTGCCGCCGATCCATCCGGCGGCCGTGGAAAAGCTGTTCTACGACGCAGTTGGGCGGGTCTATGCCGGGCAAGAGGCGCAGGATGTTCTGAGCCAGGCGCAGCAGCAGGCGGTGAGTCTGGCTCAGCCTGACAAGGTCGAGCCTTTCTCGGTTGTCGTACTCGAAGCGGATTCACCGCCGTCTGCCGAACGGATCACGTTTGTGACCACGTATGCCAAGATGTATGAGCCATTGATCCCCGTGTTTCAAGCGCAGCACCCTGAAATCGAGGTGGTCGTCCTGAGTTTTATTGAGGCAAGGCGGCCGGACTCGAATTCTCCGTCTGGGCCGGCCGAGTTTTTTGACGTGACCGGGGCGGATTGCATTCTCGATTCGCGTTCGGCAGGTCACTTGGGCGACGCGGATGTGTCGAGTTTGCTGGATTTGCAGCCTCTCATCGAGGCCGATCCGTCCTTCCCTCTGTCCGATTACGTTCCATGGTCGCTGGAATTGCTGCGCTATGAGGGCAGTTTGCGCGGGCTGCCGGCGGGGCTGGCCGTGGACGTGCTCTATTTCAACCGGGCACTGTTCGACGACAGCCAGACACCCTACCCCGAAGCCGATTGGAACTGGGATAACCTGTTTCATGCTGCCCGCCAGTTGACCGAAGGAACAAGCTCTGGGGCGGACTATGGGTTCATTGCATTCCGAACTGCTCTGCGGTCTATGTTCGTCGCTGAGATCTTGGGTTCATCGTCTCCCCGGTTTAACGATCCCGATACGGTGGCTACCGTCGAGCAGTTGTCCCAACTGGCTCGAGATCAAGTAATTCGGATTGAGGATAAATCGCTGCAAAACGATCTTGTGCAGGCCGGGCGCGTGGGCATGTGGTTTGGAATGGCCAGGGCATTTGAGGATCCGCGATTCCAGTCGATCTATGCGCCTCAGCTCAAATCCAGTCGCTATTATTCAATGGCATACTATATCGCCGCGGATACCACTCACCCGCAGGCGTGCTGGCAGTGGCTCCGTTTTTTGTCGGAACAGATGCCACTACAGTCTTTTCTGCCGCCGCGTTATTCCTTGTTGACCTCGGAAGCGTTTCGCGCCCAGGTGGGAGCAGAGGCTCAGGCCGTTTATCAGAGCGCGCTAAACGATATCGAGCCAGTCAGACAGGAATTCGCTCAAGCGTCCATTCACACAAGCGTGGCTTACCTGTGGCTTGACCAGGCCTTGCAGGCGATTCTTGAAGGAAAAAGCGACGCACAATCTGCGCTGGACGAGGCGCAGGTCAACATCGATGCCTACCTGAACTGCTGCTCAAGACAGACCAACCCTGACGATCTCCAGGCGGTCCAGAAATGCGTCGAACAGGTGGATCCCGACCTGGCGCGGATGTATTTTTCCTCGCAAGTCGAGCCCTGACGCCTCCATCCGGTCATTTGCCCCTTACCCCACTCTGCGTATAATGGGACACATCCAGGTTCATTGGCGGAGGTGGAAAATGAATGACCGCGTAGATCGGTCTCCGGCTGTGCTGGACGTGGCAAGGAAATTTATCGACATGATGTCACGTCGCTTTTGGGCGCGCCCGCGCCTCGGACGGAACACGCTCGGACTGGTGACGCTTGCCCTGTGTCTCTCGGCCTGTTTTGCACCGACGCCCACACCCACCCCGCAGCCGGTTTCCCTCACCTTTGCCTGCCCGGCCGATCAAGTCAAGGCCTATCAGCAGGCGGCGGAGGATTTTGGCCGCGAAAATCCTCTTGTCCGTGTCCACGTCTTGCCCCTGGACGAGATCGTCTCCTTTCCGCTGGACGAGACCGACCTCCTCGATCCAATCCGCAAGCTGGCTTCTGCCGCCGATGTCTTTACCTGGACCGACGACGGTGTGGAAGGCGGCGCGGCCGGCCTGGTGCTCGACCTGACCCCGTTTGTCAAAAGTGATGAACAGATGGCCGAGGAGGCTTTTGGTCCCGGCCTGCTGGCTCATTTTCAATGGCAAGGGGGCGCCTGGGCGATTCCGGCCTGGGTGCATGCGCCGCTGGTGGCCTATGATGCCCGGCTGTTCGAGCAGGCCGGCCTGGACGAGCCGCAGCCCGGCTGGACCTGGGACGATCTGGCCCTGACCCTCGAAAAGCTGACCTATCGCGAGGGTGAGCAAACGCTTCGCTACGGCGCGTACCTGGGCGTTAACCCGGCTCTATCGGTGCTGGATGCTCAAGGCGGCAGGTTGATCGACGCCACGCGCGAGATGGTCATGCCGCTGCTGGACGATCCACATATCGTGGCGGCGGCGCAGTGGTATGCCGATCTGATCCTGAAGCGCGGTCTGGTGCTCAACCCGTCCGGCCCGGTCATGCCCATCGAGTTGCTCGAACAGGACCAGGTGGCGGTGATCATGGTTTCTTCCGAGCTGTGGACGGCCGAGATCGGGCGCCGAAATGAGACGTTCAAGCTGATCGCCCCGCCGGGGCGGAGCCGTGTGTATCCGTATGGGTATTACATCAGCGCGGGGACGGCCCACCCGCAAGCGGCCTGGCAATGGGTGCAGTTCTTGAGCCGTGAGGTTATTCCTGCCGATGGGCTGCCGGCGCGCCCAGAGCAGGCTGACGGCGCGCCCGGCATCAGGCGCATGGGTGAACAGGCCGCTCAGGCTGTTCAGGATACGCTGAGCCGGGCGCTGCTGCCGGTGCGCCCGGTGCAGATCGAACGGCAGTTCATGAGCGCCGTCGAACGCATCTTGCACGGCATGGACGCGCAGACCGCCCTGGCCCAGGCGCAGCAAGCCGCCTTGACCGGTGGCGAACTGGCCGCGGTCGAAACCGTCGTTGTGCCTCCTCCGACGCCTACGCCGGCGGCGACCGAGCAGATCGTCTTTTTTGTCCAGATCACCGACGGATACCCGGAACTGGCCAGCGTGTTTCAGCAAGAACACCCCGAAATACGGATCAAGTTCGTCTCTACGCGCGAATTGGGCGCTTACCAGTCATCGTTCGGGCTGAACGATTTGATTCAAACCACCCAGGTGGATTGCTTTTTATGGGATACCAGGTTGCTGCAAAACGATGAGAACGGATCGTTGGTGCTCGACCTGGGGCCTTTTGTGGACGCCCACCCCGATTTTGCGCCGGATGATTTCGTTCCGGTCGCCTGGACGCATGCCTATCACAGCGGCAGCCTGCGCGCCATTCCCGCCGGTCTGCGGGCGCGCGTCTTGTACTACAATCGCGCCCTGTTTCAGGCGGCAAACGAGCCTTTTCCCCAACCTGGTTGGACGTGGGACGATTTGATCGGCGCGGCCTATCAACTGTCCGCCGGCGAACCACCGGAGCGGCAGTACGGCCTTTTGCTCTGGCCTTTCGGCCAGGAAATCCGTACCTGGGTAGAGGCCTGGGCCGGTTCGTTGGTCGATGATCGGGCCGCGCCGGCCCGCTTTCGCTTTGACGATCCCCAGATCGCTTCGGCGGTGCGGCAGTTGGCCCGCTTGGTGCAGGACCGGGTGGTTCCCGTGTTGGGGATGGAAACGGTTTCTGAAGGCGACCAGCAGTATACCGCCTATCGGATCGGCGAATTGGAAGACTTGGCCCGCAGTCAAAAAGGGGCTATGTGGCTGGAATGGGTTGGTTTGATCCAGCAAAAGCCGATCGAGCATATCGCCGTGGCTGTACCGCCTACCTCAGTGGCCAGTTCAGGCGCCTATGTCGCGAGCCAGTACTATATTTCGGCTCAGACGTCCCACGCCGAGGCGTGCTGGGCGTGGATTCACTTTCTTTCCACCCGGTTTCCACCCGACGGCACGCTGCCGCCCCGGTATTCCCTGCTACGCTCGGAACAGTTTGCCGAAAAGGTCGGCCAGGCCAATCAGCAAGTCTATTTGCGGGCTGTGGAATCGCCGCTCCCCGCGCCATCCGCGCCGGAAGGCTGGCTGGAGGAAGCGGATCGCGCCTATACCTGGTTCGACCGGGCGCTGGAGAATGCGTTGTGGCAAAATGCCGACGTCGAAACCGAGTTGGCCCAGGCCCAGTTCAAGGCCGACGCTTACCTGGCCTGCCTGCGCCGGCAGCCCGAGCAAACTGTTGAAACCGCGCAGGCTTGCTTTGAGCAGGTCGAGGCGGACGCGGCGCGGCCATAGCCTGTTTATTTGCCCCTCACCCCACTCCGCGTATAATAGAGCACATCCAGGTTTATTGGCGGAGGTGGGGCTACGCGTCCGGCGTCGAACCCAACGCGATATGGACTGCCGTTCACCGCCTCAAGAATAAGCTTGGCCCGGAAATAGTGGCGATGGTCAAAGGCCGAGGATACCTTCTGCCGGACGCCGGGTCGGAGGCCCAAAAACTGTAAGGATGCTGTAAGGAACAAAGCGCGCTTTTGATGATATAATGAAATGTGTGCTTGCACCTTGAAAACGCCAATGGACTGAAAGCCTGTTGGCGTTTTGTTTTGACAACCTGGAGAGACGACGTGACCAAGACAATGTTTGAAAAGTTTGGTGAATGAGGCCGGAAGATACACATAGCGCATTAAAATGGCAGGCGGTAAGCGGCATATTCTAGAAAAGGAGAAAAAGTGAGTAGAAAAGACCTGAAATACTTGATGTTGAGACGGTTTCTGACATTGATGGCGGTTATGTCAATAGGTTTGGCTATGGCAAGCTTTGCGTTACCTGTTACCGTAAAAGCTGGCTATAAAGTCTGCAAATACTACGAGTCTCCTTGTGATATATACCACACACTTTGGGATGTCTACCACTGGGCTTATTGTATGGGCGATCCTGGCAGTGGAAATTGTACCTGGGTAGGCGGAATATGTCTCATTGATCGGGTTTGTGACAACTGCTGCCCCTAAAGGAATTTACAATGCCACTCTGCCGCCTTGCTATTTGCCGTTTCTCAAAACTCATTGTCTTGATCGCAATGTTTGTCGTGTGTCTCTCGGCCTGCTCCAATCCAACACCCAGTCCACTCCCCGAAACTATGATCACCTTTGCCTGCTATCGGAATGAATTGGCCTTTTATCAAGATGCCGCGGACGAATTTCACAAGATCAATCCAGGACTTTACGTTCGCCTGGTGTTGATGGATGATATCCTGTCCAATGCACCGCAAGACGCACTGGAGCGGCTTCACTATGTGGCCGCTCGCGCCGACACTTTTTTGTGGTCATCTCGTGGTATAGATGGTGGTCCGGCGAATCTTGTATCTGACCTGACCCCCTTTGTGCAGGGCGACAAAGAGATGGACGAAAGTGCTTTTTGGCCTGGCATGCTGACTCATTTTCGGGATCAGAACCGCACCTGGGGCATTCCGGCGGCAGTCAATCCTTCATTTGTTCTCTTTGATCCTGCCGCCTTTGATCAGGCCGGGCTGGCGCATCCTGAGCCTGGTTGGACATGGGGCGATTTCTTTCTGGCCGCGCAGCAACTCGTGCAGCGTGAAGGCGAGTATGTTCATCGTTATGGTGTCTATTTGAACAGAGATGCTGCTCGTTCTCTTGTTGAAGGGCTGGGTGGGCAACTGATCGATGCCTCATCCGGCGCATTGGTGCCTGCGCTGGACGATCCGAATATGGTCGCGGCCATGCAACAATTCGCCGATCTGGTGCGCACAGGCCAGGTGATGCTTGACACTGCAACGGAACAGCCGGTCGATCTGGTAGACGTTGTCCTGCATAAAAAAACCGCGATGAGCCTGATAACCGCGCAGTTATGGGATGGTCAGGCGCGCCGACGGGCGCAAGGTCTGGACATCTCGCCGCTACCCGGCAGCAGTTCCGTCAGGCTGGGCGGCTATTACATCAGCGCCGGCGCTGCCCATCCGCAGGCCGCCTGGCTCTGGCTGCGCTTTCTCAGCCTGGAAGAACCTCCACGGGGATGGATGCCCGCTCGCCAGGCTTTGCTCGACGGATCGGCCTTTGGCAGGACAATGGACAACCAGACATTGACCATATTGCGCTATGCGGCCGAGCATGCCCTGCCACCGGTACGTCCAGTGGGAGTTGAACAACTCTTCGATCAGGCTGTCGAACAAGTACTGGCTGGCGAACCGGTGCAGGCTGTTTTGACCTCCGTTCAGCATCAGGCATTGGTATGGCCCACGCCTGCCCCTGTCGGAAAGTTCCAGGTCAATGTGCCTCCGTCTGCACTTGTGGGTACCGCCGAACAAATCACATTTGTGACCACCGACGCCCAGGCCTACTTTTCACTGGTTGAGGTGTTTCGGCAGGAACATCCCGAAATCAAAGTGATCGTGCTGGAAGCCGCAGAAGCGACCAACCAGACGCGATGGGTTGGCCCGGCCGACTTGATCGCCAAGACTCAAGCCGATTGCGTGTGCAGCGGAGGGGCAGTGCAGAATTCCGAGACGCGGCAAGCACTCTTGAATCTACAGCCTTTTATCGAGACGGATGCCACCTTGCCATTGGATGATTATATTCCCTGGACGCTGGATCAGATGCGTTACGAGGGGAGTGTGTGGGGGTTGCCAGCCGGTGTCAGTGTGGATGTCCTGTATTATAATCGTGCATTATTTGACGAAACAGGCATATCTTGTCCTGACCGGAGCTGGAAATGGGACGATCTCTTTCAGGTTGCCCGCCAGATTGCCCGCAATCAGGCGGGCGAACAACGCTATGGATTCATTCTCTGGCCCGATTCCAGGATATTTCCGCTTTTTCAGAGTTTAAGCGAATCGTTGATCGATCCGGCCGCACAACCTCCCGCTTTTCTCTTTGATACCCCTGATGCGGTTGGGGCGGCTCGGAAACTCGCTGCTTTGGTGCAGGATCAGGTTGTGCCAGACGCTGGGGATGCTGCCATCTTGTATGATCTGATTTACAAGGGGCAGGTGGCAATGTGGACGGCATCTGCCCGCGAATTTGAGATTGCCGATCGCGAGTTTTGCCCTGCTTACCTGCCCCAAGAAGGATATCAGTTCAGCATGGGGACGTCGTCTTGTTTCATTTCTGCCAGTACGCCTCATGCTCAGGCGTCTTGGATGTGGCTGCGCTTTCTCGCAGACTATATTCCTTACAACGATGACCTGCAATTTGGCGCCAAGAGCACATCCAAATTACCCTCACGTCGCTCTTTGCTGGCCTCACAAGAGTTTCAGTTTTACGTTGGGGGCGATGCTCAAGCCATTTACCTGGATGCGTTAGAAAGAATGCGGCCTGAAGGGGAGACCGGTTTGGATACGCTGCCGGTCTATGCTAACAGGGCTTATCGTTTCCTTGATGCCGCATTGCAACAGATTGTCTGGCAGGACGCCGACGCTCAGACCGAGTTGTCCCAGGCCCAGTTCAAGGCCGACGCTTACCTGGCCTGCCTGCGCCGGCAGTCCGATCAGGATGCTGCGGCGGCGCAAACCTGCTATGAGCAGGTCGAGGCGGACGCGGCGCGGCCATAGCCTGTTTATTTGCCCCTCACTCCACTCTGCGTATAATGGAGCACATCCAGGTTCATTGGCGGAGGTGGAAAATGATCGGCTGCGCGCCGTGCGTGCTGGCATCTCGTAGAAAAGACGGAATAACAGCATATTGCAGATTGAACAGGCTTTTTCTGATGGCGAGCGTTGCCTTGTTTCTTTTCCCCATCCTGATCTCCTGCGCCCCTTCTCCCGTTCCGCCTCCCAACGTCACCACGATCGTCTTTTTGACCGACCTGGCGAATTATTACCGCCCTCTGGCCGACGAGTTTCACCGCGGAAATCCGGACATCCTCGTGCAGGTTCGAGATATACACACCTTGACCCCGGACCCAATCAAGAACTGGAACCGGCAAGTTGCTGCCGCTGCCGACGTGGTTCCCATTGGCGGGAACGGGATCGAACTGTACGACGCCTTGCGCGGCAAACTGCTTTACAATCTGCGCCCATTCCTCGATCGCGATCCCGAATTGGCCGCGTCGTTTGTCCCCACCGCGCTGGACTGCCTGACCTGGAACGGCAGCATCTATGGACTGCCGCAGACGTTTTCCGTGCCGTTGATGGTGTATAACCGCTCCTTGTTTGATGCGCACGGCGTCCCTATCCGCAGGACGGTTGGACGTGGGAAGAGTGGCTGCTCACCGCTCAGGCTTTGACCACACAGGAGCAATTCGGCTTTGTCGATCTGGACAGCTTTACCTATCTGCTGCCGCTGGCGCGGGTGGCTCAACAGGACGCAGATGTGCTGGCGCTCGGCACCGACATACCCGAGGCCAATCTGGGCGCAACCATCGTGTTTGAAGCGCTCGATTGGTACGTCGCGCTTTCCCAACAGCATCGCATTGCCCCGCAGAACCCGAATGACGTGGATCGGAGCGCGCTGGTGAGACAAAAGCAAGCGGCTATGTGGACACAGGCTTTGCCGATGAATGTCACCCTCAACCCGAACAGCCTGCAAATGCAAGGCGTGGCGGGCACGGTGGCCCCACTGCCGCAGGGACAGCGCCTCGTCTATCCGATGCTGGTCGAAGGCTATGGCATCAGCGCCGGGACGCAGCACGCCGAGGCCGCCTGGCGCTGGCTGGCCTGGATGGGCCAACAGCCTCTCCCTGCCGGCATGCAGCGCTGGTCGGCGCTGCAAAAGGTGCTGGATGGCGACATGCTGGGTCAGGAAAATAATGTTACCGAGGAGACGGTTCAGGCTGTCCGCTTTGCCGTTGACCATGCCGTGCCGGTGCAGCTCGAATACGGCGCGCTCAAGCCTGTCTTTGCCGAACTGCCGCACTTGTACAAGGGTGAGCTGACGGTTCTGCAACTGCTCTCGCAGGCCGCGCAAGCGCACCAGCCGCCGCCGACGCCGGGTGCAGCGGTGGTCGACACGCCGGCGCCCACCCACGCCCCGGCCTCGACGACGATTGTGTTTGTGCCCAACCGCGATCAGCGAGGCGCATTTGAAAAGAACGCCTACGAGGCCCTGATCGAAGCGTTTCGCCGCCAGAACCCCGATATCCAGGTACAAATCAAGACGTTTACGGACTTTGTCTCCCCGGATGACATTGCGCGCCAATTCGATGTGTTTCTCGGCGACCGGTATGTGCCGCTAGTCGACGCCCACCGCGCCTGGGTGCAGGATTTGGAGCCGTTCATCCAGGTTGCGCCAGATTTCAACGCCGCCGATCTGATGCCGGTCGAGTTTGTGGTCCTGCCCGACTACCAAGGCGCGATCAGAACGTGGGGTATTCCGATCTCTTTTGATACGATCGGCATCTTTTATGACCGGCCCCAATTCGACGCGGCCGGGCTGCCTGCGCCATCTGCCGCATGGACATGGGATGATTTCCGCCTGCTGGCAAGCCAACTGACATTTGACCGGGAGGCGGTAAGACACTATGGTTATGCCGGGCGCGCGGACGCGGTTGATCTCGGCTTGTTTTTGCACAGCCGGGGCATCACCTGGTCGGAGGAGATGCCCGAAGCGCAAGATGAAGCCTGGCTGTCCGAACTGAAACAAGCTCTGAGGTGGTGGATCGCGCTGGCCCAAAATGATGGCAGTATGCCCCCTCTCGGTTCGTCCACCGACACGCTGATCGCGCGCCGTCAGGCGGCCATGTGGGCCGATCTGCTCGGCAACCGGCAGCGCAGCCAATATCCGGCTTACCATACCGGAACCGAGGCATCGGAACTGGGCGTTGTCCCCCTGCCGCGAGAAACCCGGCCCGTCGCAGCGATTCAATACCACATCGCCTACATCTCGGCACAAGCGCAAGACCCGTCCGCATGCTGGAAGTGGGTGCGCTTTATGAGCGAGCAACTGCCTCCCGGTGCGTTGGCCCCGGCCCGCCGGTCACTGCTGCGCTCCGACGCCTTTGCCCGCCAGGTGGGCAGCGAGATGCAGTCGGTCTATATGCAGGCCGCGCAAATTGCCGTGCAAGAAACGGGCTCAACCGTCGATGTCTGGCCGTCGAAATTTCTGGTTGCTTTTTTGCAGGCGTATGATTCGAGTCAGGATGTCGATCTGGCCCTCGCCGAGGCATTGGGCCGATGAAGGCGGAATCTCGAGTTGGCGATGGCCCGGTACAAGATCGGGCCAAAGGTGGCCTATCCTTGCGACGGTGGCGAATGCCTCATTCGCCTGAACCTTCGCAAGGGTGAAATGGCGTTGCAGTTTGGGTTACCTCTTGTTTGTTATTTTATGATTGTATTTGCCCCCCCCCGTATTTCCAGATATAATAGAGGACGTTCGATCTCTGGGTTGGCGACCAACGGGAGGTGGATCGATGGCGGAAACCATGCCGCGCGTGCTGGTGGCTGATGATGAGCCAGACGCGCGGAATATTCTCTCGACGTATTTGACCCATCACGGGTGTGTGGTGTTGGCGGCTGTCGATGGCGTTCAAGCCTGGCGTTTGGCAAGCACAAATGACATAGACCTGGCCTTGTTGGACGTGGTGATGCCGGGGTTGTCCGGCATCGAACTGCTGGGGCGGCTGGAAACGCTTGAGTCTGCGCCGGAGGTGATTTTGCTCACCGCCTATGCGACGGTGGCGCAGGCGGTAGAGGCGATGAAACTGGGCGCGTTCGACTATTTGACCAAACCACTCCGGCCGAAGCAGGTTTGGGAAGTGGTAGAGAAGGCGTGGGCGGCGCGGCAGGCCAGAGAACAGATGCAAGTGGGGAAATGGCTCGTCGACTTGCGCACCGGCCGGGCAACTCGTGAAGGCGAGGACGTGTTGCTGACCCCACTCGAATCTGCGCTGCTGGCGTGCCTGGCCCGCCACCGGGGACAGGTGGTTGCCTTCGAGACGCTGCGCCGCGAGGTGTGGGGCTGCGCGTCCGGCGTTGAGGACAACGCGGTCTGGACGGCCATTCACCGCCTCAAGGCCAAGATCGGGCCGGGAGGTGTGGTGACGGTCAAAGGCCGAGGGTACCTGCTGTCGGAAGCCCCAAAACTGTAAGGATACTGTAAGGAACAAAACGCACTTTCGATGATATAATAGAATCTGTGTTTGACCGCACCTTGAAAACGCCAATGGACTGAGCGCTGTCCATTGGTGTTTTATTTTGCAGATTCAAGGAGGAGACGTGACCGAGACAGCGAACACCCGCCACGAAGCGCGCCTGGAAACGCTCTTGATGATGTTGATGGGCATTGTCATCCTGTTGATGGTGGCTATCATTGGCCTGTTTGTGCGCATGAACCAGGTGCAAAAAGCGGTGCTGGAAGCGGCCGCGCTGCTCAAGGTAGCCGCACAACTTGATCAACCGGCGGGGTCCCAACTGCCCAAAGGATTGGAGATCGGTACACTTGCCCCGGCTTTTACCCTGACCAACACGTTGGGCGTGCCGGTTTCTCTGGTCGATTTTGCAGGACAAAACGTACTGTTGGTGTTTTCGTCCACACACTGTCAGGCCTGCTCCGAGATGTACCCCGAGTTGGGCAAGTTCAGCGCCAGTAAGCAGGATGTGCAGATCTTGATGATCTCCATAGGAACGGTTCAGGAAGCCCAACAGGTAGTGCAATCACAGGGCTTTACCTTTCCGGTGTTGCCGATCTCAGATTGGAGCCATAAAACGATGACAGATTACCAGGTTGGAGGTGTGCCGGTCTTTTTTGCTATAAACGAACAGGGCGTCATCATCAATGCGGACTTTGCTCAGACGCAGGAACAAATTAGAACTTTGGTGGAAATGATCGAGGAACATAGAAAAGAGTGATAAGCGATGTGATATCTCTAGGCCCAAGAAAGGATGCGAAAAAATGAAAAACCGAAATAAAACGCACAAAGTAGCTGCTCGAATTCTGGCAGGTATGCTGGCTGCCTCTTTCGTTTTGGCAATTGTCAGCATAACCTCGACAGTACCGGTGATGGCCGGTGCTTATGTTTGCGATCACAGTTGCGGTCAGCACATCTATTATATGAACACCTTCTCTTGCGTTTGGGAGAGATATCTCGGTTGGTACCAAAAATATTGTAATATTGATCCCACTTATTGCCAATGCACCTCAAGTGTGTGTGACGACCATCTTGATGGCTTCGAGTGGCATTGCGACTGGTGAATCTAGTTCAAGCCGATTAACAGAGGACATTTTCTAATATGATATCACATCGCCTTTTCACTCTTTTACGCCTGGGTTTAAATATCGTGGGATCGGTTATGGTCGCTCTGTGTCTCTCGGCCTGTTTTGCGCCGACGCCCACGCCCACCCCGCAGCCGGTTTCCCTCACTTTTGCCTGTTCTGAAATCGATGCGAGTTTCTACCGGCAGGCGGCCGACCAATTCCAGCAGATCAATCCATCGATCAAAATACAATTGGTGCACAACGTCACTTCCATTGACGCAAAGGATGACTGGGACAGCCTGCGCCAGCTGGCGACGCAAGCCGATGTCTTTTTGTGGTCCGCTCAAGGCGTCGAAGGGGGGCCGATTGGCCTGGTGTCGGACCTGTCGCCTTTGGTCAAGAGCGATCCGGAAATGACCGAAGCTGCCTTTTTGCCCGGCCTGGCCTCGTTTTTTCGATGGCAGGGCAGTACGTGGGGCGTTCCGGCCGGAGTCGCCCCTTTGTTGATCCTGTACGACCCGGCGGCTTTTGACGAAGCCGGCCTGGCCCATCCCCGTCCGGGATGGACGTGGGACGAGCTGTTTGCTGCGGCGCAGCGCCTGACCCGGCGCGAGGGGGAGCGGATCGTCCGTTATGGCATTCACCTGGGGATCGACGCCATCCGTTCGGCCGTCGACGCGCAGGGAGGCCGGCTGGTTGACGATACGCGCGGCGTCGCCGTGCCGCTGCTCGACGACCCCCGCACCGTCTCTGCTGTTCGCTGGTACACCGGCCTGGCCCTGACGCACCGGGTGGCCCCCAATCCGACTGAGAACGAATGGGCGGACCCGATCGCAGCGGTGCGAACGGGCCGGGCGGCCATGGGCCTGATCATGGGGCAGGGATGGAATACGGCAAATGCCGATCCCGGCCGGGAGTTGTCTGTCGCGCCCTTGCCTGGACAGAGCCGCGTCGGGTTGAATGGCTACTATATCAGCCAGGGCACCGCCTATCCGCAGGCAGCCTGGCGCTGGATACAATTTCTCAGCCAGAACTTCGCCCCGCCCGGACTGCTGCCGGCGCGCCAGAGCCTGATCTCCGACTCGGCTTATGCCCAGGCTGCCGGCGAGCCGGGAGTGACAGCCTCTCTTTATGCGGCAGAGCATGCCTTGTCGTCGATCCATCCGGCAGCCGTGGAAAAACTGTTCTACGACGCAGTTGGGCGAGTCTACGCCGGGCAAGAGGCGCAGGATGTTCTGAGCCAGGCGCAACAACAGGCGGTGAGCCTGGTTCAGCCCGATCCAGTCGAACCCTTCTCAGTTGTCGCACCCGAAGCGGATTCACCGCCGTCTGCCGAACGGATCACGTTTGTGACCACTTATGCCAGGATGTATGAGCCATTGATCCCCGTGTTTCAAGCGCAGCATCCTGAAATCGAGGTGGTCGTTCTGAGCTTTGTTGAAGCAAGGCGGTCGGACTCGAATTCTCTGTCTGGGCCGGCCGAGTTTTTTGACGTGACCGGGGCGGATTGCATTCTCGATTCGCGTTCGGCAGGTCACTTGGGCGACGCGGATGTGTCGAGTTTGCTGGATTTGCAGCCTCTCATCGAGGCCGATCCGTCCTTCCCTCTGTCCGATTACGTTCCATGGTCGCTGGAACAGGTGCGCTATGATGGCAGTTTGCGCGGGCTGCCGGCGGGCCTGGCTGTGAATGTGCTCTATTTCAACCGGGCGCTGTTCGATGACAGCCAGACACCCTACCCTGAGACCAATTGGAACTGGGATGATCTGTTTCAGGCCGCCCGCCAGTTAACCGGCGCGGCAAGCTCCGGGGCGGACTATGGGTTCATTGCATTCCGAACTGCTCTGTGGCCCATGTTCATCAGCGAGAACTTGGGCTCGTCGTCTCCCCGGTTTAACGATCCCGATACGGTGGCTGTCATCGAGCAGTTGTCCCAACTGGCTCAGGATCAAGTGATTCAGATTCGAGGTCAGGGCGAATCGCTGCAAAACGATCTTGTGTGGGCCGGGCGCGTCGGGATGTGGTTTGGAACAGCCAGGGCATTTGAGGATCCGCGATTCCAGTCGATCTATGCGCCTCAACTCAAATCCAGTCGCTATTATTCAATGGCATACTATATCGCCGCGGATACCACTCACCCGCAGGCGTGCTGGCAGTGGCTCCGTTTTTTGTCGGAACAGATGCCACTACAGTCTTTTCTGCCGCCGCGTTATTCCTTGTTGACCTCGGAAGCGTTTCGCGCCCAGGTGGGAGCAGAGGCTCAGGCCGTTTATCAGAGCGCGCTAAACGATATCGAGCCAGTCAGACAGGAATTCGCTCAAGCGTCCATTCACACAAGCGTGGCTTACCTGTGGCTTGACCAGGCCTTGCAGGCGATTCTTGAAGGAAAAAGCGACGCACAATCTGCGCTGGACGAGGCGCAGGTCAACATCGATGCCTACCTGAACTGCTGCTCAAGACAGACCAGCCCTGACGATCTCCAGACGGTCCAGAAATGCGTTGAACAGGTGGATCCTGACCTGGCGCGGATGTATTTCTCTTCACCGGCCAGGCCATAATGTATCCGTCCACGCCGACGCCGGGCCTATCAATGCCCGGCGTCGGCGTGGATGTTTTACAGCAGTCTCCTCCCCTGCCGCCATCGCCTCCGCCCGGCCATTTGCCCCGCCCCCCACTCCGCGTATAATAGGGCACATCCAGATTCATTGACGGAGGTGGAAAATGAATGATCACACAGATCGGTCTCTGGCCGTTCTGGACATGGCAAGGAAATTTATCGACATGATGTCACGTCGCTTTTGGACGCGCCCGCGCCTCGGACGAAACGCGCTCGGGCTGGTGACGCTTGCGCTGTTTCTCTCAGCCTGTTTTGCACCGACGCCCACACCCACCCCGCAGCCGGTTTCCCTCACCTTTGCCTGCCCGGCCGATCAAGTCAAGGCCTATCAGCAGGCGGCGGAGGATTTTGGCCGCGAAAATCCTCTTGTCCGTGTCCACGTCTTGCCCCTGGACGAGATCGTCTCCTTTCCGCTGGACGAGACCGACCTCCTCGATCCAATCCGCAAGCTGGCTTCTGCCGCCGATGTCTTTACCTGGACCGACGACGGTGTGGAAGGCGGCGCGGCCGGCCTGGTGCTCGACCTGACCCCGTTTGTCAAAAGTGATGAACAGATGGCCGAGGAAGCTTTTTTGCCCGGCCTGCTGGCTCATTTTCAATGGCAAGGGGGCACCTGGGCGATTCCGGCCTGGGTGCATGCGCCGCTGGTGGCCTATGACGCCCGGCTGTTCGAGCAAGCCGGCCTGGACGAGCCACAGCCCGGCTGGACCTGGGACGATCTGGCCCTGACCCTCGAAAAGCTGACCCGGCGCGAGGGAGAACAGACGTTCCGCTACGGCGCGTACCTGGGCGTTAACCCGGCCCTCTCGGTGCTGGACGCTCAAGGCGGCAGGTTGATCGACGCCACGCGCGACGTGGTCGTGCCGCTGCTGGACGATCCGCACACCGTGGCGGCGGCGCAGTGGTATGTCGATCTGGTCAGGCAGGGTATCGTTCTCAACCCCACAGGCCCGGTTGACCCTATCAAGCAACTCGAAGAGGGGGAAATCGCGTTGAGCGTGCTCCCGTCTGGAGTGTGGACGGACGAGATCGTGCGCCGAAATGAGGCTTTCAAGCTGACCGTCCTGCCGGGGCGGAGCCGCGTCTATCCGTATGGGTATTACATCAGCGCGGGGACGGCTCATCCGCAAGCAGCCTGGCAGTGGGTGCAGTTTTTGAGCCGCGAGGTCGTTCCTGCCGATGGGCTGCCGGCGCGCCCGGAGCAGGCCGACGGCGCGCCCGGCATCAGGCGCATGGGCGAACAGGCCGCTCGGGCTGTTCAGGATACGCTGAGCCGGGCGCTGCTGCCGGTGCGCCCGGTGCAGATCGAACGACAGTTCATGAGCGCCGTCGAACGCATCTTGGGCGGCATGGACGCGCAGACCGCCCTGGCGCAGGCGCAGCAGGCCGCCTTGAGCGGCGGCGAACCGGCGGCGGTCGAAACCGTCGTTGTGCCTCCTCCGACGCCTACGCCGGCGGCGATCGAGCAGATCGTCTTTTTCGCCCCGATTCCCGACGAATACCCCCAACTGGCCAGCGTGTTTCAGCAGGAACACCCCGAAATACGGATCAAGGTTGTTTCTGCGCCCGAACTGGGCGTCTATGGTTCATCGCCCCGGTTGGTCGAATCGATCGAGGTCGCCCAGACAGATTGCTTTTTGTGGCATACCGGAATGTTGCAAAATGATGAGAACAGATTGTTGGTGCTCGACCTGGGGCCTTTTGTGGACGCCCACCCCGATTTTGCGCCGGATGATTTCGTTCCGGTCGCCTGGGCGCAGGCCTATCGCGGCGGCAGCCTGTATGGTATCCCTTCTGGCCTGCGGGCGCGTGTCTTGTACTATAATCGCGCCCTGTTTCAGGCGGCCAACGAGCCTTTTCCCCAACCCGATTGGACGTGGGACGATTTGATCGGCGCGGCCTATCAACTGTCCGCCGGCGAACCGCCGGAGCGGCAGTACGGCCTTTTGCTCTGGCCTTTCGGCCAGGAAATCCGCACCTGGGTGGAGGCCTGGGCCGGCTCATTGGTCGATGATCGGGCCGCGCCGGCCCGCTTTCGCTTTGACGATCCCCAGATCGCTTCGGCGGTGCGGCAGTTGGCCCGCTTGGTGCAGGACCGGGTGGTTCCCGTGTTGGGGATGGAAACGGTTTCTGAAGGCGACCAGCAGTACATTGCCTATCGGATCGGTGAACTGGAGGAACTGGCCCGTGCTCAAAAGGGGGCCATGTGGCTGGAATGGGTCGGTTTGATCCAGCAAAAGCCGATCGAGCATATCGCCGTGGCTGTGCCGCCCACCTCAGTGGCCGGTTCAGGCGCCTATGTCGCGAGCCAGTACTATATTTCGGCCCAGACGCCTCACGCCGAGGCGTGCTGGGCGTGGATTCACTTTCTTTCCACCCGGCTTCCGCCCGACGGCACGCTGCCGCCCCGGTACTCTCTGCTGCACTCGGAACAGTTTGCCGAAAAGGTCGGCCAGGCCAATCAGCAAGTCTATTTGCGGGCTGTGGAATCGCCGCTCCCCGCGCCATCCGCGCCGGAAGGCTGGCTGGAGGAAGCGGATCGCGCCTATACCTGGTTCGACCGGGCGCTGGAGAATGCGTTGTGGCAAAATGCCGACGTCGAAACCGAGTTGGCCCAGGCCCAGTTCAAGGCCGACGCTTACCTGGCCTGCCTGCGCCGGCAGCCCGAGCAAACTGTTGAAACCGCGCAGGCTTGCTTTGAGCAGGTCGAGGCGGACGCGGCGCGGCCATAGCCTGTTTATTTGCCCCTCCCCGAACTTGGCGTATAATGGGGCACATCCAGGTTCATTGGCGGAGGTGAAACATGATCGGTTGTGCGCCGCGCGTGCTCGCTGGCAGTGGAAAATTGCCGGGAATAAAGCTGCTGCTGCTGCGGCTATTCTTTCTTGGCCTGCTCTGCTTGAGCGGCTGTGTCCGGCCCACTCAAGTGGAACGTGTCCCTATTTACTTTGTGGCAAACCCGGCGTTCAACCTGGACGCGCACGTTTCCGAATTCGAGGAACGCTACCCTCAGTTCGATATCCACGTCACCTATCTGTCCAACATTCCCGACGACTGGCCTCGCCATTTTGACGCCGCTCTGTTTTGGAGCAAGCCCTCCGAGTCAGATCTATTTTTTAATCTCAAACCATTAATCGAATCGGATCCGCAGTTTGATCCCGATGACTTTTATCCGGGCGCGCTGGCCACCGGCTATGAGACCCTCCCCACGCGGGTCGACGACCGCTTGATCGGCATTCCGGCCGGGCTGGAGTTT
>CAYRXM010000096.1:0-18666 GCA_964428175.1 uncultured Anaerolineae bacterium
CTTTCCCTACACGACGCTCTCCGATCTGACCACTGACCACCGGCGGCTAACCGCTGTCGGCGGTCGGCGGTCAGAGGAGAGCAAACTATGGCAGAGAACCCGCTTCAATTTGAAAACGAGCCCGATGTCGAAGTCAAGCCCGCGCCCATCTCCTTCTGGGTCAAACTGGTTTACGGCGCGGGCGATGTGGGCATGGCCAGTTTCAACACCCTGCGCCAGTTTTTTTACGCCATCTTTTTAACGGACACCGTCGGCCTCGACCCGCGCATCGCCTCGATCACTGCTTTTCTGGGCGTGATCTGGGATGCGATCAACGATCCGCTGGTCGGTGCGATCAGCGACAACGTGCGCACACGCTGGGGTCGCCGGCGACCTTTTTTGCTCTTTTTTACCATTCCTTTTGCGCTGGGCTTTGTCTTTTTGTGGTGGACGCCGCCGATTCAGAGCCAGGTCTGGCTGGCCCTGTACGTGATGATGGCCTACATGGTCAGTGACACGCTGCAAACGCTGGTCATGGTGCCCTTTTTGTCGCTGACCCCGGAAATCACTTCCGATTACGACGAACGCACCGCACTGACCAGCTATCGCATGTTTTTCAACCTGATCGCCTCGCTGGGCACCGCCGTCGTCGCACCGATGATCATGCACGGGGTGATCAAGGCCGGGTTCAGCACGCAGCAGGGTTACATGCTGGTCGCCGCGCTGTTTGGCGCGATTGCCGTCGTACCCTACCTGGGCACTTTTTTCGTCGTCCGCGAGCAGCGCGAACACCAACTGGCCCGCGAGGAGCGCATCTCGTTCCGGCAGACCATGCGCCTGGCCTGGGAAAACGTGCCTTTTCGTTTTGCCGCCGGTCTGTACATGCTCAACTGGGTCACTTTTGACCTGGTGGCGATGATGCTGCCTTTTTTCCTCACCTACTGGATCGGCTCGGGCGATCTTTTATTCAAGGCGACCATATTTGGCGAGCCGATCGCGCTGGAATCGGTGGCGCTGGGGGCCATGTTTATCGTCGCCATCGCCGCGCTGCCGGCCTGGAACTGGCTGTCGACCAGGCTGGGCAAAAGCCGGGCCTACATCGCCGGGATGGGCTTTTGGGCGCTGGTGCTCTGCGCGGCCATTTTCATCCAGCCCGGTCAGGTAGGCTGGATCGTGGTGCTGGCGGTGCTCTCCGGCCTGGGCGCATCGACGGCGCACGTACTGCCCGATGCTATTTTCCCCGACGTGATCGAGTGGGACGAACTGCGCACGCGCCATCGCCACGAGGGTGTCTATTACGGGATCAAGAACTTTTCGCGCAAGCTGGCCGGGGCAGTTTCGATTTTCGTCGTCCTGCAGGTGCTCGGCTGGTTCGGCTACCAGGCCCCGCCGGAAGGTGTGACCCAATTTGGACAATCCACGTCGGCGCTGTGGGCGATCCGTGTCCTCACCGGTCCGGTCGGCGCGCTTTTGCTCGTCGGCACGATTTTGGTGGCCTGGTTTTACCCGTTGAGCAAGGAAAAGCACGCCCGGATGCGCCGCCTGCTGGCCAAGCGTCGACGGCAGGAGGAACGCCGCCAGCGGCGGTTGGAACGGCAAAAGAAATTGCCCGGCGGAGAAGACGTGCAGGTGGTGTGAAATGAGAAAGGTTTGGTTAACAAAAGCAGCCATATTTATTATGTTGTTGACAATCTGCCTGGTTGGGTGGTTTTTGATCGTCTTTCATCCATTTGTGATGATCGATGGTATAGCAGATGCAATCGCCTGGCTCGATGAGAACGGTGATGGAGAAAAAGATCCCAATGAACCACCGTTGGCCGACGTTTGCATTTGGGATGAAGCAATGACACCGGGAATCCCAACGGCAGATGACAG
This sequence comes from uncultured Anaerolineae bacterium, assembly GCA_964428175.1. Taxonomy (GTDB): domain Bacteria; phylum Chloroflexota; class Anaerolineae; order JAFGEY01; family JAFGEY01; genus CAYRXM01. Next base: position 1,855 of record CAYRXM010000096.1, read on the forward strand.
ATCACGTGTTTGCACCAACCTTTTCTATCACACCGATGACACAGGAAACTGGCCCAACAGTGACGATTTTGAATGGATTTTCCGACCTGGCGCAGATTGTAACGATGTCTACATCTTTGCTGCTCCACCTGTGGGTTATCAGGCCACGACGCCTTTGGTGGTAAACGAGTGTCGTGCCGAGTTTGGGTTTGCACCGGACAACGTTCAACCTCAAAACCGAGTTCTTGGTTACGCCGAACAAATGCAAAAGTACCGCGTGATCAAATGGCTCAAGAATATTAGTATTTTCGCCGTGATCGTTTTGGCAGCAGGCGGCATTTCGACGATATTTGTACGACCAAAGCGAGAGAAATTGACTTGAACCAAATTCGTTCCTGGCTTTTCATATGTTCTCGTGAGGACGATATGCAGACGGTCTGAGAAAATCAAAGCAGGACTATAAAAGATGAGCGTATTTGATTGGATGTGGGGAACTCGAACCATAAAAAACTTGGGAGACCTGGAACGACACTCTTTTGGCATTGGTGGAACCTCCAAAAGCTTGCTTTTGATCGAAAAAAGAGGCGAGCGGGAGTTTGTATTCCAATCGGCTGCCTGGTTTCTCATTTTGTTTAGCGCAAGGCGTACACGTTTGAGCCTCGAAGGCGCGTCGAAATTACGCGAGTTCATCGATGAGAGTGAAAGGATCGCCCAAGGCATATCTCCAAGATCAAATGGTCCAAAATCGCTTATGGGTGAACAAGTGGTTGCCGATTTTGGCCCTGTAGAACAAGAGTCGTCGTTTGGCAGAAAACAGACTATAAAAGCTATTCTGGTCGAGTGGAATGGCAAATTGTTTTTTGAATTGCGGCACTTTTCGTGGTTCTTGACGAGTGTGGCCTGGGATAAAGACACCTTTACACAGGAACAAGCATACGAATTGCGCAAGTGCATCGACAAAGGAGTAGAAATCGCAAACGGCCTGCCGCCGTCTTCCTATGATCCCAAGAAGGAATTGGCACGCAATTGCTTGCTGATCACGTCGATAGGCACGATCATTGCGTTTTTAGTTTCAGACATCATGCTTTTGTTTTTTGTTGCATGGATGATGCTCATGGGGTATCTTGGACAGACACGAATTTTTAAGAGCTTTGCCAAGACAGGTTCTTTTTTCTGGATAGTTTTGCCTCTATCAGTATTAGCAGGATTTATCGCTCTCGTCACACGCGCAATATTGTTGTTTCGATAAAACGCGCACTCGGCCGACGACCACGAGGAGTAAACCATGAAAGCATCCTATTACCAAGGCCACAAAACCCTCACCACTGGCGACGCACCGCGCGTGCCGCCCGGCCCCGGCGAAGTAAGGGTCGACGTGGCCTACTGCGGCATCTGCGGCACCGACCTGCACATCTACCAGGGACACATGGACCAGCGGGTCAAAATCCCGCAGATCATGGGCCACGAAATGTCCGGGACCATCACTGAGATCGGTGAAGGGGTCACAGGCTGGCAAATCGGCGAGCCGGTGGTCGTGCGCCCGCTCGATCCGTGCGGCGAATGTCCGGCCTGCCGGGCGGGGCACGGGCACATCTGCTACCGGCTCAAATTCCTGGGCATCGACACGCCGGGCGCATTCCAGGGCGGGTGGACGGTGCCCGCGCACACGCTGCACCGCATCCCCGCCGGCATGCCGCTCGACAAAGCCGCCTTGATCGAACCGGTCGCCGTCGCCTGCCACGACGTGCGTCGCGGCGGCGTGAAAGCGGGCGAATTTGGGGTCGTCATCGGCGGCGGGCCGATCGGCATGCTGGTCGCGCTGGTCGCCCGGCAGGCCGGCGCGCGGGTGCTGATCTCCGAGATCACCCCCTACCGGCTCGCTCTCGCCGCCGACTTCGGTTTTGAGGCGGTCAATCCCCTCCAAACCGATTTGGTCAAACTGGTTGAGGAAAGAACCGGCGGTGCAGGGGCGGATGTCGTCTTTGAAGTCTCTGGCTCGCAGCCCGGCGCCGCCGTGATGACCCAACTGGCGCGCACGCGCGGGCGCATCGTCGTCGTTGCCATTTTCGCCTTCAAGCCGCAAGTCGATCTGCACCGCTGCTTTTGGCGCGAGCTGACCCTGATCGGCACGCGGGTCTACGAACCGGAGGATTTCGAGCGCGCCATCGAGCTGGTTGCGACCGGCGCGATCGACGTCGAACCCTTGATCAGCGCCCGTCTGCCGCTCGACGCGCTGCAAAGCGCTTTTGAGGACATCGAGGCGGGCAAAAATCTGATGAAAGTCTTGATCAACACGAGGGAGGTTAGATGAGCATCCTGGATCAATTCAAACTCGACGGCAAAACGGCACTGGTCACCGGCTGCCGGCGCGGCATCGGGCGGGCGTTCGCCGAGGCGCTGGCCGAAGCCGGCGCCGATATCGTCGGCGTGAGCGCGACGCTGGAGCCGGGCAGCGAGATCGAGCGGACAGTCACGGCGTTGGGCCGCTCGTTCAAGGGCTATGCCTGCGACTTTGCTGACCGCGCGGCATTGTACCGCTTGATCGCGCAAGTGAAAAATGACGCCCCGCCGATCGACATCCTGATCAACAACGCGGGCACCATCATGCGCAAGCCCGCCGCCGAGCACCCCGACGACTATTGGGACACCGTGATCGAGGTCAACCTCAACGCCCAGTTCATCCTGGCCCGCGAGTTCGGCAAAGAGATGCTCGCGCGCGGGAAGGGCAAGATCGTGTTCACCGCCTCGCTGCTCACCTTTCAGGGCGGGATCACCATCCCCAGCTATGCAGCCAGCAAGGGCGGTATCGGCCAACTGACGATGGCTCTCGCCAACGAGTGGGCCGGCAAAGGCGTCAACGTCAACGCCATCGCGCCGGGCTACATCGCCACCGACAACACTGCCGCCCTGCGCGCCGACGAGACGCGCAGCCGGCAGATATTGGAGCGCATCCCGGCCGGCCGCTGGGGCACGCCGGACGACCTGAAAGGCGCGGTGGTGTTCCTGGTCTCCGATGCGGCCCGTTACGTCCACGGGCACATCCTCACCGTCGATGGCGGGTGGATGGGGCGATAAGCAGATCAAACAGAACCAACCTGTACCCAGGTACGATACTCGCTCTGGTCAGTTGAGCGATGACAGGGCGTTTTTTTTGTGATAAACTGGATACGCATTGAAATACGACGAACCCGTTTCGGCTAAAAACCGTATCAAATCAGTGCATCCGTTCCAAACCCGGCGCGCCCGGCGCGCCTATGAATCTGTTGGGAGAAATGCTACTATGCCAGAATCTACTGTCACCGTTTCGCACATCAGCAAGTCGTTCGGCAGCGTGCGCGCCGTCGACGATGTCTCGTTCGAGGTCTACCCCGGTGAAATCCTCGGCCTGCTTGGCCCCAACGGCGCCGGCAAGACGACCACCATCCGCATCATGCTCGACATTTTCCGGCCCGAAAGCGGCAACACCACCGTGTTTGGCGGCAAACTGGACGAAGCAGCCAAGCAGCGCATCGGCTACATGCCCGAAGACCGCGGCCTGTACAAGGACCAAAAACTGGAACCGACGCTGCTCTTTCTGGCTACCCTCAAGGGGCTGAGCCAAGCCCAAGCACACACGCGGCTGATCGAATGGCTCAAGCGGCTCGACCTGTACGACCATCGCCAAAAGAAAATCCAGGAATTGAGCAAAGGCATGCAGCAAAAAGCGCAGGTCATCGCCACCCTGCTACACGAACCCGACCTGATCATCATCGACGAACCATTTTCCGGCCTCGACCCGGTGAACACGCGCCTGATCAAGACGATCATCGAAGAACAGCGCGCCGCCGGCAAGACAATCATCATGTCTACCCACCAGATGTACCAGGTCGAAGCGCTGTGCAGCCGCATCGTGCTGATCAACCAGGGACGCACGGTGCTCTATGGTCAGGTCGACGAGATCAAGCGCCAGTTTTCGGGCAACGCCATCGTGGTCGAGGGGCAGGGCAACATGGAAGGCATCCCCGGCGTGATCGAGGTGCGGCGCGAAAACGGTGACGCCTTTCACATGCCGCTGGAAGCCGGCGTCAGCCCCCAAGATGTATTTCGCGCGCTGGCCGCTCGCGACGTGAAAATCGAGCGATTCGAGATCGCCGAACCGTCGCTGGAAGACATTTTCGTCAACATTGTCGGCTCGCCAGCAAGCGCGCCGGTAAATGGGGAGAAGGGCGATGCGTAACCTGTGGCTCGTCGCCAGACACGAATATCTCAAAGAAGTGCACAAAAAAACATTCATTCTCGCCACGCTGGGCATTCCCCTGTTGATCGTGGTAGTGATGGGCGTGAGCATCTTTTTCGCCGTGCGCAACACCGATGAACGCCCACTGGGCTATGTCGATCAATCTGGGCTGCTGGCCGGGGCAGCCATGCCGCCCCTCGACTCGGGCGACAAGCTGATCGAACTGCGCGCTTTTGACGATCTGGAAAGCGCCCGGACCGCACTGGAGGCGGGCCAGCTTCAGGCCTTTTATGTCGTGCCGGCAGATTATCTGCAAACCCGCAGCGTGCAGCTCTATTTTTGGGACAAATCGCCCGGCGACCCAGTGCGTTCAGACTTTCGCCGCTTCTTGCGGGCCAACCTGGCCGACCCCCTGCCCGACGAGATCGGCACGCGAGTGCGCGAAGGGGTGACGCTGACCGTGCGCTCGCTCGACGGCAAGCGCGAGTTCAGCGAAAACCGCTTCATCGGCCTGATTCTGCCTCTGGTAGCCGGCTTTTTCCTCTTTTTCGCCGTAATGACCACCAGCGGGCAAATGCTGCAAGCGGTCGCCGACGAGAAGGAAAATCGCACGCTCGAGATGCTGGTCACCTCACTGTCGCCGGAACAGATCATCGCCGGCAAGGCGCTGGGCACGGTGGGGCTGGCTTTCACCCAACTGGCGCTGTGGACATTCACCGCCGTGATCGGGCTGGTCGTCGGCGCACAATTTTGGGATATGCTGCGCGTCGCCGAAATCCCATGGGAGTTTCTGCTGGTGGTGGTGCTCTTTTTCATCCCCGCTTTTGTGCTCATTGTCGGGATCATGACCGCTATCGGCGCGTCGGTGTCCGAAGTGCGCCAGGGACAACAGATTGCCGGGATTGTCAACATGCTCTTTATCTCACCGTTCTTTTTCCTTGCACTGATTATGGCCCGCCCCAACAGCGCGGCGTTGGTCGTGTTGACCCTGTTTCCCACCACTTCGTTTCTTACCATCGCTCTGCGCTGGTCGATGACGGTCATCCCGTGGTGGCAAATGATCTCGAGCTGGATTATCCTGGTCGGCTCGGCACTGTTCAGCGTCTGGGCAGCAGCGAAAATCTTTCGTTTCGGCATGCTGCGCTACGGTCAAAAACTGGACGTGCGTAATCTGGTCAAAGCATTCAAGACAAACGGCAAATAGCAGATTGCAATTTGCATATAGGAGTTAATCGACAATGCGTAACATTTCAATCGTCATCAAAAACGAAGTCCTGACTATGCTCGGCAAGGCCTCGTTCTGGATCATGACCTTTATTTTTCCCTTGCTCATCTTGGGCCTGAACGTCGGCATGCAGATGATGGCCGAAAACGCTTTCGAGCAAGAAGCCATCACACCAGGCGAAAGCGGCGCAAACGGCGCATCGTTCATCGGCTATGTGGATCAGGCCGGGTTGATCGAGACGGTGCCGGCGGAAATGTCGCCTTTTTTGCGCGCCTTTGCCGATCAGTCGGCCGCCCAGGCCGCGCTCCAGGCCGGCGAGCTGCGCCAATATTATGTGGTGCCCGCCAATTTCGTCCAGAGCGGCGATCTGATCCTGGTCGACGCCGAGTTTTCACCCATACGCAACGCTGAAGGCTCGCAGCTATTCGAGTATGTGCTCAACCTCAACCTGGTCGATGACCCGGCCCTGGCCAACGCCCTGATCGAACCCACCTGGACGGTGGAGATGCGGACTCTGGCCCCGCAGCCAGAGTCCAAGCCGCAGTTGGGCGGGCAGTTGGCCTTTGCAGTACCCTATGCCATCCTGTTTATTTTCTTTTTCGCCCTGACCATGAGCAGCGGCTTTATGATGCAAAGCGTGAGCAAGGAAAAGGAGAACCGCGTCGCCGAAGTGCTGCTGCTCAGCCTGCGCCCGCGCGAGTTGATGCTGGGCAAAATCCTCGGTTTGGGCATCGTTGCCTTGTTCCAGATGTTGGTGTGGATGGGCGGTGCGCTGATCTTTTTGGATCGCGGCAAGGAAATGTTCGATATCCTGGCTCAAATCTCGCTGCCGCCGGGGTTCTGGGCTTGGGGCCTGGCCTACTTTGTGTTCGGCTATCTGGTCTACGCCTCGGCAATGGGTGCGATGGGCGCGCTGGCCCCCAGCGCGCGCGAGGGCGGCCAGGTGACGTTTATGATTCTGCTGCCCTTGATGATTCCGCTGTGGTTCAACACCGTATTTGCCCAGGAACCCGACGGAGCCACGGTCACCTTTTTGAGCCTGTTCCCACTGACCTCGTCCATCTCGATGATCACACGGATGGCCGCCGTCAACGTGCCGCTCTGGCAGTCGCTCGTTGGGCTGCTGCTGCTGGCCGGGACGGCCTACCTGTTCATCATGCTGTCGGCCCGCCTCTTTCGCGCCGACACGCTGCTCTCCGGGCTGGCGCTCAACTGGCAGCGCGTGCTCAAAGAAATCCGGCACAAGGACTAAAGCAAACGGGCGCGGCCTCCACCGCGCCCGTTGTCCAAAATCCAGCCCTGCTTCGAGTCTGCCTGCCGCTGCCTCGGCCATCGATAATACCCCGTGGTAAAATTTCCCCATTTTGTTAACAATTTCTTGACACGGCCAGCAAAGTGTGATATAGTTTAGTTACGTTCCGGTAACGATACCGGTATTGTTACCGAAAAGCAATTCCCCACCACTGAGGCGCTATGAACCGCACCAAAACGTCGCTCACCATTCGAGATGTTGCCCAAGCCTGCGGGGTTTCTATTTCCACCGTATCGCGTGTTTTGAACGAAAAGGACGACGTCTCGGCAGAAACGTATGACAAAGTGCGACGGGTGATCGCCGAACTGGGATATACCTCCAGCCTCGCCGCAACCGGTATGCGCAGCCGGCGTACCAATGTCATCGGTATTTTGATCGTCGATCTGGGCGACCCTTTTAGCCTGGAACTGTTCAAAGGCATCGGGCGGGCCATACACGGCACCGAATACGATTTGATCGTGTATAGCAGTGGACGCATCGCCGCCAACACACAACAGGGATGGGAACGCCGGCACCTGTCGCGGCTGGATGGCAGCATCACCGACGGCGTGCTGGTCGTGACACCCACAACGAATGACCTCGATTCCATTTCTCCGCTGGTTGCCGTCGATCCACACGAGTGCAATGTGTTTCCTGCCGTCATCTCGGCCAACCGTGAAGGCGCTATCGCAGTGATGGAGTATTTAATCGGCCTGGGCCACCGACGCATCGGCTTTGTTGCCGGGCGCGCGGGGCTGCTCAGTTCCAAGAACCGCCAGCAGGGCTATACAGAAGCGCTCGAACGCGCCGGCCTGCAAATCGAACCGGAACTTGTTCAATCGGGCGATTACACACGCGAGACGGGCTTTCGCTGCGCGCAGCACTTGTTTGGCCTGGAAAATCCGCCCACGGCGATCTTTGCCGCAAACGACCAGTCTGCGCTTGGCGTTATCGATGCGGCGCACCAGGCCGGCTTGCGCGTCCCCGATGATTTGTCGGTCGTTGGTTTTGACAATATCCCGCAAGCGGTCAGTTCGATGCCCGGGCTGACCACGGTCGATCAGTCGGTAAGCGAGATGGGATATGTGGCAGCCAACATGTTGATCAGGTTGATGCAGGGAGAGACCCTGAACGAACAATTCCGCCAGATTCCGATCCGGTTGATTGTCAGAGATTCGTGCCGCGCAATCGGATAGTGGTTGGATTGGTTCCTTTTTTTGTCGTCTCTGGTAATATACCAGAGAGAGCAAGGAAAGATTTGACAGGATAACCCACAGCGGGCTATTGAGCGCATAGATTTGCCAACCAAGTTGGTGATCTGGCAGTCATATCGTTCCCCCAAATCCGTAGAATGAGGAGGTGAGTTATAGAATTACAAGTAATGTCGTTCAATCAGTGTATGAAAATCGGTTCAGCTTTTTGCCTAACAAAATGGAGGAAAAATGAAAGAGAGCAAGTCACTAAGTCGTAGGGATTTCTTACGCGGCGCAGCCCTAACCGCTACTGCGGTGGTAGCGGGCGCCTGCACAACGCCAACGCCCCAGATTGTCAAGGAAGAGGTCACGAGGGAAGTAGAGGTTGAAAAGGTCGTCACGGCCACTCCCGTCCCCGTGAAAAAGGAAGATGCGCCGGCGGTTCTTGGCGCCTTCCCCAGAAGCGAGACGTTTATCGCCAGAATCCTCACCGGGCGTGTCGGTACACCAGACAACTTTAACTGGTGGGTGGGCTGGAAATCGTCGGACCGCGGCCTGCAGAACGTGGCCACCGAGGCGCTCTGGACGGTCGATTTCGCCACGGGTGACATCATCAATGGCATGGCGGATGGAGACCCGGTGTACAACGCGGACTTTACGGAATGCACCATTCCGTTGCGCAAGGGCGTCGCCTGGTCGGATGGCGAACCCTTCACTGCTGCCGATGTGGTTTACTCGATCGAGACGTTCAAAGCGTACGACCAGCTCGGCGCCCATAACTATATGGTGGATAACGTCGCCTCTGTCACCGCGGTGGATGATTACACGGTCAAAGTTGTGCTGAACCAGCCCAACTCCCGCTTCCACACCACCTTCCTCGACCGCTGGGGCTGCACCCGGATTATGCCCAAGCACATCTTTGAGAAAGAGGCCGATCCGGTCCAGTTCACCTTTAATCCGTTTGTGGGCGTTGGCCCTTACAAACTGCACAGCTTTGACCCCCAGGGAGCCTGGACGGCCTGGGAACGGCGCGAAGACTGGGACAAAAGCCCGACTGGCATCATGTACGGTATGCCGAAGCCCAAGTACGTCATCTACCAGTTCTTTGCCGATGAAGGCGCGCAAATCCTGGCCCAACTGACCCACCAACTGGATGCGGCAGAACTCTCGGCCGATGGTCAGAAGGCGCTGCTGGCGCAGTCCAAGACCTCCCGCACCTACCAGCCCACCTTCCCCTTTGTGGTCAACAATGACCCCTGCATCACCGGCATCAACATTAACACCGCCCGGCCGCCGTTTGATCTCCTCGATGTCCGCTGGGCCTTGGTGCTGGCGATTGATATCGTCGAGTACACGAGCATCGCCGTCGATTCTTCGGGCACCTTGAGCCCGGTGCACGTCCCGCACTTGGGGCCGTACCCCCGTGACTACATCCGCCCGATGCAGGACTGGCTGAAGGCCTTCACCATTGACGTCGATGGCGAAGCCTTTGCGCCGTATGACCCCGAAGCGCCCCAGCGCGTCGCGGCCTACGCCAAGAGCCGCGGTTATATCTTCCCGGATACGCCGGAATTCATCGAGCAAGCTTTCGGCCTGGGCTGGTACAAGTATGCCCCGGACATCGCCACCAAGCTGCTGGAAAAGAATGGCTTCTCGAAGGATAAGGACGGCAAGTGGCTGCTGCCCGATGGCAAGCCGTTCAAGATCTCTTTCCTGTCCGAAACCACACTTTCCAACATGAATGCGCGCAATGCGGCAGCGGCCGTACAGCAGTGGAAAAAGTTCGGCATCGATGCCGAAATATTCCCGTCAGAGGCGCGCGCCGATTTGATCGCCGTCGGCGACTTTGATGTGAGCGGCGACTGGCCGGCGCAAGAACCCTGGGGTGCAGGCCCCGACCTGTATCGCGTGCTCGACAGATGGAACTCGGCCTACATCCGGCCGGTTGGCGAACGCACCCAGGGCCATTCCTGCCGCTGGACGAGTGAAGAGATGGATAACATCATCAAGGACCTGCGCGAGACGGATCCCTTTGATACCGAAAAAGTCATCGCTGTCGGCATCGAAGGCCTCAAGGAAGCCGTCAAAAATATGCCCGGCATCCCGACCTTTGGGTATATCGGCTTTGTCGGCTGGGACGAGTACTATTGGACCAACTGGCCGGGTAGTGAAAACCCCTACACCCAGCCATACACGCACTGGCCCAACTTCAAGTACACAACCCCCTTCCTGGAACCCAGCGGCAGATAAGTTCTGCGATCTGTGGTATAATAATCCTGGGCGGGCGAAGCGCCCGCCCAGGATTTCTTTTGACAAGTGAGGTAGTTACTGTGACATTCGTGAAACGATATCTCATTCCACGTCTGATTCAATACGTTCTGGTGATCTGGCTGGGCATTACTTTTGTTTTCCTTATTCCCAGACTGACCCCGAATGACCCGGTTATGAGAATGATCGATCAGATGCAGGCGCGCGGTTCAACCCTGGAACCGGGCACGATGGACAGGATCATCAACGACCTGACCGTGATGTACGGCCTGGAAGGCTCCTGGTTTGACCAATATTGGGCCTTTTGGGGCCGGCTGTTCCGTGGCGACCTGGGCGTTTCCTTTTTCCAATTTCCCACCCGTGTAAACAAGCTCATTTTCACCGCCATGCCCTGGACTCTGGGGCTGCTGTTGACCTCGACTGCCATCACATGGACATTGGGGAATATCATTGGCGGGATAGCCGGCTACTATTCGCGTAAGGGGTGGTCGCGGGTACTGGATGCCGTGGCCATGGTCGTCCGACCGCTGCCCTATTACATCTTTGCCTTCATGCTGCTCTTGATCTTTGCTTATGTCGTGCGTTGGTTCCCCATTACAGGTGGAGCGCCATTGGGAGCGATCCCGACCTTCTCCTGGCCCTACATCAAAAGTGTTATCTGGCACTCAACCTTGCCGGCCGTCTCGTTGATCATCCTGGGCGGGGCGGTCACGTTCCAAACGATGAAGCTGATCGTGCAGAATATCAATGCGGAAAGTTTCGTCCAATACGCCAAACTGGGCGGCGTCAAAGAAGGCCGTATCGTGGGTAAATACGTCATTCGCAATGCCTTACTGCCGCAAGTCACCGGCCTGGCGCTTGGGCTTGGGCAAATCTTTAGCGGGGCGCTGATTACCGAGATCGTTTATGGATACCCTGGCCTGGGCATGTTGCTCTATAGAGCTATCGTCAATGGAGATTATAACCTGATCATGGGAATCACCATCTTTTCTATCGTGGGTATCACCACGGCAATCCTCGTCGTCGACTTGACCTATCCCTTGCTTGACCCCCGGGTAAGGTACACATAGGAGGCCAATCCCATGAAACTTCTTAGAGACCTTTTCAGAGATTATCGTTTCTGCGTCAGCTTTGGCGTGCTGGTGATCATCGTGATCATGGCCCTTCTATCTACTTTTTCGCCTTATGACCCCACACTGTGGTATGTCGTCGCAAGAGATACCAAGCCGTCGGCTGAACACTGGCTGGGCACCGATTCAAACGGGCAGGATATCTTTTGGCAGGCCACCTTTGCGGTGCGCAATTCGCTGATCATCTCACTCATTGCTTCAATGATTTCGCGGGTGATTGCCATCCTGGTTGGCATGGTCGCCGGATATCAAGGCCGCACGACCGATCGGATGCTAATGTTTACCAGCGACAGCCTGCTGGTCATCCCAATCTTTCTGATTATGGTCATGTTGGCCATGATGGTGCGGCAATTTATGAATCTGGTGGTTCTGGGATTGATGCTGTCGGTCTTTGGCTGGGCATGGGATGCGCGCCTGATCCGTTCGATCATCTTGAGCCTGCGCGAACGAGACTTTACCAAGACGGCCATCCTTTCAGGTACAGGAACAGTTAAACTGGTCTTGAACGAGTACCTGCCTTTTGCCATGCCGTTGATCTTTTCGACTTTGATTAACAACATCGCCTGGGCGATTGGGCTGGAAATGACGCTGGCCATCCTCGGACTGGTCAACCTCAACATTCCCACCCTGGGTACTATGCTGAACTGGGCGCTCTTTTACCAGTCCATTCTGTTAGGACGTTGGTGGTGGATCTTGACCCCGGTGGTTTTGTCGCTTTGTTTGTTTATTGCGCTCTACTGGCTCTCGGTCAGCATCAGCGAATATCTGGATCCGCGAACCCGCATTCAACGTGTCGGAACATAACGAGGCCGAGATGAACGAAATCATACTTGCAACGGAAAAACTAAAAGCCTTTTATATGCTCGATGTGCTCGGCACCCAAAAAGTCGTGCAGGCCGTCAACGAGGTCGATCTGGAAATCTATGAAAACGAAGTTTATGGCATCGCCGGCGAAAGCGGGTGCGGAAAAACAACGCTGCTCAAAACGCTCGTTGCCGCAGTTGAGCCGCCTTTGCGGCTGATCGACGGCCACATCTTTTATCACATCGACGGCCAAGCGGTAGATGTGACGACACTCGATGCCGAGGCCAAGCGCCGCCTGCGCCTGGAGTACATCTCGTATGTGCCGCAAGGCTCGATGAGCGTGCTCAACCCCGTGACCCGGGTAAAAGAAACCTACCGGGATTTTATCTTTAGTCATGTTGGGCGCAGCACGCGAGACGAGGCCTTTTATATTGCCCGGGAACACCTCAGCGAGCTGGGATTACCGCTCAGCATCCTGAACGCCTACCCGCACCAGTTGTCCGGTGGTATGCGCCAGCGAGTGACGATTGCCCTGGCGACGCTGCTCAAGCCGCGCATCATCGTCAGCGATGAGCCGACGACGGCACTCGACGTTGTGGTTCAACGGGGCGTGGTGCAGCTTTTGAAGGATATCCAGGCCAAACTCAAGAACACCATTGTTTTGGTCACGCACGATATGGGCGTGCATGCCAACATCGCCGACCGGATCGGCATCATGTACGCCGGCAAGATCGTCGAAGAGGGAACAACCGAAAAGATTTTTGGCGATCCGCTGCACCCATACACACAATATCTGATCAACTCTTTACCCAGGTTTGGAGACAAGACGCCGCGAGAAAGCGTGCCCGGCAGCCCGCCCTCGCTCGCCGACCTGCCCAGCGGGTGTCCCTTCCATCCACGCTGCCCCCGCGCTTTGGGCATTTGCGCTACCAAGATGCCCAACCATACATACCTGGACGACCAGCATCGTGTCGCCTGCTGGTTGGTGAGAGAAGGAAAATATGGAAAAGCTTCTTGAAATCGATCAACTAACCAAAGTCTATACGCTAGGAAGTCTACTTTCAAGGGTCAGGATCAGTGCGGTCGATAACGTATCGTTTCACATCGAGCCAGCAGAAATCTTTTGCCTGGCCGGCGAGAGCGGCTGTGGAAAATCGACCACCGCCAAAATGATTATGGGCTTTGAAGAACCCACTTCCGGCGACATCGTCCACAACGGCCACGTGTCGGCCAAACGCGAAAAAGTATGGTTTACACAGGGCACCCAGGCAATCTTTCAAGACCCCTTTGGCACATTCAATCCTCTGCGAACGGTCGACCGGTATTTTTTTGAAACGGTGCATAACTATGGACTGGCCGACAACAAGCAAGATGCGATTGAGTTGATCGACCGCAAGCTGGGCGCTGTTGGGCTTGGTTATGACGAATTCGCCGAAAAATATCCCAGCGAATTCTCCGGCGGGCAGTTGCAACGCATCTCTATCGCCAGAGCCTTGTTGACCGACCCAACGCTCTTGATCGCTGACGAGCCGGTCTCGATGGTGGACGCCTCGTTGCGTATGTCCATCGTCAACCTGTTCAAAAAGCTCAAAGAAGAACTGGGTGTGAGCGTGCTCTATATCACGCACGACCTGGCCACCGCTTACTATGTGAGCGACCGCATCGCCATCATGTTCAGAGGCAACATTGTCGAAATGGGGCCGGTCGAGCAGGTGTTGATGGAACCCAGACACCCTTACACACAACTGCTGCGCGAATCTATCCCGGAGGCCGACCCTAAAAGGCGTTGGAGCCAGCGCATCTCGCTTTTGGAATTGGAACACCAGGAATACATGCGCCAGGGCTGCAAGTTTGCGGGGCGCTGCCCCCATGTGATGGAAAAATGCCGCCTTGAAGCCCCCCCCGATATTCTGGTGGAGAATGGGCAGGTCAGGTGCTATTTGTACACATAAAACGAGCCTTGTGAAAATGGCCATCCCCAAAAAGTGCCGCACCCTGGCGTGCGGCACTTTTTTTGTCACCACCGTGCCGGTTCTAAACGGGAACCGGCTGGACAAAGCGACGAGAAATGCTATAATTCAGCGCACGTCGTCGAAGCGGTTGACACGCTGCCGCTGGACGAGGCGCTGGATCGCTATTGGGCTTTGGACAGATCGAACAGATCGCGTTGCGCATCGCCCAGCCGGCGGTCGAAATGCCGCTGCTCAAGCGGCTGGGCGCGCCCGATTTCATCGACGCGCGCGCCTTGTTTGTGGGCACAAATGGAACGAATCTATGAAGGCGTCTCGACACAGGCGGTCGAACTGGCCTCTGCCGACGTCGAGCGAGAGCAAGAAGAAATATGAATATGCACCTGGAAATATTCCGAACAAATTTTCTAATTTCCTGCCATTTTCCAACATAAATATGACGTGCCCTGACAGGTATTTGTGGTACAGTAGACCTGTCGCACACTACTGACAACGGCTTGGGAGAGTGGCAAGCCGTTTTTATTTGAAACCTCTCCACCACTCGAGATCATTTGAAAGGGTTCGACCTCGTTATGTATCAGGACAAAATTGTCATTCGCGGAGCCAGGGAACACAACCTCAAGAACATCGACGTGGTTTTGCCGCGCTACAAGCTGGTGGTGATCACCGGTGTATCGGGCAGCGGCAAGTCGAGCCTGGCTTTCGACACCCTCTATGCCGACGGCCAGCGCCGCTACGTCGAATCGCTGTCTTCGTTCGCCCGGCAGTTCATCGGCCAGATGGAAAAGCCCAAAGTCGATTTCATCGGCGGCCTCAGCCCGGCGATTGCCATCGAGCAAAAAGCGGTGAGCAAGAACCCGCGCTCGACCGTGGCCACCGTGACCGAGATTTACGACTATTTGCGTGTGCTCTATGCGCGCGTCGGGACGGCGCACTGCCCGCAGTGCGGGCGCGAGGTGTATGCCCAGTCGGCGCAAGAGATCGTCGAACTGGTCGCCGCACTGCCCGCCGGAACGCGCTTTCAGGTGATGGCGCCGCTGGCGCGCAACCGCAAGGGCACCTTCAAGGACACACTGGAGCAGGCCCGAATCGATGGCTTTAGCCGCGCCCGCATCGACGGCGAGGTACACGAGCTGAGCGACAAGATCAAACTGGACAAGAACAAAAAGCACAACATCGAACTGGTCGTCGACCGGCTGGCGGTGCCCGAGATGAACGCGCAGGCCCAGTCCAGAGACGAGTTTGTCAGCCGCCTGACCGAGGCCATCGAGACAGCGCTGCGCCACGGCGACGGCCTGGTCTTGATCGACCGGCCCGGCGAGGACGAATGGCTGCTTTCCGAGAACAACGCCTGCCCCGTCTGCGGGATCAGTTTTCCCGAGTTGTCGCCGGCGATGTTCAGTTTCAATTCGCCGCTGGGCATGTGCCCCGAGTGCAACGGCCTGGGCACCCGTCAGGAGGTCGATCCCGAGCTGATCGTGCAAAACCCGTCCATCTCTATCCTCGACGGGGCGCTGCGCTGGTATGGCGAGGTGCGCAAGAAAAAGAACACCTGGCACCTCAATCACCTGCGCGCCATCGCCGAGCATTACGGCATCGATCTGGAAACGCCGTGGCAGGATTTGCCCGAAACATTTCGCAACGCGCTGCTGTACGGGTCGGGCGAAGAGCGGATCAAGTTCTCTTTCCACGCCGAAAACGACAGTGGCGCCTGGTCGGGCGAGAGCGAGCGACCGCTCAAGGGGATTGTTTTCAATGTCAACCGCCTGTTCCGGCAAACCAGGTCGGACTATACCCGGCGCTGGTATATGTCATTCATGAGCCACCTGCCCTGCACGGCCTGCCACGGTGAGCGGCTGCGCCCGGAAAGCGCGGCGGTCACATTGGGCGGCAAGACGATCAACCAGGTGGTGGCGATGAGCATCGGCGAGACGATCCGCTGGGTGGAGAACCTGTGGGTGCAGTTGGACGCCGAGCAGCGGCAGATTGGCGAAGAAGTGCTCAAGGAGGTGCAGGGCCGCTTGCAGTTCCTGATGAACGTCGGCTTGCACTATTTGACACTGAATCGCCCCGCGCCGACGCTGTCCGGCGGCGAAGGACAGCGCATCCGGCTGGCCAGCCAGGTAGGCTGCGGGCTGGTGGGCGTGCTTTATGTGCTCGACGAGCCGAGCATCGGCCTGCACCAGCGCGACAACCGCCGCCTGCTGGATACGCTGGAAACACTGCGCGACATGGGCAACACCGTCCTTGTCGTCGAACACGACGAGGAGACGATGCGCGTCGCCGACTGGATCGTCGACCTGGGGCCGGGCGCGGGCATCAACGGCGGCTGGGTAGTCGCCGAAGGCACACCGGCGCAAATTATGGCCAATCCCAACTCTTTGACCGGGCGCTACCTGGTCCACGAGCTGCAAGTCACCTCGCCCAATGGAAAGCGCCGCCCCACCAACGGCCATTGGCTGAGCGTCGTCGGCGCGCGACAGAACAACCTCAAAGACCTCACCGTGCGCTTTCCGCTGGGGCTGTTCACCTGCGTGACCGGCGTGTCGGGCAGCGGCAAATCATCGCTGGTGGCGCAGACGCTGCATCCCGCGTTGGCAAACGCACTGCACGGTGCGGCGCAAAAGGTGGGCAAGCACGAACGCATCGAAGGACTGGAGCAAGTGGACAAGGTGATCAATATCACCCAGGAGCCGATCGGGCGCACGCCGCGCTCCAACCCGGCCACCTATGTCC
>CAYRXM010000097.1:0-18522 GCA_964428175.1 uncultured Anaerolineae bacterium
TCAAATCTCACACGAGTGCTGGTCAACCCCAAATCTTTTTCGGAACAGCTATAGCGAAACTCCAGTAAGCAAGCCGCAGGCTTGCGACGGGGATGCCCATCTGCGAGAGTATTGCGGGCGTCTGCTGCGCAGTCGCTTGGAAGTTTCGTCGAGGTCTGCGACCTCGATAACGAAACTCTATCCGGTGACTTCCACCGGCAAGCAAGCCGCAGGCTTGCGACGGGATGCCCATCTGCGAGGGTATTGGGCTGATGCTAACGCATCAGCTTGGGAGAACGCAAAGCGTTCTCCTATAAGCAAGGTGTAGCCTTGTGGTGTTCGCTTGGGCGTTTGGCAAAGCAATGGCTGCGTCATTGCCCCAAACGCCAACCGGCGCAAGGTACCGGCAAACAACCGCCGGCTTGCGGCAATGTGTGATCGGTGAATGTGGCCCCGAAATGATCACAGATTGGCCGGACGAGGCGCGATCATGTGCCTGGCTCGAAAAAAGTTGTTTTGGGATCGGACAATCAGGCTGCTGGCGGGGATTCCTGTTGCTGAACCCGACGACTCGTTGGCCAGGCAGCGCGGGTACAAAATGCGCCGTCTCGGCTGTCAACGGGCAACAAAAAACGGGCGTGCAAGATGGCTTGCACGCCCGTTTTGCGTTTGACAAGTGGAGATCGGCGCCGCCAGGCAGAATCGTGCCGCGGTGCTGGCCTCAGACGTCCTGTGCGCTCATAACCCGGCCCTGTCCAGTTCCTCTTGCAGTGCGCGCAGCCGGCGCTCGCGCGTGCGCAGTTCGGCGATGAATCCGCGCCAGGTCTCTCCTTCACCCAGCCTGGCGAACAGGTCGCGCACACGTGCCAGGTAGCCGGCCGCCGTCTGGTAGCTGCCCCGTCCCCGCGCATCGATCAACTGCCTCGCCTGCGTCACGTACAGCCGGATCGACTCGCGCGGCCGCGTCTCTTCCGCCGCTTGAGCCACCCGGATCGACAGGTTCGCGCTGCCCCACGCCGACCGCGACTCGTGCAGCCGGGCCAGCGACGCCAGGGCCAGATCGACCTCGTTTTCGGACAAATAGATCTCGGTCAGCAGCGCGAACTGTGCCTCCTGGCTCAGCCGCGCCAGGATCGACGCGCGCAGCGCCTCCCAACGCCCAAGCCCCTGTGCCAGCTCGCGCACCTCGACGTAGCCCGGCACGGATGGGCGCATCCAGAACATCGTTTCGGCATAACCGAGGGCGGCTGCCTGGTCGCCGCGCTGCTCGGCTTCCGCCTTGAGCCAGCCCGCCGGGCGACTGTCTTGGCTGGACGCTGCCCGTTGTCCCACCAACTGCCGCGCCTGCTCCCCCTGACCGTGGGCGACGAACAGATCGGCCAACGACAGCAGCGTATAGTCGCTCACCTGCCGCGCGACCTCGACCGCCTCGTCCACCCGGCCCAGTGCCAGCAGGCGATCCACCAGTTCGGCCCACAGCGCTGCCTCGCGGCATACCTGGAGGTAGCTTTCATCGTCCAGGCGATCCGCTTCCAGCCAGAGCAGGAACCGGCCATACGACTGGCGGCGCCAGTCGGAAAAGTCGCCCTCGCCGGCGGGCCGCGCCGCACGTACCCACTGCGCCACCCGCGCTTTTTCCTTCGCCGTAGCCTCCTCAAGGATGAGATCGATGGCCTCGTAGCCCATGTCGATCCCGCCATAGTCCACATCCCAGCGATACACGTCAAACAGCACGCGCAGCAGCGTTTCACGAAAAACTGCGTCGTTGGCCGCCTCCAGACACTGTCCCAGCCCGGCGACGCACTGGTTGACCACGTCGATCAGGTCGCCTTCGTCCTCGATGTGACCATAGTGCGCCAGCACCGCGTCGATCACGGGCCGGTAGACCGCCGCTGCGTTAGGCCAGTCCTGCCGCGCCAGGTATTCGTCGCCCAACGCGATCAGGTCGCTCAATGTCTGGGCGATGCCGTCACCCGCGCCCCACTCGTCATAGCCTACGCCGGAAAATGCCGCATCGGCCTGTCGGCGGATCGCCTGGGCGTTGACGGGCGACTTGCCCGCCGTCGGCAGTTCGACCAGCATCTCCAGGTCGGGGTAGCGCTCGACCATCCGCCGGATCAGCGCGATCAGTTCGGCCTTGCTGCGTCGCTCAAGCACTGTGTCCAGCGCTTCGACCTCGGCAAAGGCATCCGGCTCGTGTATCCAGGCCAGCAGCAGCGCCGCAACGTGCTTGCAGCCGCCGCCAATCGGGCACGAGCATGCGCTGCCGGCGATGCCCTGTCCTCCCAGGTGCACGGTGAGATCGTAAGGCCGCGCCTGCGATCCCAGGCAGCGCCCTTTGAGCGTCTCGCCCTGGCGGCGCGGATTGAGGATGTGCCCCTGCCGGTAGTAGCCCTGTCCACGGCTGAAAGAAGGTTCACCGCACCAGCGCTGCACGTCCGCTTCGGTCAGTTTGGGTCGATCAGCCATCGCTGCCTCCCGGTTCATCCTTTTGCGCGCTCTGCTCCCAACTCAAGCCTTCGTCCAGGTCGGCGAGCAAAAAGCGCGCGCCCTGGTTGTCGTTCGGGTTGAGCTTGAGCATGCGCTCAAAAACCCGCCGCGCCTCATCCGGTCGTTCCAGCCGCCACAGGCACAGCCCGCAGCCATGCAGAGCGCGCATAAAGGGCCGGCTACCGAGGTCGAGCCAGAACGGTCCTTCGAATTGCTCCGGGTCGCCGATCACCCGCGCTTGTGCCGCCGCGATCCCCCGCTCGTAGCAGGCCAGCGCCTCGTCGAGATGTCCCTCGTCGAAGCGCCGGTTGCCGACGTGGGCCCAGGCGTCGGCGTGCCCGGCGTCGAGTTGCAGCGCCATCTTGAAGTAGGATTCGGCGATCTGCGCCCAGCCCACCCACAGGTGATCCATCCCCCGGTCGAACAGGTAGGCCGCCCAGGCGAGCCGTGCCTCCTCGGTCAGCGCCTGGTCGCCGCCCTTGAGTTCGAGCCTGGGCAGCTTGCCCTTCGGCCTGGGCGAGGCAAAGGGGTCGGTGCCAACCTCGGGGTTGCGCTCGTAACTGCCGACGATCCGCTCGGCCAGGCTGATCCCGCCCTCGTCGACGACAAAGCGCAGGTCGCCGCGCAGGGCCACATCCCACGGGTCGGGCGGCAAGGGGTTCTGGTAGGCGTCGCGGGCAAACAGGCGCGGAAGCAGGTCGAAATCGGCGGCGGGTAGATTGGCCGTGCGCAGCACCTCGACGGCAGCGTCGGCCAGAGCCAGGTTGCGCTCGACCAGAGCGACCTGCTGCGCGTCGCCCCACATCGTGCGCCGGTCCAGCGACAGGGCATAGTGCCGCTGCGCTACGTCGAGCACGCGCACGATCAGGTCATCCTGCGGCGCCGCGCCGACGCGCTCGAACCAGGCCGCCAGCGCCGGTTCGGCGTCGACGCCCCACACTGCTTTGAACTCGACCAGGTGCGAGATGCGCGTGGGCAGAGCCGGGCCGCCGGCCAGGAACAGAGTCAGTTCGCCCTTGTTGCGCGCCGGGCCGTCGTAGAAATCAGGCCACAGTGCCAGCCAGGCTTCCTCGTCGACCACCAGCGTGCCCGACAGCAGGTCGGAGCGGCGCAGCGATTGGCGAACGGTGCAGCCGGTCAGGTGACCGGGCCACCAGTCATAGTGGGCCGGGCGGCTGCCCAGCGTGGCGATCAGACAGTCGGTCGACAGCGCATTGCTGATTGTGCCGTTGGGATTTTTGGTCTCGATGGGGCGCACGCGCTCCACCTCGGTACGGATTTCGGCCACGGCCAGCGGGCGGCCGGCCTCGCGCACGACCTGACGCACCAGTTGGCTGTAAGAGGGTTGTTCAGTGCTGATCATCACCATCCTCCCAGGGGTGAAACTCGACTAACGACGGACAATTGGAGCCATTATAGCATATGACCGACCCTTGCGCACATTGCTGAAACTGCCATGTTGGGCCATATCCGGCGAGACTGCGTAATTGACGTTTGTACGAGTCAGACGGAACGTGATCAGTCTGGCGAGACAGCTTTGTATGGGTCAGATCAGCGCACAACGGATGCAGCGCTCGAGATGAAGGCTACAGCAACGGCAAGTTTGGAGTTGCCTGGATCCGAGTATCACTCGATTGGGTCTGCATATGCGCGATTGAATCTCAGGCAGCCATTGCATCTGCTGCCGAGTCAGGTTGGACCCTTCTCTTTCGTCCGCGCTGACAGGTGTGAAAAGGTGCAAGCTGCGGTTGCTCAACGGCCGATTTGTGCAAACAGGCGATGACATTGATTGCGTTCTCGATCGATGCTTTCTTGCGCAGGTTGAAGTGAGGTGCCTGGCGATGTCGGAACGCCCTTCCGGCACGTTCTGCGCCATTGTTGGTGGCTTCCCATTCAGAATGGTGCAGGAATTGGCGCAAGCTCTCGAACCTGGTGGCGGTCATTGTCGCCTGGACTCGTTGGAGTTGAGGGACAGCCTGGTAGGAGGCATTGGTTCGCCAGGCTTCATAGTGTGTTTGGGCATCAGCCCAGGTCCGACGTTGACCACTTTCGTCGAACCAGAGCCGATACCAATCGAGCAAGAAGGAACGGACAACCTGAAGCTGTTGGCCAATCGGGCTGGCGAACAACGCATCTACCTGGTCTTGCTCCTGGGGCGCCAAGTGTTCCGGCCGGTGGAGGAACAGAAAGCGATGTTCTTTGAGTATCTCACTCACCTGCCTGACCTCGTCCCAACTTGACCAGGGTGCGGGAGGAGGAGACATCTCGATTTGGCTTGCTGGGGACACTGGTTCCGTCGATTCGTCAGGTGGGCCTTGCTCCAGCCAGCATTTGACCGTGATGCGGCGGATGCCAACGCGGCGCGCGATCGCGGAATAGGACAAGCCTTGCTGCGCCAGGGTGTGTGCCTGATGTTTGAGCGCTTGTTTGTGCTGCTTTCGTTGCAGTGGCGCAGGCAGCGCAGCCGCTTCAGGCAGGTCAGCAGGCATATCTTGGGGCAAAGAAGGAATGGGTTCCTGCAGCCAGCGTTTGATCGTATCACGATGATGACTTGTTTGACGGGCAATCGCCCGTTGAGACAAGCCTTGCTGTGCCAACGCGTGAACCTGCGAAATATCGGCGTGTCGCCGTATTTGTCGCCAATACCAACGTTGACTGGCTGGATCGCGCGGATCATCGCTTGGCGGTTGGCTCCGTAGTGGCCCGCCGCCCCTGGTCGCCGGATTGGGCGGTGGGTGAGGTAGGCTTTTGCGGATGGCAGTGATCGCCTTCATCGCCGCTTTGGTCACGTGACGTGTTTCGTGAAAGAGACATAGCTGGTGAGCTGCCTCCGGCCAGACCTTGCTCAACACGGTTGGGTAGAGACTGGAGCCGTCTGTAATCACCTGGTCGGGGGCGATTCCCGCTTCTTTGAGATGGGCGAGAAAGCGTTCTACTTCTGCCGCATCAACGTTGCCCTGTACCAGTTGGTAGCCCACCAGGCGGTCTCCATCTGGCGCAGCCGGATCGACTGCCAGCAGAAGGGCCAACTGGTGTTGGTAGACCTCGTCGACGCAGAGGATGCCGGAAAACTCGTTCACGACCCAGGGTTGGTAGTCTGTGGCAAAGTCAAAGGACGCACTGTATATGTGACACCAGCGCCGAATGCTGCCTTCGCTGGGAGAGACCCAAAAGTCGCGCGCCAGCCGAGTCGGCACTTGCCGTATCGCCATGCCGTCTTGGTAGACGGACTGCACGGCTTTGTCGACCACGCGGTTGCAATAGATGGCCCCGCGTTGGAGAAACGGGGGTTGTGCGCGGAAGTAGTGCTGGCATTCGGCACAATGATGGACACTGACGGTGATGTGTAGCAAAACCGGGTGTTCCAGGTGGAGGTCGATCGCCGTCCGTCCTGCCGTGATGAAAAAGGGTGCTGGTTGCTGGCAGTGATCGCACGGCGTTGTGGGCAAAATGTACTCAACTTCGCGGATGTGACAGATTGTTTGGTTGATTGACGGAGCCGGTTTGCTCATCAGCACAACTCCCATTGAACCGCAGGTCAGGTTCGGGTATTGTGCTCGTATTGAAGCCCTCTGTCAAACCGGTCCGGCTACAAACGTCAATTACGCAGTCTCGGTGTTTTTGGTACAGTTTTTGATCGTTGACAATACATAATCGGCGAATGACTCAGGCCATGCTCTGTGAGCATGGCCTGAGTCATAGAAGTACATTGTAGTCTATGTTTCGCATCTGTCACATCTGCGAAACGCATCGCTCCATTGTTCATTATCCGCATTGTGCAGGGACGCTACCGCCTTCGGTGCCTCTAGTTTTTCATCACCAGCGGCAAATAAATCGTATAAAGCGCCACCGTGATCTCGACCGTGTCCTGGCTGCTCAACCCTCCGCTGTCGGTGACGGTGAGGGTAAAGATGAGCACGCCGGGCGTGCCCGGCGCGATAAAGGTGGGCCGGCTGGCAGTTGGATCGTTCAGCGTCACAGTCGGGCCGCCGGTCTGCTGCCAGAGATAGGTGAGCGCGCCACCGCCGGCGTCGCTGCTGGCGGAGCCGTCCAGCGTCACCAGCGCGCCCGGCCGTACGGTCTGGCTGCTCCCCGCGTCGGCCGCCGGCGGCTGGTTCTCTTGCAGGAACGTCGCAGTAATGGACTTGTGCCCGTCCATCGTGACTGCCGTCTCGGTCAGCGTCCCACTGGCATCGCCGCCCCACTGGCCAAAGAGCCAGCCAGATGCGGGCAGAGCAGTGAGCGTCACGACCTCGCCGTGCAGGTAGGTCGTCTGGCTGGGCGCGCGCGTCACATCGCCCTGACCAACAACGCTCACCGTCAGCGTGTACTCGTTCAAGGCAAACGCGGCGCTGATGACATGATCGGCGGCGACGTTCTCAAAGGTATAGCTCGTCACCGCGCCGATCGAACTGCCGTCCACCAGCACGTCAGCGACGTGATAGCCCGCGTCTGGCGTGATGGCAAAGGTGATGCTGCTGCCGTGCTCCACCGTCTGCGGCGCGGCCGGGCTGATGCTGCCCCCCGCGCCCGCCGTGGGGGTGATGGTGTAGGCGGGATTGACCTGAAACGCTGCCTCCGCATCCAACCTGTGCCACGTGCCGCTGACGTGGGCGGTGTTGGTGATGGCGTCCCCATAATCGCCGGTGTGCATGGCGCGCCAGGTCCAGGTCAACACCTCGCCGGGCGCCAGCGCGCCGGTCCAGATGATGGCGTTGCCGGCCCGCACGGTGTTGGTCGGCGAGATCACCCACGAGGCAAAACTGATCCCGGCGGGCAGCGTGTCGGTCAGGGTGACGGCAGGATCGCTCAACAGGCCGTCGTTGTGGAGAACGAGGGTAAAGGTGACCACGCCGTGATAGGGAACCGCTTCACCAGGCGTGACCGACTTGGCCAGGACGAGGCCGATGGCTTCGTAGGCGCCCATATCGACCACGCCGTTGACGATGCGCGGGCTGCCCGCCAGGTCGGTGGTGATGCCGGCCGGGACGGCGCCGTTATCTCCCGCGTCAACGGCGGGCGAGGTGAGCGGCAGGCGCAGGTCGCCATGGGCCGCGTTGGCAAAGAGCGGGTCGGCGTCGATGTTGCCGCCGCCGTCGCTGCCCAGCGTGTCATCCCAGCCCGCGCCCGAACCGCCGCAGCCTTCGATGTCGCTGTAACGGATCGTTGGGCTGAGGACAGTCGTGATATTGTGGAGATAGACCTGCGGGCCAGTGGGCGCGACGTTGTTCCACAAGATTGTGTTGATCACCGTGGGGGCGGCGTCTTTGTTGTAGAGGCCGCCGCCCGCGCTCGTGGCCGTGTTGCTGACCACGGTGCTGTTGATCATTGTCAGCACCGCCCCGCTGTTATTGTACGGCGAGCCATTGTAGATACCGCCGCCTTGCTCAGCCGTGTTGCCATAGATCGCGCTGTTGATCAGCGTCAGCGACGCGCCCCCGTCGGGGCCGCTAAAAATGCCGCCGCCCCACCAGCCGGCCGTGTTGCTATAGATCGCGCTGTTGATGACTGTCAGCGTGGCGCCCCACCAGTTGTAGATGCCGCCGCCGTGATCATCGGCTGTGTTGCTGTAAATGGCGCTGTCCAGCACGGTCAACGTGCCATCATAGTTGCTCAGGCCGCCATAGTACCCCTCACTGACATTTCCAGAGATGATCGAGTGGGTCACCGTCATCGTCCCTCTGTTGCCGATGCCGGCGGCGTCGCCCTCGCACGAGCTGCCAGGCGCTACATTGTCGGCAATCGTGCTGCCGCTCACGGTCGCCGTGCCGCGGCTGCTGATGCCGGCGCCGCCGCAAGGGGCCGAGTTGCTCGAAAAGGTGCTGTTTTGCACCGTCAGCGTCGCGCCGGACTGGCTATAGATCGCGCCGCCCATCATCATGGCTGTGTTGCCAGTGAACGTGCTGCCTGTGACTGCCAGTGTGCCCCCATCGTAGATCGCGCCGCCCGTCATGGCTGTGTTGCCAGTGAACGTGCTGCCTGTGACTGCCAGTGTACCCCCATCGTAGATCGCACCGCCATAGCTGTCGCCAGACTCGGCGGGATTTCCCGCAACATTGCCGGCAAAGGTGGAGTCGATCACCACCAGCGCGCCCAGGTTGTAGACGCCGCCGCCGCAGCCATAGTACTCATCCCATTCGGTGTCATAGTAGGAGGAGGTGTTGCTGAGCACGGCGCTGTGGGTCAGCGTGACTGCTGCGCCCGATTCGATCATGACACCGCCGCCAGTGGCATAGTAGCCGTAAAGATCGGGAGCAGTTGTTTTGCCGTGGGCGATGGTCAGGCTGTCCAGGGTAGCGTGCGTGTCGGTGTAGACGTGAAACACGCGCACGGCGTCGTTGCCGCTGAGGGTGACCGGCGTGCTGAGGCTGCTGCCGTCGATAGTCAGCGCCCTGCTGATGACAAGCTGGCTGGCAAGTGTGATCGTCTGCCCGGCCAGCGCGGGCGCAAAGACGATCGTATCGCCGGGCTGCGCGGCGGCGATGGCCGCGCGCAAGCTGCCCGTGCCGCTATCGTTGGCGTTGGCGACGGTGAGGGTGTCTGCGCGCACGGCAGGCGGCTGCGACAGCAGCCCCATCCCCAGCGCCGGCAGCAGGGCCAGCAGCAGGGCCAGGCTCCAATGTATTCCGCGAGTCCATTTTGTTGTGTTCATGACGATTCTCCTTTGATGTTTGTAATGATTCGACTGCCTGCCATTCCTTCACCCAGAACAGACCTGAGCGCCGTCAGGCAAAGAATCTCTTTTTGCAAAGCTTGTTTGGACCACAGACCTGCCATGTCTCCGAGACCTGGCAGGTCTGGCGAGCAGATCAGCGCGGCGGCAGAGCGTGCGGGTTGCCTTCCGGCAAGCTCCAGAAACTTGCTGGAAGGTGCGCCGCCGGCGCCACCGTCGTGCTGCCGATGTTGTTGTACGGCCCGCCGGCGATCTCGTGGTTCTCGAGCACCCCGCCATAGGTCGTGCCCGCGTTGGCCGAGTCGACCTGGGCGTAGACCGGCGCGCCCGACGCCAGCGGCCAGCTCACCGCGCTGAGAGACGGCCAGTAGCAGGGTCCGTCCACGGTCAGCGTCAGCGCCTCGCCTGGGGCCAGCGACGCCTCCACGCCCCAGACCAGCCCCTGGTCGCCCAGGTCGCTCCATGTCTGGTTGACCCGGGTCGGCGCGACAGCGGGATCGACATAGACATCGACCCAAAAGCCCGTCGCCGGGGTAGGCGCGCTGCCCTGGTTGCGGATCACCACCGCCACCCCGTCGGGCGCGGCGATGATCGCCTCCACCACCAGGTCCGGCGCGACCGTGCAGCGGTTCATCACCAGCGGCAAATAGGCCAGATAAGGAGCCACCGTGATCTCGACCGTGTCCTGGTTGCTCAACCCGCCACCGTCGGTGACGGTGAGGGTAAAGGTGAGCACGCCGGGCGTGTCCGGCGCGATAAAGGTGGGCCGGCCGGCGGTTGGATCGTTCAGCGTCACCGTCGGGCCGCCGCTTTGCTGCCAGAGATAGGTGAGCGCGCCGCCGCCGGGGTCACTGCTGGCAGAGCCGTCCAGCGTCACCAGCGCGCCGGGCCGCACGGTCTGGTCGGCGCCCGCGTCGGCCGCCGGCGCACCGTTCGACTCGACGGTGAACGCGGCCCATGCCGATCCGGCCTGCTGCGTCCCGCTCACATGGGCGGTGTTGGTGATCGCGTCCCCATAGTCGCCGGTGTGCGCGGCGGTAAAGGTCAAGGTAATGGCCGCGCCAGGCGCGATCTCGCCGCTCCAGGTGATGGCGTTCCCAACCTGCACTGTGTTGGTCGGCGAGATCACCCACCCGGCAAAAGTCATTCCGGCGGGCAGCGTGTCGGTCAGGGTGACGGCCGGATCGCTCCCCTCACCCATGTTGCTGAGGACGACGGTGTAGGTGACGACGCCGTGGTAGGGCGCGTCCATCGCCGGCGTGACGGCCTTGGACAGCGTCAGAACCGGCTCGGCCGCCAACCCCAGCGCGGGGACCCAAAAGCCGCCGCTCAACTCGAAACCGCCGCCGGAAAGCGCGCCGGCGTCGGGCTGGCCGGCCGTGCCGCTCAGAGCATAGCCCTCTCCGGCGCTGGCCTCGCCGCCGCCGTCGACGGTGAACCAGGTCAGCTCATAGCCACCGCCAAACTGCGCGTAGGCCACACCCGCTATGCTGACGAGCAAGAGGATAATAACAATCGGATATTTTTTCATCTCTTTCCTTACCATGCCACTTCGGCCGTATGCACGGTGGCTACCCAGCGGATCGTCTCTCCGTTGCCCTGCACCTGGATGAGCAGAGCGTCGCTGGCATCGCTGGCGAGAACCTGGACATTCCAGGCGGCGTCGTCTTCGCCCAGAACGGTGACGGTGGGTGTGCCCACCAGGGTCGTAGTGCCGCCAATGTTTTCGATGACACCCTGGATGCGGTAGCCAGCCGATTCGCCGGCCGCGGTGCTTCCGACGATCAAGATATCAAAAGTCATCACGCGGCCCGGGGCTATGGTGAGCTGCTGGCTGGCGCCATTGCCATCCAGGAACAGATCGTGCCAGGCCCCGGCGGCCATGGCATATTCTCGCCGCAGCACATAGACCGAGGTCTGAGCGTCACCGGCCACCGCAAAGCCGCCGCTGGCATACGCCATCTCGCCAAAGTGGGTTGCGGCGGCATAGACACCGCCGGGCACGGTGGCATACAAGCCGCTGGCCACGTTGGCCCGCCCCCCAGCGATGGTGGCATCATCGCCGCTGACCGTGTGATCCCGCCCACCGCCGGCCGTGGCATACATGCCGCTGACCGAGTTGGCCCGCCCCCCGGCGATGGTAACATAGCTGTTGCCGACAGTATTTTGACGCCCACCCCCAATGGTGGCATAGCCCATCGTGCCGCTGATTACATTTCCATATCCCCCGCCGATGAAATTGGCCCAATTGGTGGTCGTAATCAGGTTGCTGACCCCGGCAGCAATGGCATTGTAAATGCCGCCATTGACCTGGTTGTATGACCCCCCGCCAATGAAAGAAATATCCCCTAATGCAGTGTTCTGGTAGCCGCCTGCCACGGCGCTATAACCGTAGCTTGGCCCGCCGGCTTGGTTGTCTCGCCCGCCACCGACAAAAGTATAGTTGCCGCTGGTCACATTGTTTCGCCCCCCAGCGATGGAGTTGTATGCACTGCTGGCGGTGTTCCCCGCGCCTCCGCCGATGGTCGAATACGTTCCGCTGGCGGTGTTGTTCGCGCCCCCAGCCACGGTGGCAAAGGTATTGTTCCCCACGGTGCCATCATCACTGCCAGCCTGGTTGTTCTGACCGCCTCCGACCACGCCCATATGATCGACCACGCGATTCAGGTTGCCGCTCTGGCCGCCGCCGGCGATGACGGCGCCAAAGGTGGTCGTGGCCACCCAGTTGCCGCTGTAGCCTCCGATCAGGTTGGGGCTGGTGCCCGGCTCCAAGCGCAGGGCGCGGGTGTTGTTGACCTTGATTTCGAGCGCCTGGTTGTCAGCCGTGCCCAAAAAGTTCGTCCCGGCAGTGGTCCCAGCGTTACCGGTCAGGCCCCAGTAGGGCAGTTGGGTGGCGTTGTAGCCGTCGAGCGTGCCGGCGTCGCCCGCGCTAATTGCATAGGTCGCGGTGATGGCGGTCGTGGCCGTATTGGCCGCGTCCGCGCTGAGGGCGTAGGTCGCTGTGATGGCGGTCGTGGCCGTATAGGCCGTGCCGGCGTACACCGCGTAGGGAGCGGGCGTCAGCGCCTGGCGCGGCGTCAGCGCGGTGTAGGCCCCCGTCTCGTCGCCGGGACGCACGCCGATCGCCAGCCAACGCGCCTCGCCGTTGAAAGCGCTCGCGCCAAAGTCCAGCCGTACCACAAACAGGCCATCGATCACGGGCACATCCTCGAGGGCTACGATGCCGCCGATTTGTACGCCATCCGTCGCCGCGTCGAACAGCCGGAATTCAAAATCATACGCGCCGTTGGCCGCAGCGCCGTTGTCCTTGAGAAAGCCCTGGTAGGTAAAGCCGCTGCCCATCGGGCTTGCCGCGTTGACCAGGCCGGCGGCAATGAGCAAGGCTAGCACAGAAAAGGCCAGCGGTAGAAAAATTTTACGTTTCATTTCATATCTCCTTGTATTATTGTGAGTAAAGCTCGAGGCGAAATCCGGCGAGAAAAGCCCTCATCCTTCCTCCTGCTGAAGAGATGACACCGGAAGAGGCCGCCATTCGGTCTCCAAAAATTTCTGCAACGCTGCCAGGCTGGCAAAAGCCCGGCGTTGGTTGGTCTGGCAGTCTTCCAGTGTGGCGACCGTTGCCATCTGTCCGTTTCGCTCCACCTGCCAGACCCGCACAATGTAGGATTTGTAACCGGATTCTGTTGGCATACGTTGATCCTTGCAAGCTCAAGATGTCTATCACTGACCAATCTGCCTCTCATGATAAGAAAAAAACGTGCGTCAAACGTGCGTTTGAGCATCTTGGGAACTTGGTTTATAATGAATTCAGGTAACTGCTCAGCCTGCGCTGGTCGGATGTCGAACCGGGTTTGGGTTCGATGTGTCGAGCCCACGCGAGCGATGCTTGATCTCGGGGGCGCTTGGTATCGAAGGGCGATTGGGCTCGATACGGCTTTCGCTTTGCTCAAGCCTACTCGACCGGCGCGAGCTGAGCCATGACTCGCTTGGAATGACAGTGAGGGGGAGCGCTTTGGCGCAAAGAAAGGCCAACCCAAACAAATTGACGATTTATCTCCTGGGACACGTCCAGTTCTGCCTGGATGATGGGCCGCCCTTGCCCCTGGAAGCGGGCAAGGCCAGCGCGCTGCTGGTCTACCTGGCCGTAGAGGCTGCCCACTCGCACGCCCGGCAAACCCTGGCCGAACTGCTGTGGCCGGAACGAGCCGACGCCGAGGCCTTGGGCGCGCTGCGCTTTGCCCTGTCGAACCTGCGCGCCGTGCTGCACGATCGGCAGGCATCGCCTCCTTTTTTGCGGGTCAGCCGCTCTTCCGTGCAGTTGAACCTGGAGGCTGAAATCTGGATAGACGTGGCTGCTTTTCAGAACCAGGCCGCTGCGTGCGAGGCCGAGAACCGGCAAGGCGCTGTCCCGCCGCCGGAGACGCTGCAAGCAGCCCTGGCGCTGTACCGGGGGCCTTTTCTGCAAGGGTTCAACCTGGGCGACAGCCTGGATTTCGAGAGCTGGGCGCTGCGCACGCGCGAACGGCTCGAACGCCAGCATCTGCGCTTGCTGCACTTTTTGGGGACCGCCCAGGAAGTGGCGGGAGATCATGTCCAGGCGGCGGAAACGTATCGCACGATCCTCCACGCTCAACCCTGGAGCGAGGACGCCCACCAATCCGTGATGCGCGCGCTCGCCGCCGGCGGCCAGTACGGCGCCGCCCTGGCCCAGTACGAGGTCTGCCGCCGGGCGCTGGATGAGCTGGGGATCGAGCCGGGGGGCGACACCAACGCGCTGTACCAGCGCATCAAGCAAGAGGCGTCAGGGGCATCGACTGAACCAGTCGCTGCGCCTTTTGTGGCCCGCGAGCGTGAGCTGGCGCGGCTGACCGCCTTCCTGGAGCGCACGTTGGCCGGGCAAGGGCAGGCGGTCTTGATTGCCGGCGAGGCCGGCAGTGGCAAAACCGCGCTGCTGAGCGCGTTTGCGCGCCAGGCGCTGGTTCGCCATCCCGACCTTCTGGTTGCGGGCGGGCGCTGCGATGCCTACGCTGGGGAGGGCCAGCCATACCAACCTTTCGTCGAGAGCGTGCGCACGTTGGCCGGAGACGTCGAAACGGCGGCCTGGGCCGACTGGCTCGACGCAGAAAGCCGGGAACGCCTGGCACAGGCGCTGCCTCAGATCGCCCAAATGTTGACCGAAACAGCGCCCGATCTGCTGGATCGGGTTGTCAATCGCGCCGGGCTGGCCCGGCGGATCCAAGATCGGCGCGCGCAAACGCCCCCACTTGCGGCCTGGCAGAAAACGCTGCGCCAAGACTCGCCGCCCGCCCCGGCCGGTCTTGAAACTGGCCGGTTGTTTAAACAGCTCTCCGTTTTTCTGGCCGCGCTGGCCCGCCAGCGGCCGCTGGTGCTGCTGCTGGACGACCTGCAGTGGATCGACGCCGGGGGCGCGGCACTGCTCTTTCACCTGGCGCGCCACCTGGCCCGCAGCCGGGTCTTGATCGTGGCCGCTTATCGGCCGGGCGAGATCAACCGCCGGGAAGAGACGGGCCAACACCCCCTACTGGGCGTGATCACCGAGCTGCAGCACTACGGCGGCGACATTCGCATCGATCTGGATCAGGTGGATGAGCAAGCTTTTGTGACTGCCTTTTTGAACCAAGACCCCCTGCTCCATCCCAACCGCCTCGATGAGACGTTTCGCGCCGCCCTGGCACGGCGCACCGGCGGCAACCCGCTGTTCACCACCGAGCTGCTGCGCAGCCTGCAAACCCAAGGTCAAATCCGCCGTGCCGAGGATGGAAGCTGGGTGAGCAGCCCAACCCTGGATTGGGAGTGCCTGCCGGAGCGAGTGGAAGCGGCTATCGCCGGACGGGTCGCACAGCTGCCCGACCCGTGGCGCGATTGGCTCTCTACCGCCAGCGTCGAAGGCGAGAGCTTTACCGCTGAAGTGCTGGCGCGCGTGCATGGCGTGGACAACGCCACACTGTGCAAGGCGTTGAGCGGCCCGCTAGGGATGGGGCGCGGCGCGCGGCGGCTGGTGCAGGGAGAAGGCCCGCGCTGGGTGGGGGTTGGTGATCGGTCCTGCCCCCTGTCACGCTACCGTTTCCGGCACATCCTGTTCCAGGTCTACCTGTACCAGCAGTTGGACCCGGCAGAGCGCGCGCGGCAGCACGCGGCGGTGGGGTTTGCCCTGGAAGACCTGTATGATGGGCAGCCCCAAGAGTGTGCCCTCGCCTGGCGTCCGTTGCCGCACGCCGCCGAGCTGGCCCGCCATTTTGAGGCCGGCGGGCTACCGGAAAAAGCGGCCGCCTATCACCTCCAGGCCGGACGGCGGGCTGTTTACCTGGCCTCGCCTCAGGCGGCCGTCGCCCATTACCGACGCGGGCTGGCCCTGCTGGCCGACCGGCCGCACACCCCGGCGCGCGACCGGCTCGAGATCCACCTGCACCTGGCCCTGGGCGCGCCCTTTCTCCGGGCCAGCGGGTGGGGCGGGCCGGAACGACAGGAGGCGATCCAGCGGGCGTGGGAGCTATTACAGGCGACAGGACAGGCGGATCACCCGCTGGAAGCCGAGTGGGACGAGCTGCTGCTTGCGCTCTATGCACAGTCTGACTGGCTGATCAGCCAGGGGGAGCCGGCACCGGCAATCCGGCTGGCCGAACAAATACTGGCACTATCTGGCCCAGAGGCCAGCCTGCCGCAGGCCCTTGCCCGGCGGATCCTGGGCTTGAGCTATATGTTTCAGGGGCATTTCCCGGAAGCGCGCCGGCAGCTAGACGACGCCCTGGTGGTATACCAGGCCATCGGGCGACCGGCAACGCTGGCGCAGATCGGGAGCGACCTGGAAGTGACCTGCCGGGCGCTGCTTGGCTTTGTGCTGGCCGTGTCCGGCCACCTCGACCAGGCCTGGGAGCAGATTTTCCGGGCGATCAGCCGGGCGCGCCGGGTAGCGCCACAGTCCTTTCTGGGCATGGCGCTCATTCTCGCCTGCGAGGTGGCCGTCTTGCGCGGCGACCTACCGGCTCTGCACGCCCTGGCCGGTGAACTGCTGCAGGTGGGGCAAACGCCGGACATGCAGTTTTTCCTGGCCTATGGCTGGGCCGCCGAGGGACATGTCCAGGCGCTCCAGGCCAAGCCGGGCAGCGAGCAAGCCCAGGCCAACCTGGAACTGATTCGGCGCGGCATGCGCCTTTGGCAATCCACCGGCGTCCAGGCAGGGAGCGGCGTTTGGATCGTCCGCCTGGCCGATGCCTGCCTGCAAGCGGGGGAAATCGCAGCGGGGTTGGCCATCACTAGCAGCGCGCTGGCCGCGCCAGACCAGGTGGGGATCGCGGCCGGCCTAGCGCGTATCTACCGGCTGCACGGCGAGCTGCTGCTCCGGCAGGAACCCCCGGACCGGAGCGCGGCAGAGGCTTGTTTTTACCAGGCGCTGGATGTCGCCCGCCATCAAGGAGCACACACCCTGGAACTGCGTGCCGCCATCAGCCTGGCCAGGCTGTGGCAAGCCGAAAAGCCCGAGGCCGCCCGGCGACTGCTTGCCGATACTTATGCCTGGTTTACTGAGGGCCTAGACACGCCTGATCTGCAACAGGCAGTGGCACTGCTTGCGGAATAAAGTGTCGAGAAGCTGAACTGACGTGTTGGGCCATAAGGCACTCCCCACGGAAACGGTGGACAATTCCGATAGCCTCCAGAATGACCCTCATTGAGCCGAAACAGACACTCAAGATGCTCCAAGAAGACCATAATCTTGACTCAAGGAAGGGCTCAACCAGCGGAAACAGCATCGTTTCCACTGATGCTTGGTGCATTTTCCTCTATTCTTTTTGTCCACGGCGTACGAAATTACGCCGCTGGCAGCGGAAAGCTCAGAAACTCGCGCACTGTCCAACGATGACGGGTGAGACCGGCAGCCATCGCCGGAGTGCGTGAACGGTATCGCTTGGCAAGCTGTTCACCTTGGCGGGGAATGGGTTGTGTGTATTCGACACGCAATGACATGTGCGGTCGGACAAAGTGGTAGTACCCGCGGATGAAATACATCCGAGCCACCACGCCAGGTGTAACCTGAGTCCACCTGCTGTCTGTGCCGTGCCCCATGTGCGGCGAGTCAGCAGCGACACACATTGCCGAATGGTGAGATTGACCCGTTCCACGAAGGCTGTGTTCAGCCGACCACTCAAGCCCAGCGCTTTCAGTCTGGCCTTCAATTCTGCCAGCACTCCCAACTGCATCACGTATTCCACACTATCCACTCGTCGGCGGCGATAGTGTTTGATCACCTGACCATACAACAGGTCTGTTGAAACCTGCCATGCGAATGGGTACATTCGAGAGGCTTGCGTTTTCCTTCCTGCTCTACCCACGCGCCCCAATGTGCCGTCAGCGCATAGAAATAGTGCCGTAGCCCATCGCTGCTGAACACCGGCAGACAGCCCACGGCCAACGTGTCCTTCAAGCGATGGATCACCCGGTTGGCCAATGCCTGCGTGCGCGGCCCCACTTCCAACACAGGGACCACTTTGCTCGTAACATCGATGGCCACCCACACCCACAGCTCTTGGGCTTTCTCCCGCAGGCGCGTCTTGATCTCGTCCAATTGGACGTGCTTCAGGTCAAGGCCCCGAAAGAAATGCCGGTGCAGCCGTTTGGCGTGCATCCCCGCACGAGTCAACCAGCGTTGGATTGTTGCTTCCGTGTGCCTGGTCACTCGTTCTGCGGCACTCACATCCAGCCCTTCGGCCAACATCGCCAAGACCTCACTCACTCGCTCTGCCGGGGTCTTCAACCGGTAGAGTGCCGTTCCCCGTCGTTCACTGACCTTCGTCTGGCAGGCCTGGCAGTACAAATCCTGTATCCGATCCGCCTTGCCGTGATGCCCATATCCAACCAAGGCATGCACTCGTGAATCAGTGATCCCATAATACTCGCACGTTGCATTCCAGCACGCATGTCCTTCCGTGTCGATTTGCTTCTTGCGCCCACGTGGACTCTTTACCTCACTCCACGGCCGCACTTCACGCAGCGGCTCAACCGCCAGTTCATTCTCACTTTGACACTCCGCACACGATTTGGGTGTTCGCGGTCGCAATTTCTGCCGTTCTCGCGGCTTGGCAACTTCTGGTTTCGTTTCACCACGCTGATCTCGCCATTTCCATATCACCCAGACCACACATGCTATGATGTAAATCAGGATGCAGATTTGCCTGGTTGTCATTTCGATCCCCTGCTGCCTTTGATTTCCGTTTCAAAAGGCAGCAAGGATACCTCATTTTCGCCCAGATTCCAACTTCAGGCACTCCCGAATAGCTGCGAATTATCCACCGCGGATAACGGGAGCACCCCCTGGTGCGCATGCGCAACAACAGCACATTGTATGAAGCGCCACCGCCCAAACC
>CAYRXM010000098.1:0-18457 GCA_964428175.1 uncultured Anaerolineae bacterium
GGCAGGTTCCGGCAGAAAAAATCACCGTGATTGGCGTCGGCATCACGCCGGAGCGTTTCGAGCGGGCAAGCGGCATCGCGCTGCGCCAGCAATACGGCATTGGTTCGGACCCCCTGGTAGCGTTTATCGGGCAGCAAGGGAGCAACAAGGGAGTCGACACATTGATCCTGGCTATGAAGCGCGTGTGGGCGGTTTTTCCACGGGCTTTTTTGCTGATCGCCGGGGCGACCACGCATTTTACCGCCCAACTCCAGGCATTGGTACGAGACGAACTTGGCCCTGCACAGCAAGCGCGCATCGTCTGGATCGACAATTTTGACGAGGCAGACAAGCCCGATTTATTCGCTGCCTGCGACGTGTTTGCCTACCTGTCTCGATACGAATCGTTTGGAATTGCCTTCATCGAGGCCTGGGCGGCGGGCAAACCGGTGGTCGGTTGCAACGCGGGAGCGGTTTCCAGCGTGATCGACGATGGAATTGACGGTTTACTCGTGCCGGTAGACGATCCGGTTTCGTCTGCCCAAGCACTGACGCGCTTGCTCGAATCGGATGTGCTGCGCCAGCGCCTGGGGCAGGCCGGCCGTGACAAGGTGCGCCGCCGCTATACCTGGGATGTGATTATGCCCCGCTGGCGGGGCGTATACGAGCGGGTATTGGCTGAACGAGCCAGGGGGTCAGGATGACCACGCGCGTTGCGTTGGTGCCCAATGACGCCGTAGGTGAATGGATGGCTGGCCCCGGCATTCGCTATTGGGAGTTTGCGCGGGTTCTGAGCCAGCACGTTCAGGTCGAACTGATTGTTCCCCCCTTTGTCCAGATGGACATTCGGGAGCCGGAAGCGCCGCCATTTTTGCATGTCTGTTCCGATGCCCGTGATTTGCGCGCTCGCGTGCAGGCCTGCGATGTATGGGTCACACGCGGCATCGTCTTGACCGCCTACCCTTTTCTTGGCAAGCTAGGCAAGCCTTTGGTGCTGGACATGTACAACCCTTTTTTGCTCGAAGGGCTGCAGCGCGACGCCGGAGCAAGTGAACTGGACAGGGTGTCCACGTTCGAAAACGACCTCGCCGTACTCTTGACTCAGCTCGGTGCGGGTGATTTTTTCATCTGCGCTGACGAAAAACAGCGCGATTACTGGTTGGGTATGTTGTCGGCAGCCGGGCGCGTCAACCCGTACACCTGCCAGCAAGACCCCACGCTTCGCCAACTGATCGACCTGGCGCCCTTTGGCTTGCCCCAGACTCCGCCCGTCCATACCCATTCCGTCTTGAAAGGCGCGCACCCCAAGATTGCGCCCGCTGATAGGGTTATCTTGTGGGGCGGCGGCATTTGGGACTGGCTTGACGCGCCAACCTTGATCCGGGCCATGCCGCGCATTCTGGAGCAACAGGATAACGTCAAACTTTTTTTCATGGGGGTCAAACGGCCCAACACGTCAATGGCAAAAATGCAGGCTGTCGACCGTGCAATTCAGCTTGCTCAATCGCTGGGTTTGCAAGACCATATCTTGTTCAACAATTGGGTGCCCTACCAGGAACGGGAAAATTACTTGCTCGAGGCCGACATCGGGGCCAGTCTGCACCTCGATCATATCGAGACGCGCTTTTCTTTTCGCACCCGTCTGCTCGACTATATTTGGGCCGGACTGCCCATCCTGGCTACACGCGGCGACGTGCTGAGTCAGTTTTTGGCCGAACGGGGATTGGCCCGCCTGGTCGAGCCGCAGGATGTAGAAGGGGTTGCTGGTGCGGTGTTGGATATGCTGGCCGACCCGGCGCTGCGCGCCCGATCCAAGCCCGGGTTTGCCGAGGTGGCCGCGCAGTTCTACTGGCCCAATGTGACCCGTCCGTTGGTCGAATTCTGCATGTCGCCCCGTTTTGCTCCCGACAGAGCCTATCTTGAGCGACAGTCGCGGCCGGCCAGCAAGGACAATCTCTTGTACAAAAGCTGGCGTGCCTTGCGATTGGGCGGCATTCGCGGCTTGCTGCGCCAAAGTAGAGCCTACTTGAGGTGGCTCAGGCTCAAGTGAGCCGAAATTTTTCTGCCAGTTGGTTTCAAGCGCGATACCACTATCCAGATGATCATCCCCACGATTACAGCCAAACTGATCGCCGCACCGCCCCAAAAACTCACCGGCTGGTAGACAAACTCGACGCGATGCGCGCCCGCCGGCACCACAACAGCGCGAAAAGTATGATTGGCTACATAGACCTCTGTTTTTTCCCCATCTACCCGCGCCTTCCACCCCGGCGCATGTGTGTCGGTCAAAACAAGCAGCCCATCCTGCGCCGTCTCCACCTCAATCGACACGCGGTTGGGCCGGTAGCTGGTGATGCGGACGGCAGGTGCAGCGTCTTCTGCTGGCGGCTCTACCCACCCGGCGGGGATTTCTTCCAGCACAACCGCGCTGCGAAAATCAAACGCACCATCG
The DNA here is from genome assembly GCA_964428175.1 of uncultured Anaerolineae bacterium. Taxonomy (GTDB): domain Bacteria; phylum Chloroflexota; class Anaerolineae; order JAFGEY01; family JAFGEY01; genus CAYRXM01. The sequence goes on from CAYRXM010000098.1 coordinate 2,432, forward strand.
GTAGTCCGGGCCAGGGACTGCACCGCACCATCCACGATCTCGGCCCGGTAGACCATAAACGCGCGCGGCAGCACATCCGGGTTGCGGTAAACCTTAACCGGCGAGCCGTCATCATAGGCCAACTCCCACCGCCCATTCAAGGGGCGATCGGCAAGCACATATTTGACGTTTAGCAGGTCGAGCAGCGGCGACTGCGGGTCGACCAGCAAGGAATGAAAGGTAAACCGCGCCGTGCCACGGACGCGGTCGTACAGATCGACGTACCTTTGCGAGACAACCGTGTCATAGCCCCGCACGTCGCTCAGCCCAAACATCATGCTGCTGTTGGGATAAAGCGTCATTCCCGTCCCGCTCACGCGATACAAACTGGCATCCTGCCGCACAAAACGGACGGCATCCGGTTCCGGAAAAATATCCTCCATAGCGGTAGCCGGGTGAAAGGCCCAGCCCGCCAGCACCAAATCGACAGCCGCGATGCTCCAGACGAGGTAGAGCCATCCCCTACCGCTTTTTTTCTTCCACCACTGCAGCGCCGCCCATGCCAACGCCGTCAAAATGGGCAAGTACATCCAAAGGTTGTTGGGCAAAAACCGCGCCTGCCCATTGTCGATCAAGGCCCGTATGCCGTCATAATAATGCTCGATAGGATGCGGGTAGTATGGATTTCCCCAGCTTGCTTCAATCCGACGGCGCGCCATTTCGACCAGGTCTTGTTCAAACAGTGCAATCCCCATATACCCACCGATGTTCAGAAGCAGGTTGAGCACCGCCAGCCCCAGCAGCACGCGTCCCGCTACACGCCGACCCGCTTTGTCTGCAAGCACATCCATCCCAAACCCCGCCAAGATCGCTGCTGCAAGCGCATAGATCATACACAGCCGCTGGCTGACCGAGATGTTGAAAAGGGGCAAATAATCAATTAAATTTGCAAGGGGAAAATCCAACGCGATCCCGATGCCGACCAAGGCCAGGATCATAAAAAACAAGATGTGTTTTCTCCTGGCATCGAGGCTTTTTCTCAAGCCGAAAAAGACAGCCGTCAACGCCAGGGCCAGGGGCAAAACGCCGACATATTGACTCGCATAGCTTCCAAAAGGATAGAAATAACTTTTATCCATCGGGACGCCAAAATAGCGGGGCAAGAGTGCAGTTACTGCCGTCGGCCACTTGTACCAATCGAAAAAGAGGTGCTGCCACCATGTTTGCGTGAACGCCTCTGCCATACGAAAAGCCAGCGTCTCGCTGTGGATCAGGGTTTCTAAAAAAGGCCACAGTTGGACCGCCGCCAAAGCGACGCCGAGTAAGGCTGCCGCAGCGATCGACCCCAGCTGCCGCAGTGCCTCTTTGTGCCAACCAAGTGTACCCACTCGGAAAAGCGCATAGGCCGTCCAGGCCAGCCCAACGTGAAAAGAGGTCTCTGGGTGCCCGCCCAAGAATTGAGCAGCGATAAACAGTGCAAGAAGGACAATGTCAGTCGTCAGGTTTTTCCCAGCCAGTAGTCTCTCGGTGGCCCACAGCATCGCCGGCAGCCAGGCCAGCACAAAAGAGTGTGGGTGGCCCAACCACACGATCATTGGGCCACTGAACGCAAAGGCCACCATCGACACTATAGCCCCGTGCTTGCCGATCCCGATTCGCCGGGCGAACAAAAAGGTAAAAAAGCCGGCTACCAGCAGCCGCAGAACAGCAGTCACGACAAAGGAAGCGGGCAGCGGCAAGAGGCAACCGATCAGGTGAAAGGGACTAAACACCGCAGACTGGGCATTGCCAACAAAGGGCACGCCGCTGTTGGTGTACGGATTCCAGAGCGGCACGTATCCTTGCGCCAGGGAACGGAGCGTAAAGACCCGCCAGGGAAAAAACTGGTACACTTGGTCGGAAAGGTGATGGTTGCCCGGCAGACCAAATCCTTCTGGGGCCAGCGGCTGCCAGAGCGGATCGACCGAAAAAATGAGGTCGGTCGGCAGCAAGGCCCGTCCCCCTATAACCGCCGGCCAGAACAACAGCACCGCCAAGAGCAACAAGAGCAAAAGGGCTTCCAGGCGCTCTTGCCACGGGTGGATTGTTTCTCGGTTGGTCTGATCATGCATATTTTGCACCACAGACAGCTGCTTCATAGACACGCTCCCAACATGCGATCATCGCTTGCCTGGAAAAGGTCGCTGAAGGCATTTGGCTTGCAGTATTTTGTAATATATGATATTTTTGTGAAAATTGATGAATCGCGTCTAGGAGATGATCGGCATCTGTGTTTTCTACAACCAGGCCGCATCCTTGCCGGGCCACATAGTCTGCCATTGGGATGCAGCGGCTGACCAGCACCGGCTTGCCCGCCGCCAGCGATTCGATCAGCGAGTGCGGATAGGGGCGAATGATCTCCGTCCGGGTCGCCAGGGTGATGCTGCCATGCACACGGGCCAGCACACGGTTTACGTCAACCCGCTCGTTCAACACCTCCACCTGCCGCTCGATGTTCAACCTGCGCACGCGCGCCTGCATTTCGTCAAACAGCACGCCGCGCCACAAAAAGGTCAGATGCAGTTCCGGGCAGCGCTGCACAGCTTGAAGAAGCGCGTCGATGCCTTTGCTGTGAAACTGTGCGCGCGACCAGGGCGCCGATCCCACCATCAACCGGATTTTGGAGGTCAAAGGGAGCGGCGTGTGCGTGAAACGGCTTTTGTCGATGCCGGGGGGAATCACGTACACATTATTATCCAGCCCATATGCCTGGAGCCTTTTCAGACTGCGCTCATCCGATACCGTCACCGCGGCCAGTGAAGCAAAAAAGCGACGGTCGATGCGCCGGTCGCCCACTCCGCCGGTCAGCGAGTAGATGACCGGCCGCCGCAAGAAGCGCAGCACAGGAAAAGCAAAAGGATCTGGGTTAAAGAGGTGGTCTATCTGCACGCCGCGCTCCAGGGCGTGCAGCTGCCGCAGCCTGTGAAATCCGAACAGCATTCTGGGCAGCGGCAAAGGAAGGCGGTCGTTAGGGTTCAAATAGATCAGATCGCCGCCAAAATGCACCCTCAGTGCGTCGATCTCTTGCACAACTGCCTCACTTCCGACCATCTTGGGCGGTGGGATGGTGAGATGATACAGGATGCGCTTCATATGCCGCCGCCCAACGTCAGCGACAGCACACGCTCATTTTGATCGCCAAACCGACCACGTATGCCATCCACTATGGCAAGGCAAATGGCGCGCGCACGCAAGCGCTCTCTTTTCATCGCAGCCGAGACCGACATCATCGTGGCATACGTTGCCCAAAGGGCAGCCCAAAATACAGAGCGAAACTTTTTGATAAACAAAAAGCGGTTGCGGACGCTGTAATATGTGCGCAGTGCTTCTGTGCGATCGAGTTCGGTGTGTCGTTCGTGAAAGGCACGCGCACGGGCATCGATGGCGCACATGTATCCCTTTTGAGGCATGCGTTCGCACAGATCGGCGATTTCGCCGCTGAAAAAATACGTCTCGTCGAGCAGCCCCACCTGACGCAGCACCTCCGCACGGATCAAGATCGCTGTGCCCGGCACATAATCGACCGGCAGCAATGGCCCCGACCCGATTTGGGTGACGTGCGTTTGAATGTGCCGCGAAATATCCCGCCCGCCGGCAGAGAGCAGCCTGTCGGGATGCGCGCGATCAAAGAGGAGCGGACCCACACAGCCCAGTCGAGGAGTATTCTCAAGTGTGTCCAGCAATTGTATCACATCCTGCTCGGCGATGGTCGCGTCGTTGTTGAGCAAGAGAACCGGTGTGTCGCTGCAGGCCAGTGCGCGTTCGAGTCCGCGGTTATTCCCGCCGCCAAAACCGAGATTGGTCGCATTTTGAACCAGATGTATACCGGGGCATGCCCTTTTAATTGCGCCAACGCTGTCGTCCGTAGAAGCGTTATCGACGACCCAGATATCTGCTTTAAGGTGAGACCAGCCGTAGATCGCCTGAACACAGCGGATCGTGTCTTGGGCGGCGTTCCAGTTCAGGATGATTGCAGAAATGTGTGATTGGAGAGGTACAGCCAAGTTCTGAATGCTCATTCGAACACATATGCTTGTTCGGAAACCAGTTTGCCATCTCGATACCAGTACACGATTGTATGGTCCGTTTTTCTATCGCTCACGTATTCTTGTTGTATTTGTTCGCTCATATCTGCCAGTTCTCGATCATAGATGGGTTTGATCGGTATTGCGTAGCCTAAAACCCGACCGGCGACGGGAAAGGTATTCCCAAAGGCAATGGTGTACTCGATAAAGTCGGGGTGACTTTTTGATCCAGACGAGCCATTTTAACATATGATGGGTACACCGTCAAAACGAGGGAGGGCGTATTGTATTTGCCCTCCGTCCGCTTTATACTATAATCATACCGGCTCTATTCTGGTTTTCCAAGGCAAGTTTGATGTCAGTTTCGGTTATTACTCTCACCTGGAACGGTCTGCCCCAGCTTGAACGCTGCCTACCGGCTGTTTGTCCTCAGCTTGGCCGTAGCGATCAGCTTATTCTGGTCGACAACGGCTCGTCCGATGGCTCCGCCACCTGGGTTGCCGCCCGATACCCTTCTGTTCATCTCATCCGCAACCCAACCAACGTCGGCTTTGCCGCCGCCGTCAACCAGGGCATCCGCGCCGCCGATAGCGAATGGGTGGTTGCGCTGAACGACGACACGGTCGTTTCTCCCGGCTGGCTGGATGCGCTGCTCGCGGCCGCCCAGAGCGACGCCTCGGTGGGGATGGTCGCCTGCAAGATGCGCCTGGCCGGCGATTCCTCCCGTTTCGATTCGGCCGGCATCGTGGTCGACCGGGCCGGCATCGCCTGGAATCGCTGGTACGGCGAACCGGTTTCCGCTCATCCGATCACTGAACCGGAGGCGGTGTTTGGCCCCTGCGGCGGCGCGGCGCTCTACCGTCGCGCTATGCTCGATCAAATCGGCTTGTTCGATGAGGATTTTTTTGCCTATTATGAAGACGTCGATCTGGCCTGGCGGGCGCGCCGGGCCGGCTGGCATTGCCTGTACTCGCCCGGCGCCGACGTCGTCCACGTCCATTCGGCGACCGGGAACCGCGTCACCGGGCTTAAGCGCTACCTGCTGGGCCGCAACAAGTGGTGGACAATCTTGAAAAACTACCCGCAGCCGCAGTTGTGGCTGGCGCTGCCGCTCATCCTGGCCTACGATCTGACCGCCGCGCTGGTCGGCTGCCTGCAAGACCGCCGCCTGGATGCGCTGCGCGGCCGCCGCGATGCCTTGCGTCAATGGCGACGCTTTTGGCAGAAACGAACCCCCGATCTGGCCCGTGTCCCTCTTGCGCCACCCCGGCTGCCGGGCAGAGTTCGACAGATCGCTCGATCTGATGTAAAATAATCCAGTCTACCAGCAAACCATTCAAGAAAGGGCTATCGATATGCGTCAAGTTGCCTTGATTACCGGCGCCGGGCGCGGCATCGGCCTGGGCATCGCCAAATGCCTGGCTGCCGAAAACTGCGACATTGTGGTATGCGACATCCATCCCGACGAGGCCGTGCAGAGTGCATTGGACGAACTGCGCGCGCTCGGCGCCGACGTGCTCTACTGCCGTGCCGATGTGACCGACCGCCAGGCGCGCGACCGGATGCTGGCCGATATTCGCGCCCATTTTGGCCGCCTGAACGTGCTGGTCAACAACGCCGGCGTCGCCCCGCGCGTGCGCGCCGACATCCTGGAAGCGACCGAAGAAAGCTATGACTGGGTGATGAACATCAACCTCAAAGGGCCGTATTTTCTCACCCAGGCCGTGGCCAACTGGATGATCGCACAGGGCAAAGAAACCACGCAATTTACAGGCTGTATCGTCAACATCTCTTCCGTCTCGGCGACGGTGGCCTCGGTCAGCCGCGGCGAATACTGCCTTTCCAAAGCCGGAGTGAGTATGGCGACCAGGCTGTGGGCCACTCGCCTGGGCGAGTTTGGCATCCCGGTCTACGAGGTGCGTCCCGGCGTGATCCAGACCGATATGACCGCCGCCGTGCAGGCCAAATACGACAAATTGATCGCCGAGGGGCTGACCATCCAACCGCGCTGGGGTTATCCCGATGATGTTGGCAAAGCCGTGGCGATGATGGTACGCGGCGACATCGCTTATTCCACCGGCCAGGTGATTATGGTCGATGGCGGGATGACCCTGCAGAGGTTGTAACGTAAAACGTAAGGCGTAAAACGTAAAAAGTGAGCCGGGTCTTGCCAATCCTTACGCCTTACGCTTTACGCCTTACGCATCACGCCTTACGCATCACGCATCACGCATCACATTGATTTGGAGCGTATTTCTATGAGTACTTGGAGTTCTTTTTCCTGGGTTCATACCCTGATCATCGGCAGCGGCGCGGCAGGGCTGAACGCGGCAGTGCAGTTGCGCGCCAACGGTGTCGACGACATCCTGATCGTCACCGAGGGGCTGGAGATGGGCACCTCGATCAACACCGGCAGCGACAAGCAGACCTATTACAAGCTGGCCATGTGCGGCGACGACGCCGACGCACCGATGACGATGGCCGAAACCTATTTCGCCGGTGGCAGCATGCACGGCGACCTGGCCCTGGTCGAAGCGGCGCTGTCGGCGCGGGCGTTTACGCACCTGGTCAACCTGGGCTTGCCTTTCCCGCGCGACCGCTACGGGCAGTTTGTGGGCTACAAGACCGACCACGATCCGCGCCAGCGAGCTACCTCTATCGGCCCGTACACCTCGCGCGAGATGTGCCGCGCGCTGATCCGCCGGGTGGAAGAATTGGGCATCGCGGTGCGCGAGGGCGAAAACGTCGTTCAACTGTTGACGATAGATGAGGGCGACAGGTATACCCGCGTATGCGGCGCACTCGTCGTTCGCGCCGGCGGCACGCTGGCCGCGTATGGCGCTGAAAACGTGATCCTGGCCGTCGGCGGGCCGGGTGGTTTATACCAGACCAGCGTCTATCCCACCGTCCACACCGGCGGCATCGGCCTGGCCCTGCTGGCCGGAGCGCGGGCGCAGAGCCTGCCCGAGTCGCAGTACGGCCTGGCCTCGACCCGCTTCCGCTGGAACGTGTCCGGCACCTATATGCAGGTAGTGCCCCGCTTTATCAGCGTGAACGCCAGCGGTGCCGATGAGCAGGAATTTCTGCGCCCCTATTTCGATTCGGTTGGGGCGATGAACTCGTTTGTTTTCCTCAAGGGCTACCAATGGCCGTTCGACTCGCGCAAGGCTGTCGGCGGCTCGTCGCTGGTGGACATTTTGGTCTACATCGAAACCGTGCTCAAAGGCCGGCGCGTGTTCCTCGATTTTCGCGCCAACCCCGCTGGATTTGCCTTTGATGACTTGAGCCCCGAAGCCTACGACTATTTGCGCAAATCGGATGCGCTGCTCGATACGCCATTTGAACGCCTGTTCAAGATGAACCCCGGCGCGATCGAGCTGTACCGCGATCACGGCATCGACATCGAGCGCGAACCGTTGGAGGTGGCCGTGTGCGCGCAGCACAACAACGGCGGGCTGGCCGCCAACCTGTGGTGGGAATCGACCAACGTCAGGCATCTCTTTCCGGTCGGCGAAGTCAACGGTTCGCACGGCGTGTACCGGCCCGGCGGCTCGGCGCTCAATTCCGGGCAGGTGGGTGGGTTCCGGGCAGCAGAGTATATCGGAAATCGGTATCGGGGGTGGAGTGTAGACAAGGAAAGAGTAGACAAGGCAGCATCGCAGGCAGTTGCCGAGATAGAGGGATGGATAGACAAGTGCCCCAAAGCAAAGCGTACCTGGCAGGCCGAGCGTGCCGAATTCCAGGCGCGCATGAGCCGAGCCGGGGCGCACATCCGCTCGCTGGATGAATTATCTCGCGCGATCGACGAAGCCTGGGCGCAGTGGCGGCGACTGGAAACGCAGGGCTGCGCGTATAAAGGCGCGGACGGCCTGATCGAGGCGCTGCGCAACCGCCAGTTGTGCTTTGCCCACGCCGTCTACCTGGAAGCGATCCGCTTTGCGCTGGAAAGCGGCGTTGGCAGCCGCGGCTCGGCGATTGTGCTCGACGCTGGCGGGGCGCAAGTCCATCCCCGGCTCGATCCGTCGTGGCGCATCGCGCCGGAAGACGAAGCGTTTCGTGACCGGGTGCAGGAAACCATTGCCGACCGCGATGGGGTACACAGTGAGTGGGTGCCGCGCCGGCCCATCCCGCACGAGGACGCCTGGTTTGAGACGGCCTGGGCCAGGTTTAGAAGCGGTGAGGTGTATGGATGACTCGGGAGGGTAGCTAAATGACAGAGGCAACTTTGGCTCAAGAATTGGCTTTTGTGATTGCACAGTCGCAGCAAGATGAGGCGGTGGTGTTGGCACAGGCGGTGCGCACCGGCATCCGCACGCTGTATCGAGATGCTTTGATCGAGGCTTACTTGACGGGGCGTATCTCTCGTCAGGAAGCGCTGGCACAGTTGGGGCCAGATGCGCTTACAGAAGTTGAGTATCAGCGTGATGCGCTGGAACGGGATATTGCCTGGGGTATGCACAATGTATGAGGCAGTCGGCGATACAGGTCCCATTCTGCATTTGTACGAGATCAATCATCTTGGATTGTTGAGTATTTTTTCGCATCTTGTTTTACCTTTATCTGTGGTCGAAGAATTACGGATTTACGGTCTGAACCTCGCTGATTTGACTGACGTGCGTGTGTCTGTTATGCCAGTTGATCAAGCTCACCGAGATGCTATGCTGGTCACAGAACAATCTCCAGCCATTCATTCGGCAGATGCAGAAGTATTTTTACTGGCATACGGCAATTCATCCAGGCTTATGTTGACCGACGACCTTGTTTTGCGGCGGCGACTGGAAGCGAATGGTATTGTTGTGGTTGGTTCTGTGGGCATTCTGGTGCGTGCTTACAAGACAGGTCGATTGACGCGATCCGAACTAGAGATGGCGATCGACACGCTGTTTACCGTAAGCACTTTGTATCTGAGCCGCGCTTTTTGTGTTTATGTACGGCAGTTATTGAGTGAACTGCCTTGATGATAATGTGAAAGCGTCTAAGGAGGTTTACATGAATCCAGTCATCACCTTTGGCGAGGTTATGATGCGTCTGTCCCCGCCGGGGTTCCAACGCATTTTTCAGGCGCAAAGCTTTGAGGTCAAGTACGCCGGCGCTGAGGCCAATGTGGCCGCCTCACTGGCGCGATACGGCATCCCCAACCAGTTTGTGACCCGCCTGCCCGAAGGTGACATTGGCGACGCCTGCATTGGCTACCTGCGCCAGCACGGCATCGGCACCGATTGCATCGTGCGCGGCGGCAGCCGGTTGGGCATTTACTTTTTGGAAACCGGCGCCGTGCATCGTGCCAGCAAGGTGATCTATGACCGCGACAGTTCGGCCATCGCCCAGATCAAGCCGGGGATGATCGATTGGCTGGCCGTCTTGGCCGGCGCGGATTGGTTCCACTGGACCGGCATCACGCCCGCGTTGTCCGAGGGCGCGGCCCAGGTCTGCCTGGAAGCGGCCCAGACGGCGCGGGGGATGGGTCTGACCGTCTCCTGCGACCTGAACTATCGCGCCAAGCTGTGGAAGTGGGGTAAAAAGCCCGCCGAAGTGATGCCCGCTCTGGTTTCGCAGTGCGATGTGGTGATCGGCAACGAAGAAGACGCCGACCAGGTTTTCGGCATCAAAGCGCCGGATGCCGACGTGGTCGGCGGCAAGGTGGAGGCCGAGTCCTACGTCTATGTGCTGGACGAGATGATGAACCGTTTCCCCAACATCAGGATGATCGCCACCACGCTGCGCGGTTCGATTTCGGCCAGCCACAACACCTGGAGCGCCGTGTTGATGGCCCGGGCGGACGACGGCGCCCAATCCGTCTTTACTGCCCCAACTTATCAAATCACCCCCATCGTCGACCGCGTGGGCGGCGGCGACAGCTTTATGGGCGGCCTGATCTATGGCCTCAAGGCCTATGCCGACAACCAAAGGGCGCTAGAGTTTGCCACCGCCGCCTCGTGCCTCAAGCACACCATCCTCGGCGATTTTAATCTGGTCACGGTAGCCGAGGTCGAAAAGCTGATGGGCGGCGACGCCTCCGGGCGGGTCAGCAGGTAGACTATGATGCGTAAAACGTAAAACGTGAGGATTAACAAGACTGCTGCTGCATTTCCAACCCTTACGCATTACGCATCACGCCTTACGCATCACGTTACATATTTTCTCACTTGAATTCATCTAAACTAGAGGAGGAACTCCATGGCCCGCTTTACTCGAATGCAAGTGCTCAACACCATGTACGACACCGGGCTGGTGCCGATTTTCTACCACAGCGACCTGAATGTTTCCAAGCAAGTGATCAAGGCCTGCGTAGCCGGTGGAGCCAGGATCATCGAATTCACCAACCGGGGTGACCGGGCCTGGAATGTGTTTACCGCCCTGATCAGCTTTTTGGAGCAGGAAGCGCCGGACGTGATCATGGGCATCGGCTCGGTGATCGATGCGCCGACGGCAGCGATGTACATCGCCAGCGGGGCGAATTTTGTCGTCTCACCGGTGCTGGCGCCCGAAACAGCCCGCGTCTGCAACCGGCACAAGGTCGCTTATCTGCCCGGCTGCGGTACGCTCGGCGAAATCTCGCAGGCCGAAGAGCTGGGCTGCGAGATCGTCAAGATTTTCCCCGGCGACTGCGTGGGCGGCCCCGAGTTTGTCAAGGCGATCAAGGGGCCGATGCCCTGGACGAGCCTGCTGCCCACCGGCGGCGTGTCGATGGACAACGCACAAGAATGGATCAAGGCCGGCGCAGCTTGCCTGGGCATGGGCAGCCAACTCATCCGCAAAGAATCGGTCAAGGCGGGCGACTATGCCCAAATCAGCGAAAACGTTCAGGCCGTGCTCCAGTTGATCCAGGAAGCGAGAGGCTGATGGACTATCGACGCATTGCAACGATCAAGACCGCGGCCGAGTTTCGAGCCTATCTTGACCAGAACGGCATTGACCTGGGCTTTGATGCCGAGGTGCAGTCCGGGCCGGGTTCACCGCTGGCGCAGCCCTACACGCTCAAAAACGGCTTTACGGTCGGCAACCGCTTTTGCGTGCTGGCCATGGAGGGCTGGGATGCGACCCCCGACGGCCATCCCAGCGACCTGATCCGGCGGCGCTGGCGCAATTTTGGCCTCAGCGGCTGCAAGTTGATCTGGGGCGGCGAGGCGGCGGCGGTGCGCCACGATGGGCGCGCCAACCCCAACCAGTTGATGATCACCGATGAGACGGTGGACGACATCGCCGCGCTGCGCCAACTGCTGGTCGACACGCACGTGGCGCGCTACGGCTCGGCCGACGATCTGTACATCGGCTTGCAGCTCACTCATTCCGGGCGTTTCTGCAAACCGAACAGCAAGACACGGATGGAGCCGCACATCCTCTATCGCCACCCGGTGCTGGATCGCAAATTCGGTCTCTCGCCCGACTATCCGCTGATGAGCGACGATGAAATCGACCAATTGATCCGGCAGTTCGTCCACGCGGCGACGCTGGCCCAGCGGGCCGGCTTTCACTTTGTCGACGTCAAGCACTGCCACGGCTACCTGGGGCATGAATTTTTGAGTTCCTATGATCGTCCAGGCAAGTACGGCGGCTCGTTCGAAAATCGCACCCGCTTTGTACGCGAGGTGACGGCAGGCATCCGCCAGGCCGCGCCGGGGCTGGAGATCGGTGTACGGGTCAGCGCGTTCGATTGGGTGCCCTTCAAGCCGGGGCCAGATGGCACGGGTGTGCCGGAAAGCTGGGGCGAGGGACCGTATCGCTGGGCTTTTGGCGGCGACGGCAGCGGCGTGGGCCTCGATCTGAGTGAGCCGAAAGCCTTTCTGGATTTGCTCCAATCGCTGGGCATCGAGCTGGTGTGCATCACCGGCGGCAGCCCGTATTACACCCCGCACATCCAGCGCCCGGCCCAGTTTCCCCCGTCGGACGGCTACGCGCCGCCGGAGGACCCGCTGGTCGGTGCGGCGCGGCAGGTGGCGGTAACGGCCGAACTCAAACGGCACGCGCCTGGCCTGTGTCTGGTCGGCTCAGCCTACTCGTACCTGCAAGAGTGGCTGCCCAACGTGGCCCAAAATGTCGTGCGCAGCGGCCAGGCCGATTTTGTCGGCTATGGGCGTATGGTGCTGCCCTATCCAGACATGGCCGACGACATCCTTAACGGGCGGCCCTTGCAGCGGCGGCGCATCTGCCGCACTTTTAGCGACTGTACTACCGCGCCGCGCATGGGACTGGTTTCCGGCTGTTTTCCGCTGGACGAGTTTTACAAGAACCATCCGGACGGCGACAGGCTGGCCGAGGTCAAACGGAGTCAATATGAGTGAACTGACCAATCGGGAAATGATCGAAAAAGCCAGGACGGTTCTCGGGCCCAGGCAGTTGTCTTTTGACAACGCGGCTGGCGATGTGGCCTGCGCGCTGCTCAGCGCCGGCGGCAATCTTTACCTGGGCGTCTGCATCGACATCAGCAGCGGCATCGGCTTTTGCGCCGAACACAGCGCCATCGCAGCCATGATCACCGCCGGAGAAAGCCGCATCGCCCGAATCGTCGCCGTCTGGGGCGATGGCGTCGTGCTGCCCCCCTGCGGCCGCTGCCGAGAGTTTATGTATCAGATTGACCGGGCCAATTATGACTCGACCGATGTGATTCTGAGTGAAACCCAATCCGTCAAGCTCAAGGAGCTGCTGCCTCATCCCTACGACGAAGTATGGAATGAATAGACGTAACTGCTCACCCTTGCGAAGGTTTAAGGTCAATTCGTCGGCAAAACGCCTTGATTCAGCGAGGCCAGGCTCAATCGCAGGCGAGTTTTGAACCTTCGCAAGGATGGGCTGAGCAATTACGGATAAACAATCTGTCGTGTACACTGGAACCCGTTGAACAAAATGCGATTGGCCTGGCTGCGGCCGCAAACCCGCGAAGACCGTAATATTCTCAACTTTACCATCGATACCGCCTGGCAGGGCTTGATGCTGGGCGGTATTTCGGCGTTTATCTCGGTGTTTGTCGTACGCCTGGGTGCGTCGAGCCTGCTGGTCAGCCTGCTCACCTCGCTGCCGGCGCTCATCGGCGTGCTGCTTTCGTTTCCGGCCGGTGCCTACGTGGACCGTCATGCCGATCCCATCCGTCTGACCAACGTGACGCGCTGGTTTCATCGCAGCGGCTTTCTGCTGATCGCCCTGCTGCCCTTTTTCGTCCGGCGCCACCTGGCCGAGTGGGTCGTCGTGATCTGGACGCTGACCGCCGTGCCCGGCGCGCTACTGAACCTCTCGTGGACGGCAGTGGTCGCCGAGATCATCCCGCCGCGCCGCCGGGCCAGCGTCAATGGGATGCGCTGGTCGCTGCTCAGCCTGGTCATCGCCATCTCGGTGGCCGTGTTTGGTTACTTGCTCGAAAACACGCCCTTTCCGTTAGGCTACCAGATCGTCTTTGCTATCTCTTTTGTCGGCGGGATGGTCAGCATTTACTATTTTGGCCGGCTTGTCTTGCCGGAAAAAACCGCTGCCGCGCCGGCGGTGTCCCAGGTTCGCCGCGCGACATGGCCGGAGCGCCTGCGCGAGTACGGTCACGATTTGCGACGCACGCCGCTGTTTGTGCGTTATCTGCTGACCACGTCGGTGCTGCGGCTGGCGCTCAACCTGCCCGCCGCGCTGTACAGCATCTACTGGGTGCGCGAGTTGAACGCCTCCGATCTGTGGATTGGCTGGCAAACGACGGCCCACAGCCTGGCCCTGATCGTCGGCTATTACCTGTGGGGGCGTGTGGCCACGCGCAAGGGACATTTCCCGGTCTTGATCGCCTGCACGCTGGGGCTGGGATTGTATCCGGCGCTGACCGCTACAATCGCCGCGCAGGCCTGGTTGCCGCTGGTGGCCCTGGTCAGCGGGTTTTTCATCACCGGCATCGACCTGGCTTTTTTCGACACCCTGCTACACATTTGCCCCGTCGAACGGCGCTCTGCCTATGTCGCTCTGAACACCGTGCTGGCCAACCTGGTCATCTTTGCTGCACCGCTGCTCGGCAGCGCACTTGCCGAACGGTTGGGGATTCGCGCCGTCTTGTGGCTGGCCGGCGCAGTGCATATCGTTTCAGTGATCCTGTTTGCGGTGTTTCGTGTCGCTTCTGAGGAAGCAGCATGATCGCCAGTTCATCGGATGTATTTCACTTTAGGAGCAACTTGACATAACACTCTGAATAACGAAACGCGCCTGGTTCATCGTCGCTGTTTTCTGCCCGTTACCTTTGTGTTATAATATATTCAGGGTAACTGCTCAGGGGGTGTCAGAAACCAGGTTTTTATGAACATTTAAGCAGCTTTGTGTTATTTGACGATTCAGCTTTTGATCAAAAGGTATCGTTTTATATCAAAAACCTGGTTTCTCGCCGCTTAGGCTGAGCAGTTACTATTCAGGTTCGATTTCGACTGGCTTGGCAAGGGAAAGGAGTTCCGATGTCAGAGGATCAAGTTTTTAGGGTTGAAGCGGCTGCCGACGCCGAGGGGCAGGGCCAGCAATATGGCGACGGCACTGCTGAACACGCGACTATTGCTCAAGGTGGCGCGCGGCACGTCGAGGCCAAGACGGTACATGTTGACCGAGGGGGTGTTGTCGTCGCCGAAGCGGAAACGCTCCAGGCTGACCAGAGTATGATCGGGCTTGCCAAAGGGCAGACGGTCATCGTCAATGAGGGCGGCGCGGCGGTCATCCTGGCCGAACGTGCCGAGATGAAAAGTAGTATTGTGTTGTTTGCCGCCGCTCAGGAAATCAGTGGTCAGGCAAAGGTGATTGTAGATGTTCGTACTGCATTGTTGATTGGTGCAGTGATGGGCATTATTGCCGGATTGATCAAGGCTCTTGTCGGGCGCCGGCGCTAAGTCGGTTCAAACTGGATTGCGAGGGACGTGGTGATTGAATATCGGCCTTATGCGGTGTCCTGGCAGGTGACGTGCGATCGTTGCGGCAAGGTGGCGCACGTGGCCACGGCCAAAAAAGAGACCCAGGCCAAGACCATCGTCTGCCGCTGGGGCTGGCAAATCGACACGCCGCAAGGCGATTTGTGCGACGACTGCGTCAAGGCCGTCGCGCAAAAGCCGGTTTCGACAACGGCTGCGGAGGCGCACCCGCTTCACGTGCCCGACAGCGATCTGTGGCGCCGGGTCATCCTCGACGACGAGCAGGAATCAAGCGTTGGCCAGCCGAGATGTGAAAAATGCGGCAAGTTTCTTTCGTTGATCGCCGTGCCGCGCGATTCCGGGCAATATCTGTGCGACGAGTGCGCGCCCAAATGAGCAGGTAGAGGAATGGCCATGCAGCCCTGGAAAACGTTGTCCAAACGCACCCTGCTGGATTGCGGACGGTTTCTGGTCGTCGAAGCGCATACCATCGGTCTGCCCGACGGCCGCCAGATCGAAGGCTGGTCGTGGGTGGTCACGCCCGATTACATCAATGTGGTGGCCGTCACTCCGCAAGACGAGATGGTGTGTTTCCGGCAGACCAAATACTCGGTCGAAGGCACATCGTTGTCGGTGGTGGGGGGATACATCGAACCCGGCGAAGATCCTCTGGCCGCTGCGCGGCGCGAGCTGCGCGAGGAAACCGGCTATCACGCCGACGAGTGGATTCCGTTAGGCTGCTACTCGGTGGATGGCAATCGCGGCTGCGGCAAGGCCTACTTTTTTCTGGCCCGTGGCGCGCGGCCCGTAGTCGAGATCGATGCCGACGACCTGGAAGAGCAGGAGCTGTTGCTGCTGAGCCGCGCCGAGGTCAAAGCCGCGCTGCTGGCCGGTGAATTCAAGCTGCTGCCCTGGCTGGCTATCGTGTCGCTGGCCCTGCATCATTTGGAATCTTGAGTTCCGCGCCACGCATTCGGGTTGGTAGCACCACACTAAACCGTGGTTGGCCAAGTAGCAGCCGTCATGCCCGCTGTCATTCCCGTGAAAACGGGAAAAGCGGGCATCCAGAACGGCTTTTGGATTCCCGCTTGCGCGGGAATGACAGTTTTTATGCGGCCCGACCGGCGCCGATT
>CAYRXM010000099.1:0-18310 GCA_964428175.1 uncultured Anaerolineae bacterium
CGATGTTAACGTTGCAAACGAAAAATTTAAAGAAACTTAGTTTCCGGTGTACTAATCATGATAGGTGAGATGCCGGCCCGGTCGGGCCAGGTGATCTATCAAAACTTGTTTGACCGAGTACGAGATCACGCTGCCGGTTCGGGCACAGGTTTTGTCGAGATGCCATAGCGCTCGATGTCCTCTGGACTGTGATCGTATGGGCAGAACGGGTGCGCGCCGGCGATATAGCCGTGAACGGGGCAAATGCTGAATGTCGGCGTGAGTGTGTAATAAGGCAGGCGGAAATTTTCAGCGATACGGCGCACCAACAGCCTTGCCTGCTGCCAGTCGTCGATTTGCTCGCCCAGGAAACCATGCAGCACCGTGCCGCCAGTGTACAAGGTCTGCAAATCGTCCTGGTGCTCCAGCGCCTCGAAAATGTCGTCGGTGTACCCGACCGGCAGATGGGTCGAGTTGGTGTAATAGGGCACGTCCTCGCTGCCGGCGGCAATGATGTCGGGGTAGCGCTGCCGGTCGGCTTTGGCCAACCGGTAGGAGGCCCCTTCGGCGGGCGTAGCTTCCAGGTTGAACAGCGATTCGCCCTCATTCTGGTACTCGACCAGCCGGTCGCGCATAAACTTGAGCGTGCGCACGGCCAAGTCCTTGCCCTCCGGCGAAGTGATGTCCTGGCCCAAGAGGTTGAGGCAGGCTTCGTTCATCCCGTTCAGGCCGATGGTTGAAAAATGGTTGGCCCAATAACTGCCCTGGCTCTGCTTGATCTGGCCGAGGTAAAAACGGCTGTACGGGTACAGGCCTTGCTCGGTGTGCAGCTCGAGCACTTTGCGCTTGATCTCCAGGCTGGTGCGGGCGATGTCCATCAGGCGGCCCAGGCGGACCATAAAATCGGCCTCGTCGCTGGCCAGGTAGCCCAGGCGCGGCAGGTTGATCGTTACCACCCCCACCGATCCGGTGAGTGGGTTTGCGCCAAAGAGGCCGCCGCCGCGCCGGCGCAGTTCGCGGTTATCGAGGCGCAAGCGACAGCACATACTTCGGGCGTCTTCGGGCTTCATGTCGCTGTTGATGAAATTGGAAAAATAGGGGATGCCATACTTGGCGGTCATACGCCACATCGGTTCGAGCATTGGGTTGTCCCATTCGAAATCGGCCGAGATGTTGTAGGTGGGGATAGGAAAGGTGAACACCCGGCCCTTGGCGTCGCCTTCGAGCATGATCTCGGCGAAAGCGCGGTTGATCATGTCCATCTCGGGCTGAAACTCGCCATAGGTTGCTTCTTGCAGTTCGCCGCCAATGATCACCGGCTGATCGCATAAAACCGGCGAGGGGGACAAATCAAAGGTGATATTGGTAAAAGGCGTCTGGAACCCGACGCGGGTGGGAACATTGATGTTAAAGATGAATTCTTGAACGGCCTGCTTGACCCCTCGATAGTCCAGCCGGTCATAGCGGATAAAGGGCGCCAACAGGGTATCGAAATTGGAAACTGCCTGCGCTCCGGCCGATTCGCCTTGCAGGGTGTAGAAAAAGTTGACCAGTTGCCCCAGTGCGGTGCGCAGATGCCTGGGCGGCGCGCTTTCCAGCTTGGCTGTCACCCCACCAAAGCCGACGCGCAGCAGTTCTTGCAAATCCCAGCCGCAGCAGTAGGTGGAGAGCATGCCCAGGTCGTGGATGTGAAAGTCGCCCTCCGTGTGCGCTTTTTGCACTTCCGGTGGGTAGACCTTGTGCAGCCAATAGCTGGCGGCAATCGAGGAGGCGATGTAGAAATTAAGCCCCTGGAGCGAGTAATTCATGTTGCTGTTTTCGTTGACTCGCCAGTCGGCGCGTTGGAGGTAATCTTCGACCAGCTTGACCCCGTCGAGCAGCATGCGCTGCGTTTCGCGCGTCTCGGCGCGGCGCTGTCGGTAGAGGATGTAGGCCTTGGCCACACGCGGACTGCCCGATTTGATCAGCACCTCTTCGACGACATCTTGAACGTCTTCAACGTGTGGATAGTGCCCGTTGTAACCGAACCGCTCGTCGAGCAGCCCTACGACGGCCCACGACAGGGTTTCGGCCCACTGGCGGCCTTCGCCGTTGCCGACGGCGCTCGCGGCGGCGTAAATCGCGTTTTCAATCCGTTTTCGATCAAAGGAGACGAGGTTGTTGTCACGTTTGATCACGCGGTCGATAGACATTTTTCATCCTCTTTCCTGAACAAGTAAAATCGTAAATCACCGAAAATGGTTACAGATGAACAAGGGGGCATCGAAATGCCCCCGGTGTGCCGGAACGGTCCCCGGCAACAGTGCGGGGCGATCTCGCGGCATGCCTCGATTGTCTGCTCATCGCTTTGAGCGGTGTGCCAAAAGGCGGTCGACTTCGTTTTTTACCTCCTCCAGATTGGAAATGGGCATATACACTGAGGCAAAGAGCAAATAGGCGATCTCGTCGATATCTTTGAGCCGCTCCATCACAAAATGGCCGATGGCACGGCTCTCGACCTCGACTTTGCCCAGGTGCCGCAGGTCAGCCTCGACCTGATCGACCAGCTTTTCCAGGCCTTCCATCGAGATGGGGCGCTTGGCGCAGGCCTTGCGAACGCCCAGCATCAGCTTGTCGCGATCAAATTCTTCGCGCCGTCCGTCGGTCTTGACCACAATCGGGTTGATCAAGGCGACGTATTCAAAGGTCGTGAACCGCCGCTTGCAGTCGATGCACTGCCGCCGGCGGCGGATGCGGTCGCCCGAAGATCGCGTGTCAATCACACATGAATTGTCAACACCACAAAATGGACATTTCATCTCGGTCCGAAACCTTTTCAACGGATAACATGGAGCACAAGAGTGGCTTTGCTGAAAAAAGGTCGATCACACGCTCAATCACCTGTTGGGGCTTTGTCCTCGTGCTCAATAAGCACAGTTAGCAAAGCTCCAAGATATCTGATGGGTTGATCATTTTGACTTGTTCGTCATTCTTGACCTTTTTTCAGGAGACTCACGAGTGGATCAATAAAACCAGGCGAAAAGAGAGATCAGATGGGTGGAAAGCGAGTTGGCAAGGAGTAAGTCTTTGAACACTAGCTGTAGTAATTTCCCCCTTCCCAAACACAAAATATAGTATTTGGGAGTGGCGATAATGATACCACAAACGTCTGGAAAAGGCAAAGCGACTGCTCCGTCATACAGTGGGCATGTGCCCGATTCGGTTATTTCATCCCACCAATGTTAAAGCTTTATTAACAAATGACAGCCTGCCACCCCACATGCGGTAGAGATGGCGAACAAAAACGTGTCTCACGTCCCACTGAATCGTCCCAACATTCACTCAAAATTCACTATTTTTAAGGTTGGCGGGTGATCCCCAAAAAAAGACCCGCCGCTAGAGTCTGGGATCGAACTGTGGTATAATCTCACAGTTTTGGTCTGCACCTGTGGAGGAGATAGATGACAGCTCGTCTGAAAAGCTCGGATTTTTCGCAAACGCAAGACATATACACGCTCGCCGTCCACGCCGGCGAGCGGATGCCGCGGCCCGATTTTACGCCTACCGTGACGCCCATCTATCACGCAACCAGCTTTGCCTATGCACAGATGGACGATCTCGACGCGATTTTTGAGGGAACGCGCCAGGGCTATGTGTATGGCCGCTATGGCAACCCCACCGTGCGCGCCTTTGAGCGGGCCATCGCCGACCTGGAAGGGGGAGAAGCGGCGTTGGCTTTTGGCTCCGGCATGGGCGCGATCCATGCCGCGCTGCTCGGCCTGGGGCTGACCGCGGACACAAGCGCCGTCGTCGCGCAAGATGTCTATGGGGCGACCTTTGCTCTGTTTTCCACGCTGCTCGCCGAACAGGGCGTGACCACCCGCTTTGTGGACACTGCCAAAGCGGAACAGGTCGATGCGGCCTGCGCCGAATTCAAACCGCGCGTGTTGTTTGTAGAAACGGTGTCCAACCCGCTGCTCAAGGTAGCCGACATTGCCAAGCTGGCCGACATTGCCCACGCACACGGCGCACTGCTGGTGGTCGACAACACTTTTGCTACGCCTTACCTGTGCCGTCCGCTCTGCCTCGGCGCAGACGTGGTGGTTCACAGCGCCACCAAGTACATCGGCGGGCATGGCGATGTGTTGGGCGGGATCGTCGTCGCCGCGCAGGAATACATCGACCGCATGTACCAGGTGTTGAAAATCACCGGCGCCAACCTCGGCCCGCAAGACGCCTGGCTGCTGCTGCGTGGACTCAAGACGCTGCCCCTGCGCATGGAGCGCCACTGCGCCAACGCGCTCAAGGTGGCCAACGGGCTGCTGGGTACGGGCGGCGTCACGCGCATCATCTACCCGGGCCGCCCGGACCACCCGCAGCACAACCTGGCGACGCGGCTGTTTGGCAAGGGCTATGGCGGGATGGTCGCCTTTGAGCTGCGTAACGGATCGCGGGAGCGCGTTTTCCGCTTTTTTGAAGCGCTCCGGCTTTGCCTGCCGGCCACCACCCTCGGCGATGTGTACACGCTGCTGCTGTACCCGGCGCACTCGTCGCACCGCGCGCTCAGCGCCGAACAGCGCGCCGAGATCGGCATTGGCGATGGGCTGGTGCGCATGTCGGTGGGCATCGAAGCGCCGGAAGATATTTTGGCCGACATCAAGCAGGCGCTAGAGATCGTTGCATAGGGGAAAATATATCATGAACAGCATACTGGATTATCTTTGGGTGGGGTTGGCCGGGATGGGAGCCGGTTTGGTGAATGCGCTCGCCGGCGGCGGAACGCTGATCAGCTTTCCGACGCTGATGGCGGTGGGTCTGCCGGCCGTCGCTGCCAACGTGACCAGCAATGTCGCCTTGTGTCCGGGTTATTTGAGCGCGGCTTTTGCGCAGATCAAGGATATGCAGGGGCAAAAGAAACGGCTGTGGCTGCTGCTGCCGGCGGCTATCATCGGCGGGGCGGTTGGCAGTGTTTTGCTCTTGCGCACAGGAGAAAAGGCGTTCCGCTCGTTGGTGCCGTTTCTCATCTTGCTGGCCTCCGCGTCGCTGGCCGCGCAGCCCATCGTGCGCGGCTGGCTGGTGCGCCGCAGTGGGCAGGCCCAGACGGCGTCGCCGGAGGTATGGGCCTGGCTGCCGATCTTGCTGACCGCTGTCTATGGCGGTTATTTTGGGGCCGGGTTCAGTGTGATTGTGCTGGCCATGCTGGGCTTGTTTATCGCCGACTCGCTGACGCGGCTCAATGCGATCAAGCAGACCATTTCATTCAGTGTCAATGTCACGGCCTCGCTCTTTTTCGTGTTTTCGGGACAGGTGGCGTGGTCGATGGCGCTGGTCATGGCCGTGGGCGCGCTGATTGGCGGCGCGCTGGGCGGGCGGCTGGCCAGCCGGATCAAACCGGCCCTGCTGCGCTGGACGGTAGTGACACTTGGCGCCATCCTCGGCATCATTTACCTGCTGCGCTCCTGATCCAGGCCCGATTGCCGGGAGAAAAAAAAGCACACCCACGCCGCCGAGTATCTGTCTGGCACACGGGCGTGCGTTTGTTGGGGCGAAAATCCAGCCCGGAACCGGCATACGGGTTGGCTCGGGCCGGGTTTACATCTCCTGCCGGCCCTCCAGCGCGCGCGACAGGGTGATCGCGTCGGCGTATTCCAGGTCGCCGCCAACGGGCAGGCCGCGCGCCAGCCGGGTGATGCGCACGTTAAAGGGCAGCAACTGCCGCCGGATGTACATGGCTGTGGCTTCACCTTCCAGGCTGGGATTCGTTGCCAGGATCACCTCGACCATCGGTTCCTTACGCAGCCGTTCGATCAATTCGCGGATGCGCAAATCTTCCGGGCCGACGCCGTCGACGGGCGAGATGGCCCCGTGCAAGACGTGATAGAGGCCGTGATAGCCGCCTGCCCGCTCGATGGCCAGCAGGTCGAGCGGCTCCTCTACCACGCACACCACGCCCCTGTCTCGCTTTTCATCGGTGCATACCGGGCAGGGATCGGCTTCGGTGATGTTGAAACAGCGCGAGCAGAATCGAATCTGCGCCTTGAGCCGGGTGATTGCGTCGCCGAGGGCCAGCACCTGCTCGCTCGAAGCGCGCAGCAGGTAATAGGTCAGGCGCGAGGCCGTCTTGGGGCCAATGCCCGGCAGGCGCGAAAACTCGTCGACCAGGCGGGTGACTGCTTCGGGGACGGCGGCCATGCTAGAACAACCCCGGAAGGTCAAGCCCGCCGGTCAGCGCGCCCATCTTTTGCTCGGCCAGCGACTTGGCCTTGGTCAAGGCTTCGTTGACCGCTGCGAGCACCATATCTTCCAGCATTTCGACGTCTTGCGGATCGACCGCCTGCGGATCGATCTTGATCGATTCGATCTGCTGGTTGCCGTTAGCAACCACCGTCACCACCCCGCCGCCCGAAGTGGCCGTGACCGTTTCCGCGCCAAGCGCTTCCTGGGTTTGCGCCATCTGCTCCTGAAGCTGAAGCATCTGCTGCTGCAAGTTGCCCATACTCATCTTGGGCTTGCTCCCCTGAGCGGGGTTGAACGAAGAACGAGATTGAGGTCGGCGTGCTTTAGCCATAAGGTATCCTCCAAAATTATAAATTATTTTAATTATCGAAATAGCCTTTGAACTCGGTCACCGCCTGGTCGAGTGCGTCTTGCGCCGGCGCCAATCCGGGGATGGACAGATCGAGCGCGTGTCCCCAGGGATACCAGAGTGAGTTCATCTCGATCAGGCCCGGCAAGGGTGTGCCGCCAACGGCCTGATCGTACCAGCCTTGCAGCGCCGCGTTGTTGCGAAAGGCCGTCGAGCGGACAATGTCGCGCCGCGCGGGTATCCTGCCCAACGCCGCTTGCAGCGTTTCGATGCTTTTGGGGCTGGCGATGTGGTTGATCAGGGCAATCGACTCGTCGGCGCGGGCCGTGCCGGCAGCGACATACATGGCCTGGAACACCGTGAACGGTCTGGGCGCGCGCGTCGCTCCGGGCAGCGCGGGCAGTTCGGTCACACCATAGTCGATGCCGGCGGCCTTGATCTGAGGCTCTACCCACGGCCCATCGATCAACATGGCTGCCTGTCCGGCGGTGAACAGGCTCAGCGCGTGGCTGGTCATCCTGGTGCGATCGGCCAGCGGCTCGGGAAACAGCTTTTCTTTCAGGTACAGGTCGGAAAGCAACTGCACACCGCGCACCGCGCCTTCGTTGTTCAGCCCAATGTCATCCAGGCTGCATACGCCGCGATCACACTGAAAGGTGTAGCCGCCGTATCCTTCGATGAACGGGTAGGTGTGATACTGGCTCAACAAGGGCAGCACCAGTCCCCAGCGATCCTGGGCCGGGTTGGTTTGCGCGCGGGCCAGCGCGAGCAGTTCGTCAAAAGATTGGGGCGGATCGGCGATCAGGTCTTTGTTATAGATCAGGGCCACCGAGTCAAACAGCACCGGCAAGCCGTATTGAATGCCCTCTACCTGGCACGATCTCAACGCGGCGTCCAGGTATTGAGCCGCATTTTCGATCTGTGTTTGCTCCAGCGGCAAAATCTGTTCTTCATCGACAAAGCCCGCTGTCCAGTTGTGCGGCAGCGGCCCCCACACATCGGGGCCTTTGCCTTCTTTTTGGGCCAGCAGCAGCGCCGTGCTGCCATAGCCCTTGGGCGCAATGTCCGACCAGGACACCGGCGCCAGCTTGACCTGGTAGCCGGTCTGCTTGCTGAACGTCTCGGCGATGGCCTGAAAAGCAGGATATTCGGCGCTGCCCTCGGCATAGGTGATCCACCAGGTCAGGGTGATCGTCTCTTCCGGTTCGCGGTTCAGGCAAGCTGAAACGAGCAGGATGCTCAACAGGAAAACCGCAAGGCGTTTCAAAAATGGCTTTGCTGAAAAAAGGCCAAGTGCTCGCCAAACTGCCTGCTGAGGTGTTGATCTTGTGCTTATCAAGCGCATTTGGCAAAGCTCCAAGATACTTGATGCGTCAAGAGTTTGAGCTTGCTCATCGTTCTTGACCTTTTTTCAGGGGAATCAAGAATGGCAGTGGTTTCATCACAGGCGTTCAATCATCCAGGCGCAGCGTTTCGGACGAGGAAAACATGTATCCCGCGCCGCGCACATTGAGAATGTAGGTCGGCGCAGAGGGGTCCGGCTCGATCTTTTGCCGCAAGCGGCGGATATACACGCGGATGATCGAGCGCGCCTCGCGTTCGTCGGTTTCATAGTTTTGCACCTGGTAAACCAGATCGCTGCAGCTCATCACCTGATCGGCGTTGGCGATCAGCGTCGACAGCAGGCGAAGTTCGGTAGGCGTCAGATCGAGCGTTGCGCTTTCCATCGTCACGATGTGTTTTTGCAGATCGATGATGATGTTGCGCGACTGCAGGAACCGCTCCTGCCTGGGCCGCGATGGCGCCGGCGCGACCGGTTTGTCCTGGCCGCCGCGCAGTTCCTGGAGCGCAAACTGGATTTGCCCAAGCAGTTCTTCTTTGCGCGCCTCCTCGTAGCGCTTGTGCAGCGCCCGGTCGACGGCGGCCTCGATTTCGGGCGCTGAAGCCGGCTTGCGCAAAAAATCCATTGCTCCCCGGCGCAGCGCCTGCACCGAAGAATCGAGCGTGCCATAGGCGGTGAGCATGATCACCTTGGCCTGTGGTGATAGTTTTTGGGTCATGTCCATCACCTGCAAGCCGTCGATGCCGGGCATGACCAGGTCGACGATCAGCAGATCGAACGGCCCATCTTCCAGGTAGGCCATGGCCTCTTCACCGCTGGAAGCGACGACGATCTCGCGGTCGTCGGCGGACAGCAGCTCGGCCATGGTCGTGCGCAGCGTAGATTCATCATCGACAATCAAAATGCGCGTCAAGTTCATATTCCATTCCCCCCGCGTTGCTCCATCCCTTTGGGTCCGGATCGGTTCTACCCGGCCAGTTGAACGGGAAGCTTGACCGAAAAACAACTTCCCAACCCTTCCCGGCTTTGCACCTGGATGTCGCCGCCGTGCTGCTCGATCAGCCCATAGCTGATCGCCAGCCCGACGCCGGTGCCCTGGCTTTTGGTCGTATAAAACGGTTCAAACATATGTTTCATCGCCTCAGCCGAGAGGCCGATGCCTTCATCTTGCACGTCGATAAATGCCCATTTGCCGTCGCGGTCCAGGCGGGTGACGAGCGTCAATTGGCCGCCGTTGGGCATCGCATCGACGGCATTGAGCACCAGGTTGAGAAAAACCTGCTTGAGCTGATCTTGGTTGGCGCGCAGGCGGGGCAGGTCGGGCGCGAACGCCCGCCGCACGCGCACATTGGCCTGCGACAGTCGCTTGTTCGACAGGGCCAGTACGTCTTGCAGGATGGCATGCACGTCAACCGCGTTTTCGCCCGGCCCGGCCGGGCGGCTGAAATCGAGCATGCGCTGGACGATGTTGATCAGGCGTTCCACCTCGGTTTGGGCCAGGGTCAGAAACTCGCGGCTTTTTTCCTTGCTCAGCGAGCGATGGGTAACCAGGTGCAGGCAGTTTTGCACCGCTTGCAGCGGGTTGT
Organism: uncultured Anaerolineae bacterium; assembly: GCA_964428175.1. Taxonomy (GTDB): domain Bacteria; phylum Chloroflexota; class Anaerolineae; order JAFGEY01; family JAFGEY01; genus CAYRXM01. The sequence continues at coordinate 9,473 of CAYRXM010000099.1, forward strand.
TGAGTTCGTGCGAGATGTAAATGATCAGCCGTCCCATCGCCGACAGTTTTTCGGCCTGTACCAACTGGGCCTGAGAGTGCGACAGGTCTTCGGCATATTGGCGCACCTGGGTGTACAGCCGCGCGTTCTCGATTGCGCCGCCGACCTGCCGGCCAATTGCCTGGAGCAGTTGAAAGCTGTGCGCGCCCCACTGCTCGCCGCTTTGCGCGAGCACGGCCAATGCGCCGATCACATTTTGCTGCGCCGGCAGCGGCACGCAAGCGGCAACGTCGAATCCGTGTGCGATCAACGCGGCCAGGTGTGGGTCGTCGTGCAGATCGGTGGCCAAAATCTGCTCGCCCGACTGCACGATCCGACCGATCACGCCCTGACCGGGCAGCCAGCGCGCGCGCTCCAATGCCTGGACCACCTGCGACGGTATGCCCCGGTGTTTGTGTAAAACCGCGCTGCCCGCCTCATCGGCATCGATCAGCGCGACCAACGCCGCGCGGCCGGCCATTGCGGACAGCGTCTGGTTGAGCGTGGCCGCCAGCACCTGCTCCAGGTCGAGCGATTGGCCGGCCAGGCGCGAGATTTCGTTCAGCGCGGCCAGCTCGCGGTTGCGTTGAACCACGGCCTGTTCCATCTCGCGCACGCGCAGCGCGGCGTGGACGCGGGCCATGAGTTCTTCGGGGATAAAGGGCTTGGTCACATAATCGTCGGCGCCAAGCTCCAGCCCGCGCGCCTTGTTGGCCGTCGATCCCAGGCCGGTGACCATGATCACGGCCGTGTGTTGGAGCACGTCGTCGCTCTTGATGCGGCGGCAAATATCGAACCCTTCCACACCGCCGGGGGAAAGCATCAGGTCGAGCAGGACGAGATCGAACGTCCGTGCGACGCTGGCCGCGTCGGGCGAAGCGCCGCGCAGTTTTTGAAAGACTTCCTCCCGGTCGAAGGCCCAGTCGGTCTCAAAGCCCCGGGCCTGGAGCAGCTCGATCAGGTATTCGGCAGTTTGGACATTGTCTTCGACGATCAGGATGCGTTTTGAGCGTTCCATGGGCCTGTTTCATCCGCCAGCGAACAAATTGCCCTCATTATACCCCACTCGACTTGACTGGACAAACCCTTTGCAACGGAAAGCGGCGCCGGTGCGTACAATTGACAAATCGGGCCGACACAGGCATAATCAAGGTAAATCGCTGGAGGGACGTACATGGCTGCATTGACGTGGACATTTTGGGTGGCATTGGTGATGATGGTGGTAGGGTTGCTGGGGGTTGTTTTGCCGCTGATCCCCGGCACCGGGTTTATGTGGGTGGTGGTGTTGATTTACGCCATCAGCGAGCGGTTTGCGGCCATCGATGTGTTCTCGTTCATCGTGTTAACCGTGCTCGGCCTGGGCGGGGCCACCGCCGATTTGTGGATGAGCCAGCTTGGGGCCAAGGTCGGCGGCGCTTCGCTGTGGTCGACGGTATACAGCCTGGTCGGGTCGTTGGCGGGCGGGCTGATCGGGTTGATTTTTGCCGGAGTCGGGGCGGTGCCGGGGATGATCATCGGCTCGGTGGCCGGCATTTTGATCAACGAGTACCGCGAACGCCAGGATTGGAAGCTGGCCTGGCAAGCCACCGTAGGGCTGGTGCTCGGCTTTACGCTCTCGACGGTGGTGCAGTTTGTGATCGGTCTGCTGATGCTGGTCATTTTTGTGTGGCAGGTGCTACGCGGATAGCGCCTCCGGGACGCCTGTATGCACCGGCAGCCGGATGGTAAAGGTGCTGCCCAGGCGGGGTGCGCTGCTGACCATGATCTCGCCGCCATAGTTTTCGACAATGGATTTGACGATGGTCAGCCCCAGCCCGGTGCCCTCGATGCCGCGCGTTTCGGGCGTCTTGACACGGTAGAATTTTTGGAACAGGTTTTGCTGTGCATCCAGCGGAATGCCCATCCCCGTATCGCTCACCTCGACGGCCACGTATCCATCACTCGTCTGCGCAGAAATGGTGACCCCTCCATCGTTGGTGAACTTGATCGCGTTGCTGACCAGGTTGCTGATGACTTGTTCCAGCCGCAGCGAGTTTCCGACCACCATCGGCAGAACTGGCGGCAGATCGATGGCCAGTTCAAGCCCCTTTTGTTTGGCCAATGGCTTGAGCGTGCCCGCGGCCTGGCCCACAATTTCGTTGATCGAACACGGTTCGCACTCCATGCCCACACCGGCCTCGATGCGTCCGATGTCGAGCAGGTCTTGCACCAAAAGCGTGACACGGCGGATGACGGTCAGGATGTGATCGACTTCTTTGCGTTGCTCCTGGTTCAGATCGCCAAATTTGGGCAGCAGTTCGGCGCTGGTCTGGATGGCCTGCAGCGGCGAGCGCAGGTCGTGCGAGACGGTGGCCACAAAGCTCGATTTGATCTCGTCCATTTCTTTGAGGTAGGTGATGTCGTGCATCACGAGCACCCGTCCAACGTCCTGGATTGCGGTCATGTTGGCGTGGAATGTGCGCCCGTCCGGCAGCGGAATTTCGGCCGCTTGCAGTTGTTCCTGCTGGTTCTGGCAGGCCAGTTCAAGCAGGGCGCTGTTCTGTACTACCTCTTGCAGCCGGCGGCCGGTGGGGTTGGTCTCTCCTTCCAAAAAGGCATTGCGTGCTGCCGGGTTGAAGAATAAAATACTGTCTTGCATGTCGGTGACAATGATCGCATCGCTGGTGCCGTTCATCAACGCTTCCAGCGTGGCTTGCTCTTCGCGGACGCGGCTGAACAGGCGCGCGCTCTTGATCGCGACTGCGACCTGTGCGCCCAGCGCCTCCAGCAGGTGCAGGTCTTCGTAGGAAAAGGCGTTTTCTTCGGCGCTTTCTGCGTTCAGGACGCCGATGACCAGTTCCTGGCCGGAGAATTCGTATTCGCCGACGGGCAATTTGAGCGGCACGGCCAGTTCCGAGCGCGTCAAGGGCAAGTCCAGAGAGGCTTTGTGACGCGGGTCCTGGTGTACGTCGGATACGAGCAGCGAGGCGCCGTGAACGGCCACCCAGCCGGCGATGCCTTCGCCTTCGCCTTCCAGCGACAGGTTCGCCGCCGGCAGGGATTGGTATAAATAGTTGATGTTTGATTTGAAGACCAAGCGCTCGCCTTCGATCAGGGCGATGGAGACGTGATAGCAATCCAGGGCCTCACGGATCAGCCGCACCACTTCCCACATCAGTTCGTCGATGTCAAGGATGGCCCCGATGTCGTGGCTGACGATATTCACCAGTTGCAGCCGCTCGGCGCGTTGGGCAATCTCTTCGTATAGACGCGCATTTTCGATGGCGTTGGCCGCCTGGTGGGCGATGGTCTGGCAGAGCTGGATTTCGGTTTCGGTGAATGTCGGGTTCGCGGCGTCCCGATCGAGGGTGAGTGCGCCAATGATTCGCTGCTGGGTGACCAGTGGCACGGCCAACTGGGATTTGATGCCCAGCGCGCGCGCCTGTTCCCAGAAAAAGTTCAGCCGCTCGTCGGCAAAGACGTCGGAAATCTGCACCGGCCGGCGCCGCTGGATCGCTTCGGCGACGTGTGGGCGGTTGCTGAGCGGCACCATCAGGTTCAGTTCGCCGGCGTTCAGGTCGGCCCGGTCGACGGCGCGCAGGACCAACTGGCTCCCGGTCACGTCGAGCAGAAAGACGGCGCAGCGCGATACCTTGAGCGCATGCGTGGTGCGCCGGGTGATGACATCTAGGACGGCGTCGAGATGCAGCAGGGTGGCCGCTTCGCTGATCTCGTTGAGTGCGGCCAGTTCGGCGACGCGCTGCTGCATTTGTTCCAGGAGGGTCACATTTTCAACCGTCACCGCGGCCTGGTCGGCGACCGATGCGGCGAACAAGAGATGGTCAGGGGTAAAATAATCCGGCGCACGGTGAACCAGAAAGAGCAGCCCGCGAACTTTTTGACCGCGCATCAAGGGCACCGCCAGCACCGAGCGCACGACCAGCGTGTCGCCGGGCAGGTTCACCCAGCGCTCGTCGGTCAGGGTATCGACGACGATGGTCGATTCGCGATTTTCGATCACCCAGCGGGCCAGCCCGTTTTCGAGCACGGTGTTGATCGATTGGTATTGCTCTTCGGGCGACAAATCGCGGCGCACCAGGATGTGGTTGATCGCAGCGCCTTCGTCGTTGAGCAGTATGATGCTGCCATTGTCGGCGCCGATATAGGGGATGGTCAGCGACAGCACGTCGGACAGCACTTTGTCCAGTTTGAGGCGCGAGGTGAGATGGCGGGTGATTTCGTAGAGCAGTTGGTGTCGCAGCCGTGAGGTTTCCAGTTGATCCAGCAGCCGGCCGCCGACTACCAGCGAGCCGATTTGCGGGCCCATCGCGTACCAAAAGTTTTTCCACAGCGGATCGAACGGCCGCCCGCTCTCGAGCTGGAGCACGCCGACGCGCTGCATCCCGGTGACGAGCGGCACGATCAGCAGGTGATCCTGGCCTTCTGAAACAAGGAACGGTTCGCCTCTTTGGACGGCTTGTTCCAACTGCGATGGCGATACCTGGATGTTGGATTCGGATTCGGGCGGGATGACGACCCGCCGGCCGAGACTGCCGCCTTCGTACAATGAGAGCATCACGCGCTCAAGTTTGAACGCCTGGCGGATGTGTTCGGCCAGGCCGGGCAGCCGCTCGGGCGTTCCGTCCCAAAAGGAGACGTGCGGGCCAAAGTATTCGAGGCCTTTGAGCATGGCCTGGGCCTGATCGCGCTCGTGGGTCAGTTTGTCTACTTGACGGCGTAGTTGTTCGATCTCGGACAGAGCCAGCGCGTCCGGGGGCTGGGAATCGCTCATTCCTGATCCTTGTCACACAATGGCAGTGTGAACCCAATCGTGCTGCCTTGCTGCCACTTGCTTGCCACCCACATTCGCCCGCCATATTGCTCGATGATCGATTTGGCGATGGCCAATCCCAGCCCCGACCCGTCGATGCTTTTGGTGAACTCGTTCCGGGCGCGGTAAAACCTGGCGAATAACTGCCGCTGCTCTTCCGGTTTGAGGCCGATGCCGGTGTCGATGACCTGGACGTTCAAGTGGGTGTCGTTGGCGGTTGCCTGCACGGTGATGCGGCCTTGTGGGGTGTATTTGATCGCATTGTCCAGCAGATTGCTCAAAACCTGGTCGATGCGATTGGGGTTGACGTGAACGGGGGGCAGCAGGGCGTCGATCTGGACGTCGATGTTCAGCCCCTTTTCTGCCGCCATTTGCTCAAAGCGGGCCACAACCCGTTCGATCAGCCGGCTGATGTCATAGCATTCGGCCTGCATCTCGACCCCCGCGCCGATGCGCAGCAGGTCAAAGAGGTCGTCCAGCAAATCGGACATTTTTTTTACGCTGCGGTTGATGCCTTCCAGAAATTCCAGTTGGTGTTCGGTGATTGCCTGATCTTCGCGCAGCAGGCTGGTATAGGTATAGATCAACTGGAGCGGCGAGCGCAGATCGTGCGAGATGGTCGAGACGAAATCGTTGCGCAGATCGTTCAGTTCTTTCAGCGAGGTCACGTCGTGCATCATGATCACGAACCCGACTCCGGGCGTTTCGGTGATGCTGGCCTCCAAAGTTGTGCCGTTGTCCAGCTTGAGCTCGCGAACGCATGGCGGGCCGCCGGCCTTGCACTCGTGCCAGAGCGCCAGCAGATCGCGGTCGTCGAATGCTTCGGTCAGATGGCAGCGCTCGTTCAAGAATTGTTCCGGTACGTCAAAGGCCTTGCGCGCCAGCGCATTCATGCGCAAGATGATCCCCTGCGGATCGGTGACGACAATGGCGTCGTTGGCGCCATCGATGATCGCTTCCAGCTTGGCCTGCTCGGTCTGGACGGTGTAGAACAGCCGCGCATTCTCGATGGCGATTGCCGACTGCTCGGCGATAGAAGAAAGCAGCGCCAGATGCTCCGGGCCAAAGTGATCGGGTTGAGCGTGGCGCAGGGTCAAAACGCCGACCAGGCGGTCACGGCGCGCCAGCGGGACGCCGATTGCCGAGCCGCCGACGAAATCGTCATCGGCGAAATTGACCCACTTGGGATCGTTCAGCACGTCTGTGACAATCGCGCCCTGGCGATGTCTGGCCACCCAGCCGGCAAGTCCCTGTTCGAGTACCTCGGCGATGACCAGGTTGGCCTTTTCGGCGGGTATTTTTTGGCGGGCCAGAATCTTGTGCGCCACCAGGCCGCGATCGTCAAAGATGAGGATGCTGCCAATGTCTGCGCCGACGCAGTTGAGCGTGAGTTGCAAGACATCAGCCAAGACGCGGTTAATATCCAAATCCTGGCTCAAATGACGGCTGACCTGATACAAGAGATTTTTCTCGTTGGCTTCAATTGGTGAAATTTTCATACCCTTTACCTGGCTGTCCGGGTGGGCGTTTACATTACCCATTATACCACAACCCGAAAACAGAACAAAAGCATTCAGGGTGATTTTGAGCGCTTTTGTCGAGTCTTTTGAAAAAAGGGCAAACGGCGCGCTGCTTTTCCGGTCACTGTGCGGGCGAGGGCAAGAAGGCGCGCCGTCACCTACACCTTTCGGCAGACTCAAGGCAAGCCTGCGACGCCGCCAACCGGCTTGCCCTGAGCGCAAACTCGCAGAGTTTGAGTCGAAGGGTTGACCCAGGTGGGCAATGTGAGTTATACTTGATGACATGCCTACGCTGTGGGTAGGCCGCAATTTAACAAATGATGGCCTTTTTACCTGCGTCCCTCGCTGCATTCGGGACAAGCCTCGGCTCGACCTCTTTAACAACCGACGCTGGCGGAAATGTGGTGGCCGAGCAGCGCTACCTGCCTTACGGCGAGGTGATCTTATCTTGGCCGCTTCCTGAGCGCGGATACGCTGGTGCCGGGGGTGGGAAGCCAGCATCAAAGCAGGTATATGTATGTAACAGGAAATCCCGTTCTGTACAAGGATGCCAACGGACATGCAAGGTGCGCAACGGGGATGCAGTGTGAGGATGCTGGCGGAGATTCGGGCGGCGGAGCCAGGATTGGAGGTCGCGAAGGGTGGATCAAAAATGCATGGAGCAAGTTTCAGAACTGGTTCGACGATCAGTTTAGTTTTGACCCTCGAGTAGAATGGAGCCAGTATGTAAAAAGTGAATGGGGATCAAGCGCCGAGTTCTGGGCGCATACCAATTCTTTGAACACTAACTATGGTTCAACTAAAATTCAATCTGGTGGTGAGAAAACCGACGTATCCTCTACTCCTGTGTCTCAAGACTCGCCTTATCAAGTTCACATCGATCCAAAAACTACGAAAGGCCCAATGGCAATCGATACCAGTCAGTTCTCTTCAGGTACACCTACTTCAAACGGGGGCATCCGAAATAGAACGGCTTTTTGGAAACAGTGGGCTAATCAATATCCAGATACGATGAGTGATAATAATCTACAGATGATAAAAAATGGATCACCAGTGGTTGATGATATTTGGCTCCAGACTTTCCCTGAACACGCTCCATATGCAGGAGAAACACTTGTACATCACCACCTAGACTATGGACCAATGGCAATTCCTTTGCCCTTTTCAGTGCATAGCCTAGTTCCTGGCTTTAAAATTTGGCATCCATAGACTTGTAGCGGAGGAATCTGTGCAGACACTCGATCAGGTAAAGTTATTTCTAAATGAACTTGAAGCAAACGAAAAGTCACCTGTAATCAGTACATTTTATCATCTAGGTCCCCCAACAATAACGGAAAATGATTGTCAACAAGTGGAACGCATGTTGTCAATTCATCTCCCCAAGTCTTACAGAGATATGTTAATTTCTTACGATTGGCAAAATCTGAGATTGGGGGGCATGAGACTGTACGCGAATATCCGAGAATTGATCTCACGTAATCAGGCAACTGTTAATCCGTTTTGCGAGTTTTACAGGTTGCACCATTTACTTGAGATAGGTTCATATGAAGCAGATAGTATTTGTGTGAATCTAAAAGACTATGACCAGTATGAAGCAGGTATGATTGTTTATATTGACCACGAAGAATATCCAAGTCCCGTGATCGAGTTTGTGAGTACCAACTTGGAGAATTTGCTTGTGTGTGCGGCGATAGATCTGAGAATAAAGAAACAAAAAAACTATTACAACTGGAGTCAAGAACGATCTCTAGAAGAAGAAGAATTGTATGTTCAGATTACAAAACAGGTAGAAAATATCGAACCTAGAGCCAGTTTATCATCTTTTTGGTATAGGTTCATTCGTGGTTTCTAGTGCTGTTTATACTTCCCTTGTGCCGGCGACTCCCCGCCGGCACGGTTCTTTTTCCCCTGCGGACGTTTTGCTCGTTCCCACGCTCCGCGTGGTGAATGTCTGCCCAGGCGCTCTGCGCCGTTTTGCTCCATCTTTATCAAGCCCTTTGGGGTCTCTGCGGTCTCAAAGGGCTTTTTGCTTGTGTCGATAGTCTCCGTTCGGGGTCAGTTTTCCCTCGCTGAGACCTTTCGGGTTTCCAAGACCCGGCGAGTTGGAAACTCGAGAGGTCTTTCGTCAAAGGGGGCGTCACCTACCAGCAGACTTTCGACATCGAAAACCGGCTGGTCTCGGTGACCGTCAACGGGCAGACGACCACCTTCATCTATGATGGTGACGGCGTGCGCGTGAAAAAGGTCGATGCGGGTGGGACGACCTACTATCCCGGCGAGCACTATGAGGTCAAGGGCAGGGTGGCGACCAAGTACTACTATTTCGGCGGCCAGCGAGTTGCGATGAAGGTGGGAAGTACGGTATACTGGTTGCACGGCGACCACCTGGGCTCGACTTCTTTAACAACCAACTCAATCGGTGGCATCCACGCCCAGCAGCACAATCGCGGCACCGTCTATGTGGGCCAGTCGGCAGACACTCCCGCCTTC
>CAYRXM010000100.1:0-8869 GCA_964428175.1 uncultured Anaerolineae bacterium
TGACGATGCATGGATGAGGTATGGGCTGAGCAGCAGCACGGCCGCCAGCAGCAGCACGTTCAACAGGCTGAACAGCGGGCGGGTCAGGCCGGTCATGGCGGCGGTGCGGAACTCGAAAGCCTGGTATTCGTCCAGTTTTTGGCCGAACCGCTCGGCGCTCCATTTTTCGCGGTCAAACAGGCGAATCAGCTTGGTCGCCGACAGCAGTTCATAGGTGACGCTGGCCAGTTCGCGCATCATGTCGCGCAGTTTGCGGCTGAGGGCGCGCAGCCGTCGGGCCAGCAGCGGGCGCAGCAGCAGCCCGCTGGGCAGCAAAAGGGCCAGACACAACAGGGCCAGCGGCCAGGAAAGGGCCAAAGCCAGCGCGGCATAGCCGATCAAGATCACGCCATCGGCCACCGCATCGCCCATCTGCAAAATCAAGCCGCCCACCTGACGTGGATATTGATTCAACAGGGTGAACAGGTCGCCGCGCTGCTGGCGCTGCAAATAATCCAGCGAGGCCTGCTGCAAGCGGGCGAACACCTGCCGCTGCAATTTGCGTTCCACGCCGCGCTGAAGGCGCAAAGACAGCCACTGCTGGCCGTATCGCAATCCACTGCGCAGCAGGGTGATGCCCACCAGCAGCAGGGCGGCCAACTGCACCCGCGCCGTAAAGGGATAGGCGGCCGCCTGCCGCAACAGCGGCGTTAGCCAGGGAATGTCTATCGCGCCGGCGCCCAGCAAGAGCAGCACCGCGCCCAGCCCCACGCTTTCGGCGGCCATGGTGAGCAGCGAGACCAGAATCAGCCCGGCCAGCAAAAGCAGGTGCGGGCGGAGCAGCGGCCGCAGCGCAGCATAGATAAAACCGGGTTCAACAGATGCGCTATCTTGTGCGGTCAACGGCAGCAGCCTCCTCATTATGGTCTGGCTCGATCGACAACGGCAGGTTCAGATACCGGGATAGTGTTCCCAGAGAAACATTTTCCGGCTCGCTTTGCAGGATGCTCTCCAAAAAAGCCGCATACTGCCGCACCAGGCCGGCCACCCGTTCCGCGTGTGGACGGTCGGCGGCGCCGGGGTCGAGTGACGGGTGGAAAACGACCCGAACCTGTCCATTCGGCCCGAAAGAGTTCATCATCGGAACGACGGCGGCGCCGCTGCGCAGGGCCAGTTCGCCAAAGGTCAGGTTGACCTCCGGCGCATCGCCGGCGGCCGGCAGGGTTAGTGCCGTGCGGTTGGGCTGCTGTGTGGCATGCTGGCACAGGATATCTGCAAAAGAATTGAGCATTCTGTTCTCCGATGAAACGTCACAACTCGGACGGTCACTTTTTCTACCACAAAGGACACAAAGGTTGGATGCGGCGGAGCGGTACAGGATGTTCCGACCTGAACTCGCTCAATGGTCAAAATCCGGCCACAGCGTTCGATCCAGTTCCGGGCAAAGGGCGAACACCCGGCGGACGTCGTCGGCCAGGTATGTTGCCAACTGAGACCGCTCTTCCGGCGTGGGTTTGGGGATGAGATAAGGGTGAACGTTGACCGGCGCAGCGATTTTTTGCGGCCGGTAACGCTCATCCACGCCCAGGAAGCGATAGGTGCGCCGCAGTGTTTCATCGGGAAAGCGAACCATGTACTCGTATTGCCACACCAGCACCTGCTCCCGGTTATAATGACGAAACAACCGCTCCAGACCGATGCTGTAAAGGCTGTGCAGGGTGGCCTCGGTATACAGCGAAAAGGTTCTAAATACATATATTTGCCCAGGGTTCAGTCGCTGATAAGGTCGAAGGCGATTGACGGTCAAGTGATTCAAATGAGACATCAAGCGGTCAATCGGGTTGCGCAAAATGACCAGGATTTTGGCATTGGACGCAACAACGGCCAGGTGCTCAATACAGTGTGGATATGAAAGGTATTGAACAGAAAATTCGCCGCAGACGGCCCCCGGCGGGGAGGCAAAGGCCTGGCGGTAGACGGCTATCTCTTCGCCGGTCAAGGGGCGGTGCTGAAAATGCGCAAAATATTGGAGTTCTTTGCGCTTGTCCCATTTGATGCAGTTCGGCACTATCTGGGGGTGGTCGCTGAGCAGGGTGTACCACCATGTCGTTCCGCTTTTGGGCGCACCGATGCCGACAAAGTCTGGTCCTTCGGCCCGCCACCCAAAAGGAAGCAGGTTGAGCATGGGGCGGGTAAACGGACCGATCATGGCTTCACTCCTTCGCGGTTGGCCTGGTCGGTTTCGCCTGGTCACATACCGGCGAACCAGGTTCACCGCCTTTCTGACCAACGGCTGCTTGTTCAATTTGCGATATATCTGCCTGCGCCACTGGCCGAAACGGATGCGCTGCCGCCACTTGGTCCATGTGGTAATGCCGGCATTCTGGTGTGGCAGCCGGGTTATTTTTTGCTCGAACGCCGGGTCTGTTTGTTGCCCCTGCAACCATGACATATATTGGTCATACCCGGCAAAAAGCAGGTCGGCCACCCGATCGCGAACCAGTAAATTGCCTTGATTTTGCTCTTGTGACCGGACCTCGCCGTGGAATGAGACATTTTCGCGGCTGGCGGCGCCATGGTGATAAATCAGGTCGCCATAGATGCCGCCCATGAGATAGTGAAAATTGTTCCGGTTGCTTCGCGGCAAGCGATAGATGGGCGCGCTGACCGATTCGGCGACGCGGGTCCAATCAGAGAGCGTGTCATTTTTCTCGATGCTGTCGCTGCTGTTAAAATCGAACCGCAGACAGTGCTGCTCGACAAAGTCCACCGTCGTGCATAAACAACTGGGGTGAACATAAGGCTGGATGGCGGCAGACAACTCGTCGCGCCAAACCCCGGCCAACGCCGCGCCATCATCCAACGCCCGGAGCAGGGTAGTCAACCAACCGGGCTTGAGGGGATGAGCGTCGCTGTCCATCGTGACAATGTACGTCGCCCCTTCCTGCCGGGCCAGGTGATACAGGCGCTGCAGCGGCGTGCGGTGCGGATGGTTTAATTTTTCATAGGGCGCTGCCGCAATCATGGTCAGGCGGGGTTGCTGTTGCAGCCAGGCCGCCAGATTCTCGTCCTCGACGCGGTTATTCCACACATAAATGTGATAATTTTCGTAATCTGTCCATGCGGCAATTTTGTCCAGGCAAAGCCTGATCCAGCGGTTGGATTCGGCACCCGCGCCGCCGTTTACAATTAGAATGGCTGCTTTACCGTCAGTTTGTGATGTCACAAGTCCTCCTGTTCCGGGTGCCTTACGCTAGCGCAGGCACGCAACTCTGGGCAGAGCCTCATTGGCACTGCCTAAAGCCAGTGGCTCAAATTGCGCCCGATGAGGTCCTGGAGTTTCAAAATGTCCTTGCGGTAACTCTCGGTCAGTTCGCGCCGCAGGGCCGGGTTGAGCGGCGGCAGCGGCGACTCGTTCCAACGGTGCATTTGCTTGACCATGTTCTTGCGCCATCTGGCGGGCAGCAGCGGGCGCAGCAGGGCTTTGAGCGGGTGCGGCCGTTTGAGGAATATTTTCAGCGCCTCTGAACGTGTGATTCGAGTGACATTGCGCCGCGCGGCCATCGCCGGAATAAACATCTCATCTATCTCTAAAAAGCGGCAAATATCACGAATGACCCCTTCGGGGTCGTTGTTCCAGTCCTCGTACAGGTAGATGCGAATTTGAGCGCGCGGAAAACGCTCGAAATAGGGCTTGAGATGGATGCTGTATTTGCCGTTTTGAGCATAACGAAAAGTGGGATGCCACCGCCCTCGCGATTTTTCGGCCCGCAGCGCCTCTTGAAAATCTGCCAATGGCTCCATCCCTTGTTGGCGCACAAAATGGAACGCTGAATAGGCCCGCTCGGCCGGCTGCCGCAGGATGGCGAGTAAGCGCATATCGGGCGCATAATTCTGGATGGCTGCGGCGGTTTGGTCCGTATGCCAGAAACTGTACAGCGTTGACGCCTCGCCGATGGCCCGCGCTTGAGCGCCGCCGGCAAACAGAGCCTCGTATACGTCCAGATCGGTAATCCATCGCGTGCGATAAGGCGGCCCGTCAAAAGCGGGGACGCCATCTGTGGCAGCGAAAAAGGCCGGCTCTTTACCCGGACTCATCCAGATTTGCGGGTGCAGTTTGAGCGCATCATAGAGCGCGCTGGTACCGCCCTTTTGCGCGCCGATAATCAAGAAATTTGGCAGTGTCATGGGCTATTTTGGCTCCAAATCTGTCAACCAATGCCCCAGATCGAGGCCGATCAGTTCTTGCAGGCGCAAAATATCCTCGCGATAACTCTCGGTCAGTTTGCGCCTCAGAGCCGGGTCGAGCGGCAGCGGGGGCCGCTCGTTCCAACGACGCAGGCGGCGCAACAGCCCTTTTCGCCATCGGGCGGGCAGCAGTGGGCGCAGCAGGGCTTTGAATGGGTGCGCCCGTTTGAGCAATGTATTGAGCGTTTTGGAACGAGTGAGCCGGGTGACATTACGCCGTGCCGCCATCGCCGGGGTAAACATCTCGTCTATTTCTAAAAAGCGGCAAATGTCGTGCAGAATCTCGGCTGGACGGTCGTTCCAGTCTTCATACAGATAAACGCAAATCTGGGAGCGCGGAAAATGGTCAAAGTAGGGCTTGAGACAGGAATAATACATCCCGTTCTGAGCATAGCGAAAATCTGGCGTCCAGCGCGCTCGTACGGCCGACCGTTCGGCCGTCAGCGCACGACGAAAATCGGCCAGCGGCTCCAACCTTTTTTGCCGCATCATGCCAAAGGCAGAATAAGCGCGTTCGGCAGGCTGTCGCAAGAGGGCAATCAGACGCGCTTGTGGCAAACGATGATGAATATGATTGGCTGTTTGCTCAGGCCAGCAATAGGTATAATAGGTGGAGGCCTCGCCACGCACGGGATATTCAGCCGCGCCGTCAAACAAGGCCAGATAAGCTGTCCAATCCAGCGGCTCTTGAAAGCGGCTGTGAGGCATCAGCGGCCCCTGAAAGTCAAGCCGACGACCATCAAAGGCAAAAAAGCCTGGCTCTTTGGGAGACGACATAAAAATTTTTGGGTGCTGGCGCAGCGCATTATAGAGCGCGGTGGTGCCGCACTTTTGCGCGCCAATGATCAACAAGTTGGGATGGGTCTTCATATTGTTCTTTCAACTGCGCTATCTGGCTAATTTCTGCCGCAGGTCTGGCCATTCTGCCAGGTGGATCAGCCGGGGAGTATGCTCTGTCGTATCCATGATCCAGTGAGCCAGCGCATGATACGTGGCGCAGAACTGAAACCACGCATCGTATTGCTGCGCCAGTCTGGATGGGCGACGATATAGCTGTTGAGCCTGCCGCATCCTTACCATTCTCGGCCAGATTTGACGTAGACTAGACCGCTTGAGCGATGGCTTGATCAACACAAGCTGCCTTGTCCCAAGCCGTTGAATCAGCAACCGAGGCGGCGCCCAGAGTGTGGCGCATGTGATTTCTCTGGCAGCGTGGAGAATGTCGATCACCTGATCCTCCATATACCCTCCGCGCAGCCCGCGCCGCCATGGTCGAAGCAAATCAAAGCACGCGATCCATACCTGGAACATCGTTATGTGGATTTTCCGCAGCCAGATGGCCCGGCAAACACGATCAACCGGTCAATCTGCAACACGAGATCATCGCTCCTGCCATTTTTTCAACTGCCTGCGCAGCCTCCTCAAGCGGCTGCGCAGCGACAGCGGCAAATAATCCCCTGCAGTGAATAATGTACGGCCTTTTTTGCGCAAGGCCGATCTTGAAAACAGCAAAGGGTAGGTATCCTGTTGAATTTCCTCGATCAAACGCAAATAGCGTTCTCCCATCACCTGAGTCGAAAACAACTTGCCGGCGCGCTCGATGCCGGCCCGGCTGCAAGCCTGCCAGAACGCCGGCTCTTGCAGCGCAGCAATTCCTTCGGCAACGCTGCCTGCATCGTTGGGCGCGGCCAGCCAGCCGCTGACCCGGTCCTGAATGCCCACATCGGTGATGCCGGACAGCAGCGATGCAACCGGCACACAGCCGTTGGCCTGCGCCTCTAGCAGCACCAGCGGCAGTCCCTCAAAGTGGGAAGGCAAGAGCAAAACGTGATGCTCGCGCATGGCCTGGTATGCCTCTTCAGGCGGCTGAAAACCGCGCATTTCAACCTGTTCTGCCACTCCCTCTGCTGCAAACCTTTGCTCTAAACAAGCACGGTCAGGGCCGTCGCCTACGACCGTCAGGCGGACATCGATCTGCCGCCGGCGGCAGGCGGCCAGGATGTCCGGCAGCAGTTGGACATTTTTTTGCCGATCTTGCAATCGTCCAACGTAAACCAGCCGCAAAGGTTTCTGCCAGGCGGCGCGAGCCTGCAATTGGTGTGGCGCGGGCAAATCAATGCCGTAGGGAATATAGATCATTGGGCGTTCAATCTGGCGAGTCTGCAGAACGCGCTGCACCTGTGGGCTGACCGCAACCGCCACATTCCATGCCTCTGCGTTCAACTCGACCACATCATAAACGCCGGCCCGGTCATTGTGAACAATAGGAACGACCGTCATATCATCGGCCAGAAACGGCAGCCCCAACTGCACCGGTTTGAGAAAACGGCCGCAATTGACCAGCAGCAGGTTGAAACGCTCCTGGTTCAGCCATCGGGCCATACGCCGAACATAGCCAATGGTGCTTTCCCAGCGCGCCTGGGGTCTGTAAACGCCGCGCAGGCCAGCCTGGGCCAGGCGCGGCCACCAATCGCCCTGCTTTAGCGTCACCACGGTGACCTCGTGACCAGCGCGACAGAGAATGCTTCCCATATTCAGCACAAAGGTGGTTACCCCGTCAATCGCTGTGTTTTGTACGATCAAGGCAATTTTCATGCTATTTGCTTTCGGTCTATCATTTGTCCAATCACAGCCACCCTCCCAAATCGCGACCCAACAGGTCTTGCAGGCGCACAATCTCGCCGCGATATTCGGCGGTGAGCTGCCGGCGCAGGTCGGTTGTCAGAGCCGGACGATACAGGTTCAGGCGGTTGACCATCCCCACGGTCAGGCGGCGCAGCAAAAGCGGCCCACGTCGCAGCCGCTCGGCCAGCGGCGAGCGGTTGAACAGGCGGTGCACCTGTCGATTGCGCGGCATCTTGAACACGTTGGAGCGCGGGTACTGCGCCGGGCGAAATGCGTCATCCACCTGGAGAAAGCGCAACATGTCGGCCAGCATTTCGTCGCGCCGCTCGCACCAGTCTTCATACAGGTAAACGCGCATCTGCTCGCGGGGAAAGCGGGCCCAATAACGCTCGAGTTGCTCGGCGTAACAGCCGTTTTGGCGATAGCGCAAAAAATAGGACCAGTTTTCATCCATGCGGCGCGGCTGGTCGTCCCAGGCGCGCCGGAAATCGGCCAGCGGCTCCCAATCCAACTGCACAGCATGGACAAAGTTGGACCAGGCGCGCTCGGCCGGGTGGCGCAAAATGGCGATCAATTTCACGCCGGGCAGGTAATGGCGGATGCGCTCGGCGGGTCTGTCGCCGGGGTAATACATGTAAATGGTAGACGCCTCGCCGACGGCCAGGGCGTCGCTGGCCTTTTCAAACAACGCCTGATACTCACTCCACGTAGTCACGGTGGGCAGGTCGGTATAGTCGTTGTGCGGCGGGCCGCCAAATGACGGCAGGCCGCCGTCAAAGGCCAAAAAGCGCGGCTCTTTGACCGGGCTGTCGCACATCTGCGGGTGTTGGCCGAGTACCCGCCCCAGGGCGGTGGTGCCGGCTTTGGGCGCGCCGATGATGATGAAATTGGGCCGCGTCACCAGCGTCATCCGCCATCCTCCTTGCGCCGGGCGAAAAATTCCGCGGCCCAGCGGCGCAGTGCGGGTTTGTCGCTGGCCCATTCCAGGCCGCCGGATGGGCCGACGCGCAGGTCGGCGGCGGGGTCAAAGCCCAGCCGGTGCATCTCCAGCCAGCCCTCGCCGTGCCCACGATTGGCCCCCTCGCCATGCCACAGGTGCAGCACCTCGCCGTTCAAATACCCCACTTGCCCTCCGACAGCCTCGGCGGCCGGCCGCGCCCAGCGCTCAAAATGTCGCCAAAAGGCCGAAAGGTCGCGGCGCATGCCTGGCAGGCGGCGAATGTGCTTTTTCCACGCCTGGGGAATGAGCGCGCGCAGGCGGCTCAGCCAGGCCACCCGCTGTACACGGCGGCTGAGCGCTGCTGTGCGGGAGATGCCGCGCAGGTTTTGCATGCACGGGCTGCTCAGGTCGCCGGCCAGTACGTGCGCCATATAATGGTCGGCGTTGCCGCTGAGAAACGCCTCATAGAGGCCGTGCTGCGCCAGCCAGCCGCGCCGCGCCGCCCAGGCAAAGCCGGTGTGCCCGTGTGCATGGAATGTGCCGGCATGGAGCGTCTGCGGGTCGCGCCGGGTGACGGCAGCAAATGACTCGACTGTATATTCATCGCCGTCGGCGTTCCATTTTCCCTGTTTCAAACGCACCACCCGCTCGAACGGCTGTACAACAACCCATTCGTCCAGCAGGTGCGCCGTTTCGACGGCCCAGCGCGGGTTGGTGAACAGGATATCGTCGTCCAGCCAGGCCACCTTGCGCGCATCGGCGGGCAAGCGGCCCACCGCCAGGTTGATCAGCCGCTCTTTTTGCCACAGCACGTGCGGGCAACGCACCTGGAGCACGTCGGGGCCAGGCGCTAGCTCGAACGGGTCGTCGCCAAAGGCGCACTCGACGGTGAGCAAGGGGATGCCGGCCTCGCGCAGCGGCGCGCCAAAGCGGGCATAGTTCTCTTGCCGCGTGCGGTAATGGCACGGGTTGAAATAGGTGGTAATGCACCACAGGTCAGGGCAGGGTTCGTAAGAAATCATTTTTGATCCACCACCAAGGGCACAAAGAACACGAAGGAAATACAAAGAAAATAAC
>CAYRXM010000100.1:8969-18250 GCA_964428175.1 uncultured Anaerolineae bacterium
GGTTGGGGCGTTTTGATCCACCACCAAGGGCACAAAGAACACGAAGGAAATACAAAGAAAATAACGTTTCTAACTGACCCGATTTTCTTGGTGCTCCTGGTGTCCTTTGTGGTTGGGGCGTTTTGATCCACCACCAAGGGCACAAAGAACACGAAGGAAATACAAGGAAAATAACGTTTCTAACTGGCCTGATTTTCTTGGTGCTCCCGGTGTCCTTTGTGGTTGAAACATCTTGTTACAGCACAACTCGACGAATACCTTCCTTCAAGCGCGGCACATTGAAATTGAGAATAAATCCCAATCTCAAGCCGGTAGCCTTGAGATAAGACATCAATTGCGCCTGGTGGATGGGATGAATGGCATCCACAGCCTTGATCTCGGCAATCACCAGGCCGCCGATTAACAAATCAAGACGCTGGCCTTCAATCTGGAAATCTTTGTATGGCACCGAAATGGCCTTTTGCCGCTCGAAAAGCACATGGCGCAGCGTGAGTTCGTGGCACAACGCGTCTTCATAGATGCGTTCCAAAAATCCGGCGCCCAAGAGCGTATGTACCTCAAAGGCGGCATCCAGCAAGGCTTTGCCCAATAGTTCTGCCTGATCGGGAATCGGCGCATAGATTGCCATCGTCTATCCCTCGGACATTCTTTGTGTTCTTGGTGTCCTTTGTGGTTGAAACATCTTGAGCCACTGCCGCGTTTGATACACCGGCATGCGCAGGCGCGGGGCCAGGCTGTAAAATCGCTGCCGTGCGGCGCGAAACTCGGCCAACTGCCGGTCCAGCATCTCGTTGGCTAGGGCGTACAATTCCCGGTCGCTGTCCGTACGCGCTTCAATCATCTCGACCAGGTCGGGCGGGGTGGTGCGGCGATAATAGCCCACATCCACCCCGTTTTTGCGCGGGTTGATGTGGGCCTGCGGCAGGCGCGCCGGGCGCCTAATGCCCAGCCGCCCACAGAACAGTTCTAGGGTTTCATCCATACGTTCGGTGACGCCTACGATGTCCATCGTTTCCAGCCGGTGACGCGCAGCCGCGCAAACCGCCGGCCAGTCGGCAGAGTCGGGCTGTTGTGAGGGGTGCAAGGGCCGCTGCAAAGGCTGCCCACTGCTGCCGATGGCGCCGTCACGCAGATAAGGACGCCAGTCTTGAGTGACGCCTAAAAAGCGCGTCTGGCCGTCTTTTATTGGTCGGCTGAACTGGGGTATCTGGAGCAACTCGCGCAGGTCGGCCTTGACCCACGGCTGCATTTGCTCCAGATAATCCGGCCGCAGGTGTGCGACATGTCTGGCAATTTGGTTTTGCCGAAAGTAAACAAACGAAATCGCGCGCTCGACCGGATCGCGCAAGACGGTAAAGCGCAGCAAGTCATTTCGGCCGATCAGGTCGAACAGTCCAGGGCCGAAATGGCAGGTATAACAGCGATAATGACGCAGAGATTCCAGCGTATACCTGACTAAATGGTGAGGCAGCTTGATACTTGCGGTCTGCTGCTGACCATAAACACGAGCCAGCCAACGCGATAATGAACTCCCGGCCGTCTTGGGAATGTGCATCAAATAGAGAGGAGGTGCATCCAGGCGCAGCATCATCGATTTCCTTATCCAGATTGAGCGCGCCGCCGCGCCAGCCCCAGTTTGAGCAGGCGCAGATATTCGGCGCGGGCCAACTCTTTGTGATAAATGCCCATGTTCTGGTCGTGGATGCGCCGCCGCGCCAGCACCTGCGTCAGCATGCGGGCGCGCCAACCCAGCGCTTCGGCGCGCATAAACCACTCCACCCATTGCGCCACCCGCCAGGCCGGGTCGAACGGGCCGATGCGCTCGAACGCGGCGCGGCGAACCAGCAGTGTGTCGGGATGCGGGCCGGCCTGCGCGGCCCAAAACGGTGCGGTATCCTCGGCAGCGGCTTGCACGTCTGGGCTGCGAAACTGCTGGATGTGCCCCAGCACGGCGTCCAACTCCGGCTCGGCGCGCAAGGCCTCCACCTGCCAGGCCAGTTTGCCGGGCAGCCACAGGTCGTCAGCGTCGAGAAAGGCCAGCAGGCTGCCGCTCGCCGCTTCCACGCCGTGGTTGCGCGCCACAGAGGCGCCCGCGTTGGCCTGCCGCAGCAGCCGCACCGGATACCGTTGCGCCACCCCGGCGCTGTCGTCGGTCGAGCCGTCGTCCACCACCATCACCTCATCCGGCGGGCGGGTTTGCGCCAGCACGCTCTCGATGGCCTCGCCCAGATAGCGCGCGCTGTTATAAACGGGGATGATGACGCTGACTTTGCCCAGTGTTTCCATCCTCACTCCAGCCAGTGCGAAAGGTCGCGGCCAATCAGTTCTTGGAGATTGAGTATGCTGGTCCGATAGCGTATGGTGAGTTGCCTGATGATCTGCTGCTCTGACCGCGACGGTTGGCTTTGGTTCAATGCGCGCAAGTTCGATACGGCCCAGCTGTACACGTTTGAGGGCAATAATCTCTTGATAGTGACTTTGAGTACGTGTGCCTGGCACATAAACGATTGTAAAGCATAGATGCGCGGGCGATAGGGAGTATTACCCAGAGAGCCTTCCAGTGTCAATGTCTCGTCCATGCATAGAAAGCGCAAAATGTCCCGAATGAACTCGCACGGTCTGGTTTGGCTGTCCTCATACAAGCCGATATGGATTTGTTCACGAGGGAATCGTTTGTAATAAGGTTGCAGCAACGTATCATAAAGCCCATTTTGGAAATAACGATGTGCCGGAGACCAATTGGCGCGTCTGGGATCATATTCGGCGGTCAATGCTTGAGCAAAATCAGCCAGCGGCTCTCGCCCTTGCTGCCGCCGGGAAAGGAAAGCGGCATAGGCGCGTTCGGCAGGGTGGCGCAAGATGACAACGAGCCGGGCGTGTGGTATGTGCTGAAAGATGTTTTCGGCGGTCTGCTCGACCTGGTACCAGTTCGTATACATGGTCGAGACCTCACCAATGGCCGTTTCAGTGGTCACATTTTTGAACAAAGCCTGATAGTCGCTCAAGCGGTAGACCAAATGACGGCTCCATCGATCGTCTTCAGGGCCATCAAAGCGAGGCGCTATGCCATTCAGAGCAAAAAAAGAAGGCTCCTCCACAGGACTCGTATAAATTTGGGGGTGACGGTTTAGTACGCGCGCCAGCGCCGTACAGCCGCAGAGCGACCTGCCGATGATGAGAAAATTGGGCATGCACGTTTGTATATCCATACCGCTTTATACTCGCAGCCAGGCTGAGAGGTCACGGCCAATCAAATCCCGAGTGCGCAAAATGTCCTCGCGGGCGGCCTCGGTCAGTTCGCGACGCAGTTCGGGGTCCATTGGCGGCGGCGCAATGCGATTAAACTGCCTTGTTATCTGTGTCAAATAGCGGACGAGTGAATGGGGTAGCCAGCGCTTGAGAAGGGTTTTGATTGTATGCGGGTGAGCCATGAATCTGTGTAGGACATAGCTGCGCGATGTGGCGGTCACATTTTGGCGCGCTACTATGGGTGGAACAAGGGTTGAATCTACGTCCAGGAACGCCAAGAGGTCGCCCAGCATTTGTTGTGGCTGCGAGTTCCACTCTTCGTACAAGTAGACTCGAATCTGCTGACGTGAAAAGCGATCATAGTAGGCTTTGAGAGCCGGGTATGTTCTAATGCCTTCGCCATAACGCAGGCTGGGGTACCAGCCTGCGCGCTGCCCGCTCTGCTCTTCGGCCAAAGCATGGCGTAAAGAACGCGCCGGCTCTATCCCCCGGCTCTGCATATGATAGAATAGGGAATAGGTATAATCGGCCGGCTGGCGCAAAATAGCAATCAAACGCACGTCGGGGATATGATGTTGGATGGCTTGAGCCGCTCGTTCGGCCAGACCGGTATTTGAATACTGCGGCGAGGCTTCACCGATGGCCTTTTCAGTGGTCGCACCGGCAAAAAGCCGTTGGTAGGCCTCTGGGCGTGTGATACCTTTTAACTGCAATGGGCCGGCAAAAACAGGCGGACCGTTTTCACAAACAAAGAATTGAGGTTCTTTGACCGGGCTCATCCAGATTTCGGGATGTGTCTTTAATACCTCGTAAAGTGCGGTTGTGCCAGATTTGCCTCTGCCGATGACCAGGAAATTGGGCATGGTCATTTGCGCGAACCCCCTCAAATATCTTGCTTCCGCCGCACCGAGCGGCGAGCGATGGCGATCAATTCGGTCTGAATTTTAGCAATCAGCCGGCTCTGATTGCCGGCATGGAAACGGTGACGAACCAACACCTGTGGCAGCACGGCCATTGGGATTTGTGCATCTTTGGCGCGAAAGAACCAGTCGGCGTCGCTGGATGTCGTCAGGGCGGGGTCAAAAAGACCGATCTGTTCAAACACCCGCCGCCGTGCCAGCAGGCAGCTGGGCAAGAATCCGGCTTGCGCCGATTCCAACTGCTTGGGGCGCAGCCATTCCGGCCGCGCAAAACCGGCATCGACAAAGAATTCGCTCATGGCCAGCACATAGCCCAGTGCAGGGTCCTGGCGCAGCCGCTCCACCTGCCGCTCGATCTTGGTCGGCAGCCACAAGTCATCTTGATCCAGGAATGCGATCAACTCGCCTTGCGCCAGGTCAATGCCGCGATTCCGCGCCGCACCCGCCCCCTGGTTGGTCTGGAATACATAGCGCAGCGGTCTTGCGGCGCGCTCGGCCAGCGCGGCCACCAGCTGCGCCGAATGGTCGGTCGAGCCGTCGTCCACCACAATCACTTCCAGGGCAGGGCAGGTTTGCTCCCAAACGCTTTCCAGCGCCTCGCCGAGATAGGCGGCGCCGTTGTAGACGGGCACCACCACGCTGACCAGATCGGTTTGTGCAAGGCCCATATTAGTCCTGCCTGCCCGGCAAAAATGCCGATGCCAGCGGCGACGCCCGCCCCGCTTGCTGCACGCACTGCCGGCGGCGGTCCAGCGTGTGCTTGAGCATTACCAGATAATCACGGACGAGCATATCGCGCTGATTGGTGAGGTTGCCGGCGTGCCGCCGGTGCAGCAAAACCAGGTCGTCGTGCACATAGATGGTTCGCTCCAGGTCGCGCGCGCGGGTATACCAATCCACATCTTCATGGCAGTGCAGCCGCTCATCGAACCGGCCGACCACATCGAACGCCGACCGCCGGATAAGGGCGTTCTGGGTGCCCCAAAAATGGGGCGGCGACGGCAGGAATTGTCTGATGTGTGCCGCGTCATCTTCTGAGACCGAGAAAAACTGTACCCGCCCCACGGCTGCATCGCGCCCGGCGTCTTGGGCCAACAAAGTCAGCTGAACGGTCAGCTTGTTCTCCGTCCACACGTCATCGGCGTCCTGAAAAGCAATGATCTCCCCTCGCGCCAGCCGCAGCCCGTGATTGCGCGCCGCCGCCGGCCCGGCGTTGGCCTGATAGACATAGCGAATGTCGTCGCCCAGACCGCGCACCACTTCTGCCGTGCCGTCGGTTGAGCCATCGTCCACGACGATGATCTCCAGCGGCGCATAATTTTGGGCGCGCACGCTGCCCACCGCCTCGGCCAGATATTTCTCGCCATTGTAGACCGGGATGATGACGCTGATCCAGGGTTTTTCTTGGTTCATATCCCAACTCGCTGAAAATCAACCTCCAAGAACACAAAGAGCTAAAAAACTCTTTCTTTGTGTCCCTTTGTGCCCTTTGTGGTCCAAAACTCTAGCATCCACCGCTTGCAGCGGCCGACCCAGCGGCGCAGCCGGGCCGGCCAGTTGCGCCGCGCCAATGCTACGGCATCGACCTGCGGCGCATAGCCCAACGCTCGCTGCGTCTCGGCAATGTCCAGCCGCTTGACCCGGTTGTTCGAGATGCCGTGGAAAATGCCAAAGCGCAGATCATCCGGCGCATTCAATGCGGCATCCAGGAGGCGTAGTAAATCCTCGTGAACCAGCGCAGCCGTCAGATAGCGGTGGCCGGGCAGCAGGTTGCGGGCGTTGGCCGCCGTCACCCAGCCCAGCCGCAAACACAGCACCGACAGCCCGCGCCGGTCGGCGTAAAAACGGCCCACC
Organism: uncultured Anaerolineae bacterium; assembly: GCA_964428175.1. GTDB lineage: Bacteria > Chloroflexota > Anaerolineae > JAFGEY01 > JAFGEY01 > CAYRXM01. The sequence goes on from CAYRXM010000100.1 coordinate 14,993, forward strand.
GATTCGGCCCAGGCTTTGGTGGCCCCGTACAGGTTCAGTGGGCGCGCCGGCCAATCGGCGGGGATGCAAACATCGGGCGGGTAGCCGTCCACGGCCATAATGCTGCTGGCCAGGACCACGCGGGCGCAGCCTGCACTGCTGGCGGCCTCCAGCACATTATACACCCCCACCACGTTGGACGGCAGTAAGGTATCCCAATCGGCATCGGCGTCGGACACCGCGCCCAGGTGCAGGACGGTATGCATGTCCCGGCACATCGGGCGCAGCGATGCCAGGTCGGCCAGGTCGGCCAGGGCAAACGGCCAGTGTGTCGACGCCGGTAATGGACACCGATCCGTCAGCATCAAATCATATCGCTCACCCAGTTCGCGCGCCGCTAATTGGCCGATTTTGCCCGCCGCGCCGGTGACGAGCACCTTGCGGCGTGAGGTTGAATCCGCTGTCATTGTGATTTTCTCATTCTTTCGTTCTGTGCTGAGGAAATCATCCGCCGCACCGCTGCCCGCGCGCCAAAGCGGTCGGGCGCATAGCGAACGTGCCATGCAAATTTAGCGCCCGCCCGCAAGCTGTTTTCTTGCGCCAACTGCCAAAACCGCCAGCCCAGCCCCGCTCGCCGCGCCAGAGTCAGCGGCTGCTGCACAGCGGCGCAAAATGTGCTTTCCGCTTTGGACTGAGGCACGGTGTCCAGGGCCGCCAATACATCCGGCTCGATGGGCAGGGCGGCGTCCAGGTCGGCCAGAAAGCCCAGCACCAGGCGCAGCAGACCAGCCATACGCCGTTGGCGCGCCTGCTCGATCACCCCCGCCCAATCCAGCGTCGACGCGCGCAGCAGTGCAGCCATGTCGGCCAGGCGCGGCCAGCCGCAGTGGGGCGGCGCGCCAAAGACATCACTGCACAGCGAAAGGAGCAAGTGGGGCGGAGCAGGGACCCGGGCCGGCTGACCTTGCAGCGAGGCCGTCCGGGCTGCCGTCCAGACAGCCTCGTCGGCGTCCGGGCGGGCGTCGTGAGCCACCAGCCGCCACTGCACGCGCACCGGCTGGCCGCCCGGACGGGTCAGCGTGCAGGCGTGCGTCAGGGTGAAATAATCGGGCCGCACGGCGGGGTGAATTTGCCAGCCCGCACCCGCTAATGTGACCAGCGCGCACGGCGCGTCGATTGGCCGCACGAGCAAGGTCACGGCCTCCAGCGAGCGCAGGCCGGGGTCGCCATAGTATGCGGCGATCATGGCTGCGCCGTCCAGCAGCAGCGTCCCAATGTCGGCGCGTTGGAGCGTCTCCATGACCCCCACGGCAGCCTGCATGCGCCCCTGGTTGATGTACCAGTTGCGCCGCCAGATGCCGCGCAGCCGCCCCATCATAGGATCGTCCGGCGCGGCCGCGCCGAGATTGCGCCCCACCAGCCCCAGCAGGGCATAGCTGCCGGCGTCAGGATGGCTGCGCTCAATGTCCACCTCGGCGCACCAGGCCTGCCATGCGGCCAGCGCTTGCCAAGACGGCAGCAGGGCGGCGCGCAAAACCTGCCCTTGTGTGGGCGTAGGCGGCCATATTCTCGGCTTGTCCACCCTGTCGCGCTTCAAGCCTCACGCCTCCGCTACAATGCGTGCAATGGCATTGGGGATGCGTTCCAATTCCGTGCCTAGATTGATCTGCCAGCACGGCACGCGGCGCACCAGGTCGGCCATCATATCCAGCTCGGTTTGCGCCATACCGGGCTGGTAGACCAGCGAGCTGGTGGCCATTTCGCGCCACACCGGCATGGGCGAAACCGGCGCCCAGGTTGTCTCGGGGCGATGCGCCAGCCGCGCCAGCAGCACCGCGCGGACGGGCAGAGCCGCAGCCACCTGCTCTGGCGCACAACGATGAATCAGGACGAGCGTTTTTTCGTCTTGCGGCCGGCCCGGCTCGGCGGCAGCGGCCAGGCGCGGGAATCGCTGCATCTGTTCGTGGTGCAGCTTGGCCGCGTTATAGACGCACAGGGCGCGTGGTTGGGGCGTCAGCGCCAGGGCGCAGCGGTCATCCGAGATGTATTTCATCCCCGCGCTCAGGCAGGCCAGGGCGGCAGTCGATTTGCCCGCGCCGGTGGCGCCCACCAGCAGCGCCGCGCCCTGGTCTGCGCCAACCGCTGCCGCGTGGATCAGCGACAGGCCGCGCTCGCGCAGCCAGGCATTGAGAATGATCTTGAGCGGGGCCGCCCGCTCATAGACGGGCAGATGGGCGGCCGAAGCCGTCCAATATAATGCCTGCCCATCTTGCCGGTCCAACGCGCTCAAGGCACGCACATCGGCCTGGGCGGCGGCGAAAAATCGCGCATCGCTGTAGGGCAGCAGTTCGCCGCGCAGGCCCATACCTTCCAACGAAGGCAGACGCACTGTCGGCGCGCCAATCGAATCACTGTCCCACAACGAAATGGTCAGGTCAGGCGGCGCCGAATCATCCTCGACCTGCAAATGGGTCAGCGCCGGGCTGAGCGCATGCAGCAAGGCCGGCCCGGCAAAGCACAGCCGCAGCCGATGGTGATCGATCTGATAGCGGCGTTCGATCACATCGACGGTGCAAGACGCAGACTCGAAGGCCTGCCCGAAATCATACCAAAAGGCCTGGGGCGCGGCGACACTGGTAGACATGGACGGTAACAGTCTATTCGCCTTTTTCAAGCGGCCAGCCGGTTTCATCTACCTCGTGGATGGGGTCAAGCAGCAGCAAATCTTGCATATCGGTGTATTTTTGTAAAACTGGGGGTTCGAACGGAAATGGCTCGGACGGGACGGGGAAAAGGATATCCCAATCGTTCGGTTGGCTGAAAACACTTTTGCCATCGGACGATGACACAAGCAGACCTTCTTGCTGCAACTCGGACAGGAAATGCTCGACCGCCGTCGAGAACGTCATCGCGTCGCCATGATACCGGCGCGCCAACTGTGCCATCACTTCGTTCGTCGTGGTACCCTGCGCGACACCTTCCCAGATGAGCGCGCCGGAGCCGTCGGTGCTGTAATAGATGCCGCTTTCCAAGTTGAGGATGATGGTTTCTCCGTCGATAGTCTGGTGAGTGACCTGGGGCGAGTTGACACGAACGTGCATGACAATGCAGCTCCTTTCGGGGTGGGTCTGCTGGATGGGATTGCTATTTGAGGTGCGGCCGGGTATGTCGAGCACGCGCCGCTTCAATGAGAGCATGACCAAATCTGTGAGCAATATAACACGAATATGGCAAAAAAGCAATTTTTTTCACCTTTGGCGCATTCAGTCCCCCCCCCCT
>CAYRXM010000101.1:0-17856 GCA_964428175.1 uncultured Anaerolineae bacterium
GGGATGACCTCTATTGTGCACCAAAATAGATTCCGTGCCAATTCCACGAGCAGGGTTTGATAGTTTTGGATTGCCACGCAATGAGCATAAACCCGGTTTCTTCGACAAACTGCTAGACCATTGTTAAGGCGCTGACAGATACACCCAATACCGCACCTGTCAACACGCGCCGATTACACGGGTAGGCATCCTGACGTTTCAAGTTTTACGCTTAACGTCTTTATCTTACCTTAACCACTCTAAATATTGGAATCGCCGACCAGTCATAGGCGATAAAAATCTCTTGCCACGCTTTGCCCTCTTGCGCGACAATCTCCTGGAACGTCTCCCAGCGGCGTTGAAAAATCGGATAGGTGACGTGAAACACATAGACGTTGCCCGGGTTTTCCAACTGCTCGCGCACGCGGATGGCAAACGCCTCGTCCACGTCCTCGCGGTTTTCATAGCCAAAAATCTCTACCGGGTTGATCTCGCCGGCGGTCAAAAACTGCACCGGGTCTTGAATGCCCATGTCCACTGCCGCCACCTCGCGCAGAACCTCGCGCTCAAGGTATTCGACCAGCGGATAGATCGCCGGGGTGTGGTCGCCCTTGCCACCGACGATGGCCAGCTCGTGGTGGTACGCCGCATCGACCTCCAGGTCGTCGTAAACCAGCATCCCGGCCAGCGCCAGGATGGCGACCAGCCCCAGACTCAAGCCCGAAGCCCATTTCCGGTCGATCCAGCGGCCCAGGTTCAAGCGATCCAGCCCGCTGCCGCGCGCGATCATGTCAGCAACGGCGGCAATGGCCAGCGCGGGCCACGGCGTGACGATTGCCAGGTGGGTGAACCACAGTGCGGTCGGTGTGACTACGCTCAAGGTGAGCATCACCGCGATGGTCAGTACGGGGAACATGGCTCTCCGGGCATCCTGGCGCTGGCACAGCCACGGCGCGGCGATCAAGGTGAGCACGCCCAGGACATAGACCTTGAACGGCGGCTGCCAGTGGCCCAATTTCCAGGCCAGATAGACATAGATGACAAACATCAGCGCCGCCCCCAGCCCGACGAGCGCGTGTTCCAGCCAGGCGCGCCAGCCTGCCCGCCGCGCCAGGAGCAGGACGGTCGCCAGCGACGACAGCAGCCCCAAACCGATCACCCACCAGGGCCACGGCGTGCGGTCGAGGTCGGCCTTGAAAATGGCCGCATAGCCCAACCCAACGACCAGGGCCAGGGTCAACCATCGCGCCCGGGGCAGGCGTTTTTCGCCCTGGGCGCGCCCAAACAGGGCAAACGCCGCGACGCCCAGCGCCAGCAAAAACACCGACGGGTAGCGCCAACTGGCATACGGGTGGATCGCCAGGTACCAGAATGTTTCCCCGTTGAGCACCGAGCGCAGTTGCTTGATCCGCTCGCGCAGATTTTCGGCAATGTTGGTGTTATCGACCTTCCAATACGACGATTGGGAGACGTTGGCCTGAATGTACTTGATTGTCGATCCGGTCTGGACGTTAAAGACGATCAGCGGCAGCAGGCCAACGATAAACAGCGCGCCGGCGATCCAAACGTCGCGCGGGCGCAGCCGGACCCCCAGCGAGGCCAGCGAACGCTCGCGCAAACAGGTCCACAGCCGGTCGAGGTTGAGCAGCACAAACGCCCCCACCACGCCCGCCACCAACCAGCCGAACAAAAACTTGGCGCTGATGCCCAGCCCGAACAAAAACGCGCCCGCGTACAGGTAACCCGGCTTGCTCGTTTTCAGCCAGCGCAGCCAGGCCCACACGGCCGCGGTCGAAATGGGAAGAGTCACCGAGGTCACAAACACGCCCTGCCGGCTCCAAAAGACGAACGAGGGGCTAAAGGCCAGCAGCAGCACGGCGATCATGGCCACGCGGCGGTTGAACAACTCGCGGGCCAGCAGGTATAAAAAGACCACCGCCGCCATCGACTGGACGATGGGCATGGTGCGTAGCGCGGTCACATTGACGCCAAATAAGACGAAAAAGGGGATCGCCAGATAGGTGTTGACCGTGGCAATGTACTCGTAAATCATCACCGGCAGGCGCAGGCCAAAGAGGTTCAGGCACACGTCCTTGAAACACTCGACCTCCTGGCCGCGCACGAGCTGCACCGCCGGAATCACCTCCAGCGCCTCGTCGGTGTGCAGGCCGGGCAGCGAAATCTGGTAAAAGGCGAGGGTGAAAAAAATGCGCAGGGCCAGGCCGAGCACCAGCAGTTCCAGCCCCAGGTTCACGGCCCATTCGAGTTTCGATTTGTTCATGCGCCAGGCTCGGCCTCTACACACACAGGCAGCCGGTACACGCCCAGGATGCACACCCAGTGAAAGACCAGCCGGAACATCACCGGCTCGAAACCAGGGAACAGCCCTTGCAGCATCTTGAGCGTGAACGGCGCATCGGGGTGCTCGTCAATCGTCTTGCGGCTGCTGAGCGCCTTGCGAATCCAGTCATAGCGCACAAAGGGGTGACAGCCCCAGGGCACGGTGGCGATGACCGTGCCGCCCGGGGCGAGCAGGCGACGGGCTTGGGCCACCACCTGATCGGCATAATCAGTGTGTTCAAGGATGTCGACCAGCAGGATCAAGTCGAAACTGTCGTCGCGAAAAGGCAGCTGCGTGCCATCGGCCACCGCGAGCAGCCCGCCGGGCAGGTCGGCCTCATACAGGTATCGCTCGGCCTGATGCACGTCGTGCGCGCTGATGTCGATGCCGGCGACCTCATAGCCGGCCCGGCGCAGCGGGACGAGCATCGGCCCGGTATTGCAGCCCACATCCAGCGCGCGGCCGCCCGGTTCGATGCCCAGCTCGGACGTAATTAACCGCATCAAGGTGTTGATGCGGTTGGAGTGAAAGACTTTTTCGAAAAAATTGCCCGCCAATTGGGCGTGGTACAGGTCGTGTCCGAACCCATCGTTGGACACCCCGGCGGTCATCAATGGGATGTTTTCCTCGACGGGATAATCGTTTCCACAGACTGTACAATGCAAGGCTTGCTCATCGACGCTCAATGCGCCGTGACAGACCGGGCAAACCAAAATGTCCAACAGTTTAGGATCAATCATGGCAATTTCCAGATATATTTTTCGACCACCAGTGGCCGGCGGTCAACCGTCCGCCGTCTTATTCTGTGACCTGGAGCGAAACGCTGGTGATCGCGCTCTCAAAGTCCCAGCCCGAGGCATAGATGCGCACGCTGTCGATGTAGACCGGAGCCTGATCGCCGAGCAGTTCGATCAAATTCTGGCTCTCGAACACATACCACTCGCCCTGCACCACCCGCAGGCCGTTTACCAGCGGCCGCCATTCTGCCCCTGTTTCCGGCGGCAGATAATAAAAGCCCCAATAATGCGCGCGTGTATCGCCACGGGCGTCCCTGTAAACCAGCTCGATCATGATCGGGAACTCGCTGCTCTGAAACCCGCCGCCGGGCAGGCTTTGCTGATCGACGCGCACCTCGCAGCCAAACTTGAGCGACGTAAAATCGCGCACGTCCTTGTCGATGCGTTGGATGGTGCTCAACTCGCCGTGCGTGTGCGCGCCGGTGCGGTAAAAACGCAGCGCCGGCCGGCCATCGATGGCGACGATTTTGGCCTCGCCCCAGGGATCGGCCTCATTGTCGCGGATAGCCACCACCTCTCCCCAACTGCTGCCCAGCACCGACGTGAACTCGCCATTGGCGATCAGGTTTTGCTCGGGTGGCAGCGGCCCCTCGATGGACAATTCAGGTGTCACCCGGCAGCGCCCGTTTCGACAGGTGACTTTGTCGTCACCGGCCGCGATCACCGCTTTGCCCAGGCGGGCCGTGACCTGGGTTCCCGCATTGCCAACCAGCAGCGCATAGCCGCCCTCTTCCAGTGCCACTCGCGCGTGCGGGGTTTGTACCGTGATGTCTGACGGCCGTTCTTTAGGCGGCGCCGGCGGGGCCACACCGATCGTCACCCGCCCGCGGTTGACCTGGACGACGATCTCGTTGCCCTGGGAACTGATCCCAAACCGGGGCGCACGCACGCGCACCAGCACGACCTCGGTGTCGTTATACAGGGTGAGTGTGCTGTTTTCAAAGAGCCGCACAAAGGCCCGCGAATACTCGTCGGTAGCGATCACCGTGCCTTCGACGAGGTTGTCGCGCTCCTGGATCACCGACAGAAATTCTTTCTCCCTGGGCGCGCGCACGCGCACCGCGGCCTCGATCGGCTTGAGCATGCTATGCGGCGAGATCGTGTCATGGATCAAGTACCAGCGCACCGTCAAAGGCACGGCCACGATCAACACACAAAAAACGGCAAAGCCGCCCAGCACGATGGCCCAGGCGCGGTGTTCGGGTGTATTCCACATCTAGAAACGGACCTCAAAATCCAGGAATGTCCCTTTGGGTGCAGCCCACAGCGGGTCTACGTCGCTCACAGAAGCCGATGGCGGGCCTTGTCGCAGCAGGGCCAGCAGCGCATGCAGCGCCCCTTCTTGTCCTTCGGCCACCACCTCCACCGCGCGGTCCGGCCGGTTGCGTACATAACCCTTGAGGTTCAACCGGCGCGCCTGCGAGCGCACCCACCATCGAAACCCCACCCCCTGCACGTATCCGCGAACCACCACCTCCAGGCGTTTGAGTGACATTTGCCGCACATCCTTTCCGATCGCAAGGGCAGATTATAACACAAGGGAGCAAAATTACCAAGCAGTCCCGATTTGAATCCAGCGTTGTTCTGTGATAGAATGGTTACTCTGCTCAAGGAGGGCACGGTGTGGTCTGTCGTGGGACATGAATGGGCAATCGAATTGTTGAACCGCAGCATCGCCGGCGGGCAGGTATCGCACGCCTATCTGTTGAGCGGACTGTCGCGCATCGGCAAGACGACCCTGGCCCGAGAATTCGCCCGGGCGCTCAACTGCCAGCGAATGGATGCCCCCTGCGGCGCGTGCCGCGCCTGCCAGTTGGCCCTGGCCGACCGTCACCCCGACATCCAGGTCATCGAACCGGTGCAGAACCACATCCGCATCGAGGTGCTGCGCGCGCTGCAAAACAGCGCCGCATTGTCGCCGGTAGAAGGAAAATACCGCGTCTTTGTGATCAGCCAGATCGACACGGCCACACCATCGGCGGCCAACTGCCTGCTCAAAACGCTCGAAGAACCGCCCGCGCGGGTGATCTTGCTGCTGACCGCCAACCGCATCGAGGCCGTGCTGCCCACCATCGTCTCCCGCTGCCAGGCGATCAACCTGCGCCCCCTGCCGGCCGGACTGGTGACACAGACGTTGGAAGAACGGGGCGTCGATCCGGTCCGGGCACAACTGCTGGGCCGGCTGTCGCAGGGACGCATCGGCTGGGCGCTCGCCGCCGCCGCCGACCCGCACTTTCTGGAGCAGCGCGAGCAGATTCTGGACACGCTGCTCGACCTGGGCGCGGCGACGTACACCGCGCGCTTTGCCTATGCCGAACAGCTTGGCAAAAAAGACGACCTGGCGCCGCAGGTGTTGGAAATTTGGGCCAGTTGGTGGCACGATGTCCTGATGCTGACCGCCCAAAGCACGGCGCCGGTGATCAACGTCGATCGCCAGGTGCAGATCGAACGGTGGGCGGCCCGCATCGGCGTTCAGGCTGCCGCCGCGGCGCTGCGCGGCGTGTATCAGGCCGCCTGGCAGTTGGAGCACAACGCCAACCCCCGGCTGGCCCTGGAAGTATTGATGCTCAACATGCCTTCGCTGGCCCAACCGGCCTAATCACATACGCAAGGATCAAACATGCGCGTTGTAGGAGTCAAGTTTCAAAGTTCTGCCAAAATCTACTATTTTACCCCCGGCGACATCCACGACCTGCACGAGGACGAGCACGTGATCGTCGAGACCTCGCGCGGCAAAGAAGCCGGACAGATCGCCTTTGCCGAACGCGACGTTCCCGAAAGCGAAATTCACGGCACGCTCAAACCGATCATCCGGCGGGCCACGGCGGTCGATTTGACCCAAATGGAAAAATACCGCCAACAAGAAGACAGCGCGCTCCGCCGCTGCCAGGCCCAGGCCAGGGCGCAAAACCTGCCCATGAAGGTAATCCGTGCCGAATACAATTTTGACGGCACCCACCTCACCTTTTATTTCACCGCCGATCAGCGCGTGGACTTTCGCGACCTGGTCAAAGAACTGGCCCGCGAATTTCACACCCGCATCGAACTGCGCCAGGTCGGCGTCCGCGACGATGTCAAACTGCTGGGAGGCTATGGTCGCTGCGGCCGCCCGCACTGCTGCGCCATGTGGCTGACTGACTTTGCCCCGATCTCGATCCGCATGGCCAAACAGCAAGACCTGCCGCTCAGCCCGATGGAAATTTCGGGGACATGTGGGCGACTGTTGTGCTGCCTGGCCTACGAAGACGAACTCTATCACGAGATCAAGCAGGCCATGCCCCGCGTGGGACGCACGATCCAGACGCCCAAAGGCGAGGGACAGGTCATCGCGCTCAACGTGCTGCAAAACACGATCACGGTAGAATTGCCCAACCAGGTACAAACCACGTTTGAAATCGATGAACTCGATCTGCCGCCGCCGCCGCCGCAGGAGACAGAACCTTCATCGCGGCGACGGCGGGGCGCACGCAAAAAAAAATGACTCGACATTTCGAGTCATCTTGAACAGATTTCAGCGCCGTCACGCCCGGCCGGCAGCCCGCTGCAATGCTGCTACAACCTCCCACGGCACAAAAGCCCCGCCCAGTTCGGCATATTCCACAATGTCCGGGCCGTGAAAATCGCTGCCGCCGGTCACGATCAAACCGTGCTTTTCGGCCAGACGCTTCAGAAATTCAACCTGCACGCTCGGATAGCCATTGTAATACGCCTCAAGCCCCATCAACCCGGCCTTGACCAGCCCGGGAATGTGCTCGATCACATAGCTGGGATGTGCCAGCACCGGAACCCCGCCCGCGTCGCGGATCAGCTGGATTGCCTCCTCCGGGCGCAGCTTGGGCCGGGGCACATAGGCCTGCCCCGACCGGCCGATGTAGCGCTGAAAAGCATCCTGGATCGAATCGGCAAAACCGGCTTCGACCAGTGCCTGCGCGATGTGAGGCCGCCCAACAGACCCATCACTCGCCAAAATCAAAACCCGCTCCCATGAAACCGAATACCCCAGAGCGTTCAACCGTTCCCAAATCGCATGGGCCCGATTCAAGCGCGATTCCCGCATCGTCGCCAGCCGCTGTTGCAAAACAGCATCCGCCAGATCGATATAATAGCCCAGAATGTGAATTTCGTACTGCCCCGGCACATCCGTGCTGATCTCGACCCCCGGAATAACGACAAACTCTGTTTCAACCTTTTCAGCCGCGCCGAGCGCTTCCTGAACTCCATCTGTCGTGTCGTGATCGGTCAACGCGACGACGACCAGCCCTTTTTCCAGGCACAACCGCATCAACTCGGCGGGCGCAAACTGCCCGTCTGAGGTGGTACTGTGCAGATGCAAATCGACTCGGGCCGGTTCGCCCTCGTTTTCAATCATCGTCTCTCTACAGCGAGCTTGACCGCCGTCCGTTCCTGGTCGTCGATTTCGACCTCAACAAAAGACGGCACGCAAATCACGTCGATGCCATCCAGCGCCAGATACCCCCGCGCGATGGCCACCGCCTTGACCGCCTGATTGACCGCTCCCGCACCGATGGCTTGTACTTCAGCCCGTCCACTTTCGCGCACAACCCCGGCAATCGCGCCTGCGACTGACGTAGACCTGGACTTGGCCGATACTTTGATGACTTCCATAGTAGCCTCCTTTGTTTCTTTGCAGTGTGCCAAGGTTGAAGCAAAGTGACAAAACCGTGGATGGGCGGATCTGTCATGCTTCATGTGGCCTTGCCGGTCATTAGACCTTCTTTGTTAAAGACATGATGGGGTTTCATGGGAGCACGTCTCCCCGGCCCGACACAACCCAACCGCCAAACTTGCCACTGTCTCACATCCGGCCGGGTACAAATCCTGTATAGTACATTGTACACGATCATGCGTTCAAAGGCAAGGCTCTTTTTTGAATCACAAAGATAATTGGCCGTATCTCTTTAACAAGTTATCCCGACGCCCCGCCCCAAACAAAACCCCCGGACGGAACTGTCGTGTCCGTCCGGGGGCTGGAGAACGAGCCGGTGCGCCGCCCGTCAGGGACGCAGCCCTTGCGGCGGGACGAAAAAGAGTTCGTCGTACCTGGCCGCGGCATTCCAGTAGCACCAACCCCAATCATTGATCGCCTCGGCGGCGCGGCGCTGCTCGGCAATTTGAAAGCGATCGTACCAATAGTGCTGCAACCAGGGCCGGATGATCGCCGTCGGCGCGCGGGCCAGGCCGTAGCGTATACTGATGTCGATCACCTTGTATGGCTCGGCCGCCGGCGAGGCAAGCCCCAGATTGCCGGCTTCAAAGGTCGAGGGATAAATCATCGGGCAGACGTAATCGACCACCGGGCCGATGTCCATCAGCCGCTGACCGATGCGCATGTCGAATTCCGGCGCGACCACCAGCGCATAGCCGAAAATATCGGCGGAGAGAAAGGCCGGCGTCTCGTCGATGGCCGCTTGCGCCGCTTCGACAAACCCACCGATGGCGGCAACGCGCGATTCGAGCGAGTAGGGAATCGAATAAACCAGCGCGCGCACCACTTCCAGACTGGTGCTGTCCGACGGGTAGCGCAGGTAATCGTACTGAATCTCGTCAAAGCCCAGCGCGATCATTTCTTTGCTGACCAGGATGTTGTAATCCCACACCTCTTGCCGGGTCGGATCGCCCCAGGCCATCCCCTCGCGGTCGTAAAAAATCTCGCCGTTGGGGTGACGCACGGCCAATTCGGGTTTGGCCTTGATCAGCTCGTTGTCTTTGAATATCACCATTCGCGCAATGGTGTAGATATGCTTCTCCTGGCACAAGCGGATGAACTCTTGCAGCGGCAGTTGCGGCGTCGAACGGACGTTTTCCGGCAGGTGATCCGAATCCAGGGCCACATAGCCGCGGTCACTCTTGACATCGATAACGATGGCGTTCAAAATGGGGCTGCGGTCGACCATGTCGATCAATGAGATGATCTGGCTGCGTCCCCACATCAGCAGGTTAAAGTTGATGTAAATGCCGTGCACAGCAAAAGGCGTCAAATTGATGTCGGCGCAGGGCAGGTCGCCCGGCTCCAGGCAGGGATCGAGCGAATCATAGCGCGAGGTTTTGGTCTCCGGGCCAAAGGGAATGGTCACCCGCCTGAAACCCGGCGTCTTGACCAGCATGGTATACACCTGGGTCACATCGGGCAGGGTATAGTGCCCGCTGGCGTCAATGGGCACAATCTCGCCGTTGACCAGGATCACGGTGTTGGTCAGCGGCTGCCCCGTCTCGACGTTGCGGACCACGCCGGTCAGCATGCGCGGGGCCAGTTCGATGCGCATCGCTGCCTGCCCATCATAATCGACGGCCTGGGCCTGGTAGCCCGTGCACCGGATCGACAAGGCAACGTCCGCGGCGACCTCGTAAAGCAGCGCCTCACCCTGGGCATCCGTCGAGACGCAGGTTTGGCTCACACAAACCTGCGCCGCCGCGACTGCCTGCCCGGTCATCCGGTCAAACACCTGCACCGTCGCTGTGAGCGGGGTGAGTGGAATGTGCAGCGGCGATTCGGTGAACGTCGTCTCGTAACGCGCATAACCCGGATGCATCACCGCGATCGCATCTCCCTCGGCCACCCGGCGCAGCACAAACCCGCCGCTCGCGTCGAGCGGCACGGCCTGCCCGTTGAGGGTCAGCGTCGCATCGACCAATGGCCGCTCGTTGTACCCCACCACCTTGCCGATCGCGTTGTTGGGCGACAGCGCTACATCGACAGTCAGCGGACCGGGCTGCGTCAGGCGAACCTCCACCTGCCGGGACTGATCCTGGTAGCGCGCCGCCTGGATCGACAGGGTGTGCGTGGTTTCATTGGCCAGATCGAGCACGCAGGCGCCGTTTTCATCGGTCAGCGTCGATGTGTCGCCCGCACGCACCTGCGCGCCAGCGACGGCGGCTTGGGTTTCCGTGTCGCGCACCTGCACCGCAACCCGCGCAGAACGGGGCGGCGTGGGCGTCGCGGCAGGCGTGGGCGTCGCGGCGCGAGCGGCCTTGTTCAAGTTGGGCACGATAAGAATCGCCGACAACGCAATCAACCCCAAGGCGGCGATGCCAGCAATAACCAGGCGTCGATTCATAGATATTGGCTCCTCCGGGCGAATCCACTCAGACGGGCGACATTGAGCGGCGATTATACCACACCTCGGCTCAAAAAACCAGCACTTGACAGCCCATGCGCTTTATTATATCATAAGTGTTGTAACCACACTAAGAAGCGGGCAGGCATCAAGCGGAGGCAACATGAGCGACCCCACCACCTACGATCCATCACATTACGAACGTCCCTCGTTGACGACGGACGTGGTCATCTTTACCTTGCGCCAGAGCGAGCTGCACGTGCTGCTCGTGCAGCGCAAGCACTGGCCCTACGCGGGCATGTGGGCCATCCCCGGCGGCTTTATCCGCATGGATCAATCGCTGGAGGCCTCGGCGCGGCGCGAACTGGCCGAAGAAACCGGCGTCGACGACCCTGACATTTATCTGGAACAGCTCTACACCTTTGGCGATCCGGGCCGCGATCCGCGCACACGGGTCATCACCGTCGCCTATTTTGCGCTCATCTCCTCCGATCACCTCCACCTGCACGCCGACTCGGACGCCGCCGCCGCCGACTGGTTTCCGGCCTGCCACCCGCCCGCGCTGGCCTTCGACCACGCCCAAATCCTGCGCTATGCGATCCAACGCCTGCGCTACAAGCTCGAATACACCGCGCTGGCTTTTCAGCTTTTGCCCGAAACGTTCACCCTCACCGAGCTTCAAGAAGCCTACGAGCACGTCCTCGGCGAGACGCTGGACAAGCGCAATTTCCGGCGCAAGGTGCTGGCCGCCGGCGTCCTGGAAGAAACGCCATTCATCCGGGGCGGCGATCACCGCCCGGCCAAGCTGTATCGATTCAACCCCAACGCCGTGGCCGAGGTCAAGGCCCGGCGCTTGTTTCCCTGATCTTGCCCGCCCAGGCAGCAAGGAGCAGCGGTGAAAACCTTGCACGAATGTTTGAACGAATACGACCCCGCCCTGCTGCGCGCCATCGCCCAACGGCGCGGCATCGAACTGACCGCGTCGGGCACGCCCGAAATGGCCGCCGAACTCGGCGGTGCGCTGCGCGATCCGGCCTCGCTCGACGAGGCGGTGCGCTGGCTAAGCGACGACGAGCGTCGGGCGCTGGACACACTGATCCTCAACGGCGGCCGCCTGCCCATGCTGCGTTTTACCCGGCAGTTCGGCGAAATCCGCCGCTTTGGCCCGGCCAGCCTGGCCCGCGAAGCGCCCTGGCTCGCCCCGCTTGGCGCCGCCGAAGGGCTGTGGTACCAGGGCCTGATCGGGCGCAGTTTCAAGGAACAAGACGGTGTTTCGACGGAATTTGCGTTCATTCCCTCCGATCTACTGCCCCTCCTGCCGCCGCCGCAAACCGAGCAGTCGCCCTTTGACGTGCCCGAAACCGAGCGCCCGCAGCGCATCGCCCTGGGCGAAACGACGCTGATCGACGATATGTGCATGCTGCTCGCCCTGGTGCAGACCGACGAAGCGCGCGTGCAAGGCGGCCAGCTCTTGCCCGAAATCGCCGCGACGCTGCTCAAGCAGTTCCTCGACGACAACCCGGCCCGGCTGGAATTTCTGTTTCACCTGGCCCAGGCGGTGGGCTTGATCTCGCTCGAAGGGCGGCAGGCGCGCCTGCACCGCGAACCGGTGCGCGACTGGCTCAAAGGCACGCGCAGCAAGCAGCTCCACCGGCTGCAACTGGCCTGGCGCGACGATCCGGGCTGGAACGATCTGTGGCGCGTGCCCGCCATCGTCTGCGAGGAAACCGGCTGGCGCAACGACCCCTTTGTTGCCCGGCAGGCGGTGCTCGGCCTGCTCAAACGCTGCCGGAGCGACGCCTGGCTGTCGATCCCCGGCTTTGTCGAGGCCGTCAAGCGCCAACTGCCCGATTATTTGCGGCCCGACGGCGATTTCGACAGCTGGTACATCCGCGACCGGCGCACCAACCAATATTTGACCGGCCTGGAACATTGGGATAAAATCGAGGGCGCGCTGCTGGCCTACCTGTTCGAGGGGCCGCTGCACTGGCTGGGAATCGTCTCGCTGGGCTACCGCGAAGGCTGGCAAAAGCCCACCGCCGTCCGCCTGACCGCCTGGGGCACTGCCTTTCTGGGTCTGACCGAACCGTCAGACGAGCAGCTGCCCGAACAGCCAGCCCAGATTTCGCCCGAAGGACGGATCACCCTGCCCCGTGAAGCGTCTCTGTACGACCGTTTTCAACTGGCGCGCATCAGCGAGTGGCGCGCTTCCCGGCCCGATTACGTGTTCGAGATCACCTCGGAAGCCCTGCGCCGGGCCTTTGGCGAAAACATCCAGGTCGATATGGTCGAAAACTTTATGAGCCGCATCGGGCAGGGCCAGCTTCCAGCGGCGACGGTGGCCCGCATCCGCGCGCTGGCCAGCCGCTATGGGCAGGTGCGCTTGCGCCGGGCCGCCGTCCTGGAAACGCGCACGCCCAAAACCATGCTCGACCTGAGCGCGCACGAGCGCATCCGCCCTTACCTGCGCCAACAGATCAGCCCGACCGCCGTGCTGGTACGCCCAAGCGACTGGTACTTGTTGATCCAGGCGCTGGAACAGGCCGGCTATTTACCCGAAATTGTCGAAAACTGAGGAAACCCAATGGAAAACGCACCCAGGCCATCCCTCCCCGAACGCATCGCCCAACTCAAGCGCGAATTTGCGCGCACCTACAACGCCGAGCCGGAACTGATCGTCCGCGCGCCCGGCCGGGTCAACCTGATCGGCGAGCACACCGATTACAATGACGGTTACGTGCTGCCCATCGCCATCGACCGCTGCGCGCTGATCGCGGCTGCCGTGCGCGCCGACCGCACGGTGCGCCTGCGCGCCGCCGATTTCGACTCGCAAACCTCGTTTTCGCTCGACCAGATCGAGCGTTCCGAGGCGCAGAAATGGAGCAACTATCAGCGCGGTATTGCCAGCGTGCTGCTGGAGCGCGGCATCGACCTGCCCGGCGTCGACGTGGTCTTTAGCAGCGACGTGCCCATCGCCTCCGGCCTTTCTTCGTCGGCGGCGCTGGAGGTGGGCACGGCGGTGATGTGGCAAACACTGGTCGGGTTCGAGATGTCCCGCCCGGCGCTGGCCCTGCTCTGTCAGCGCGCCGAAAACACCTTTGTCGGCGTCAACTGCGGGATCATGGATCAATTCATCTCGGCGCTGGGACAAAAGGACGCCGCCGTATTCATCGACTGCCGCACGCTCGATTATCGCGCGGTTTCGCTGCCGGCGCACCTGACCGTGGTGGTGATGGACACCGCCAAACGGCGCGGGCTGACCGATTCGGCCTACAACACGCGCCGCGCCGAATGCGAACAGGGCGTGCGCCTCCTGCAAAAACACCTGCCCGGCATCAGCGCCTTGCGCGACGTGCCAGCAGACCAGTTCGAACGCTATGCTGACGAACTGCCTCGCAATGTGCGCCAGCGCTGCCGCCACGTGGTCGACGAAAACCAGCGCGTGCTCAATTTCGTCGCCGCAGCGGCCCGCGCCGATACCCGGACGCTGGGCGATTTGATGAATGCCTCGCACGCCAGCCTGCGCGACGATTACCAGGTGAGCTGCGCCGAACTGGATGCGATGGTCGAAGCGGCTTGGGACGCACCGGGCGTCATCGGCGCCCGGATGACCGGCGCCGGCTTTGGCGGCTGCGCGGTGGCCCTGGTCGAAAAGGCCTGCGCCGAGGCTTTTGTGGCCCAGGTCGCGCCCGCCTACGAACAGGCCACCGGGCTTGCGTCCAGCCTCTATGTCTGCCAGGCAGAAAACGGCGTCGGCGTGGTGTATTAACTCGAAATCATACTTGCAATCGCGAGTTTTTGTAGTATACTGTTTATTGATTTGACAGCCGCTGTGCAGGTCCTGCACCGGCTGGTGGCGTGAAGGGGCTTTATATCTGGCACAACGTCCCAGCGCCATCCCTGGTCAATCCTTCAAACAGAGTTTGCAAGGCACATCGATATCGGGCATCCTCGCCCGATCTGGTTCGATGGGTCACAAGTGCGGCTCTCCTTTCTGGCGGACACTCCAAGCTCTACTCTAGTGTCACCGCATATTCTCTCAAGAAAAAACCGATTCGCTGTGTTCAGACCGTGGCGCGATGCTGTGCCCTGACCCTGAACGTGTTGGGCCTTACGTTGCGCGAGCGTATGGCCCCGGTTTGCGTGCCGCCTGCCAACCGGATGCCTCAATTGGCGGATAAAAACTATCAAGGGAGAGATTTCGAAATGAGTTCAAGTTCAAAACGTATTCTGTGGGGATTGGTCGGTCTTGCGATTCTGGTAGGAGTGGTCGCCTGCGGTGGCAAGAAAGCGCAGGGACCGCTGGTCGCCCTCGAATGGGCCGGCTATGAGCAGGAGGTGTTCTGGGCCGGGTTTGCCGAAAAACACCCCGATGTCGAGGTCGAATACGCCTTTTTTGCCGACGACCCGGAGGCTTTTGCCAAGCTGCAAAGCGGCTTCAAGGCCGATCTGGTTCACCCCAACACCAGTTGGGTCAAGCTGTACGTGGAAAGTGACCTTTTGGAAGAGATCGACACCAGCAAGTTGAGCAACTGGTCGGGGATCATGCCCGAGTTGGCCAAGATGGGGCAGGTCAACGGCAAGCAATATCTGGTGCCCTGGGAATGGGGCTATGACTCGATCATCGTCCGCAGCGATCTGGTCAAAGAAATGCCCGACTCGTGGGCCGACCTGTGGGACCCGCAATATGCCGGGCATGTTTCGATCAATGATTCAGCCGAAGTGGCCGTGGTCTTTACTTCGCTGGCACTGGGCTATGACCCCTACACGCTGACTGATGCGCAGCTTGGCGAAGTCAAGCAAAAGCTGATCGATCTCAAGCCAAACCTGCTCAATTTCTGGAACGACTATACCGAGCTCAACCAGCAGATCGCATCCGGTGAATTATGGCTGGCCACTGCCTGGCCCGACGCTTATTCAGCGGCCGCCGCTGAAGGCATCCCGATCGAGTACATTGTGCCCAAAGAAGGGCGGCTGGTGTGGGTCTATGGCCTGTGCATTCCCAAGAGCGGCGACAACCCCGACCTGGCGTTAGAATACATCGACGCCATGATCGACGTGAATGCTATGGCCGAGATGGCCAACCAGTACGCCTATGGTGCGGCCAACGCCAGGGTCATTGAAATGACCGATCCCGACTGGGTCAAGGTGATGCAGCTCGACGAGCCGGATTTTCTCTCCAAGATGTTCTATTTCAAGCCACTGACCGACGAGCAGCGCAAGGCCTGGACTTCGCTTTGGGATGAGGTCAAGGCGGCCCAATAGCGCTTGATTTTTTTGTGCATGGACGGGAAAATGTGGTTGGAAAAACAAGCTAGAATGCAAAACCAGGATAGTCTTCAATCAACAAGCTGTGCGTTCGTCGCCCGCTATGGCGCGACGCGCTTTTTCCTGGGCATTGCTGACGCCATCGACGTGTTTGGTGAACGTTGTCGCCGCCAGAGTGAACTGGGTGCCTTTGTTGCCCAAGTGACCAGTTCTCAACCATGCACCGTTCAACCGATGTGATGATCCAATCCAACACCCTCCCACGGGTTTCCGCCCTGGGGAGGGTGTTATACTTGGTAGAAAGGATTTCTGCGCTCGCATGAATGTGCGCACACGAATTCTTGCGTTAATGACTCCACCAGTGCTGCTGCTGGTGCTCTTTTTCATCTTGCCCATGCTGGTGATGGGCAGTTTCTCTTTCCGCGCCGGCAGTTTCGGTGCGGATCGCCGGGTCTGGACGCTGGAGCATTATCGCGAGTTCCTTCACAACACGATTTTTCAAAACCTCTTGTGGCGATCGGTGGTGATGGCCCTGGAAACCTCGATCTACTGCATCGTGCTCTCGTACCCGGTTGCCTATTTTTTAGCCTTTCGCGCCGGCGTCCATCGCACCACCCTGCTGACGCTGATCTTGGTGCCGGCCTGGACAAGCTTTTTGCTGCGCGTACTGGCCTGGAAGCTGATCCTGGGATCGGAAGGGCTGCTCAGTTCGTTCTTTCAATGGGCTGGTCTGATCTCGGATCCCAAGCCGATCCTGCTATACAGCCGCACGGCGGTGATCGTGACGCTGGTCTACACCTGGATTCCTTTTGTAGCGCTGCCCATCTTTTCAGCGCTGGAACGGATCGACCGCAGCCTGCTGGAAGCTGCCGCCGACCTGGGCTGCCCGCCCTGGCAGGCCTTTCTGCGGGTGACGCTGCCCTTGAGCATGCCCGGCGTGGTCGCCGGCTTTTTCTTCGTCTTTATCCCCACCCTGGGCGAGTGGGTAACGCCAGCGTTGTTGGGCGGGGTCGATGGTGTGATGTATGGCAACATCATCCAGAGCCAGTTTGGCCAGGCGCTCAACTGGCCGATGGGATCGCTGATGAGCCTGGTGATGCTGGTAGCGATGCTGCTGATGATCGGCATTTTGAACCGTTTCTTCCCGCTGCTGCCTCTGGAGGAGATCTAGATGAAACTCAGGCATGTGTTCTCTCCGGGCGGGCTGTATTTTATGCTGCTGGTGCTGTTCCTGTATTTGCCCATTCTCGTATTGATCGTATTCTCGTTCAACGATTCGACGCTGATGATCTTGCCGCTCAAGGGGTTCACACTCCAGTGGTATAAAGAGATGTTCGAAGCCAAGGAATTGCTCAAAGCCGTGCGCAACAGCCTCGTCCTCGGACTGGTTGCTTCGGCTGTCTCGACCACGTTAGGAACGATGGCCGCCATCGCTCTGATGCGCTTTCACTTTCCGGGACGGGGACTGTTCCTCGCCGTGGCATCGATGCCGATGGTCATTCCTTACGTGGTGCTCGGTGTGGCCCTGCTGATCATGTTCGGTAGCTTGGGCGTGCCGCTCTCGCTGTGGACGGTCGGAGTGGGGCACGTGATCATCGATGTGCCCTATGTGATCTTGATCGTCGCCGCGCGGCTGGCGGGTTTTCCGCCCAGCCTGGAAGAAGCGGCGATGGATCTGGGCGCAACCTATTGGGGCACGTTGAGGCGAGTAACTATCCCCATCTGCGCGCCGGCAATCCTGTCCGGCTTTTTATCATCGTTCACGACTTCGTTTGACGAGTTCGCGGTCAGCTTTTTTCTGACCGGCACCGACGCGACGCTGCCGATCTATTTGTATTCGCAGCTTCGCTTTCCCAACCGCCTGCCGATCGTTGTGACCCTGGCTTCGATCGTCATGGTTGCCTCGATGATCCTGCTAGCCTTTTCGGAGTGGCTGCGGGCCAGAGGTCAATCACAAACTGGAAAAAGGATGGTTTAAGGTGTCTGGATTATCTGTCGAGTTATCTGGCGTAAGCAAAATCTTCAAAGGAGACCGCCGCGCAGAGATTGCCGACGTGGCTGCTGTCTATGATGTCAACCTGGGCATTCACTCTGGCGAGTTTTTCACCCTGCTCGGGCCGAGCGGCTGCGGCAAGACGACCACGCTGCGCATGATCGCCGGTTTTGAAACGCCAACCCAGGGCGAGATTTTCATCCAGGGCCAATCGATGCGCGATGTGCCGCCCCACCGCCGCCCGGTGAACATTGTCTTTCAAAACTATGCCCTGTTTCCGCACCTGACGGTGGCGCAAAATGTGGGCTTTGAGCTATCGGTCAAGCGGGTGTCCCGTGTCGAGCGGGAACGCCGCAGATCGGAAGAGCGTCGTGTAGGGAAAGAGTGTAGGATAGGGTGGTG
>CAYRXM010000102.1:0-17836 GCA_964428175.1 uncultured Anaerolineae bacterium
TCCGAACATCCTGGTCGACGAAGCATATACAAGGGATGCTTCGCCCCTACGAGACTATTCTCCTGGCTGGCGGTGAATACCATTCATGACGACTTTAAGAATTCGATTCTGAAAATCAACCAGCCGCTCGATGCCCCGGCCGGCCAGGGCCAGCAGTTCGTCCAGCGTTTCCCGGCTGAACGGCGGGCCTTCGGCCGTCCCCTGCACCTCGACGAACGCGCCTTCGCCGGTCATCACCACGTTCAAATCGACGTCGGCGCGGCGGTCCTCCTCGTAGCACAGGTCGAGCGCTGGCGCGCCGCCGACCATCCCCACGCTGACCGCGGCCACCGGCGCTTTGAACACCCACGGCGAAACCAGGCCATCCGCGATCAATTTTTTCAAGGCCAGCGCCAGGGCCACATACCCGCCGGTGATCGACGCGGTGCGCGTGCCGCCGTCGGCCTGGATCACATCGCAGTCGACGAGTATCTGCCGCTCGCCGAGCTGGCTCAAATCTACCGCCGCGCGCAGCGAGCGCCCGATCAGGCGCTGGATTTCGTGCGTTCGCCCGCCCGGCCCGCGCGTTTCGCGCGGCGTGCGCGTGTGCGTCGAGCGGGGCAGCAGCGCATACTCGGCGGTCACCCAGCCGCGCCCCTGGCCGATCAGCCAGCCGGGAACGGTCGCATCGATGCTGGCATTGCAGATCACTCGCGTCTGCCCCACCTCGATCAGCACCGACCCCTCCGGGTAGTCGATGAACCCCGGCCTGATGTCGACCGCCCGCAGTTCGTCCCACGCCCGCCCATCGATGCGATTGCCCATTCAGCTCACCCCCGATCTGACCCACCAGACCGCCACGACGATCAACGACAGGCAGATGAACGCCAGCGCGCCGTCGCGAATGCGGCTCAACGGCGTCTGGTCGAAATAAATGTGATAGACCCAAAACCCCACCCCGGCGACGACGGAAACCAGCGCCGCCATTCTGAAATCGATGCCGCCGATCCAAAAATGCCCGGCGACGGCCAGCGCCATCAACAGACCGATGCACAGCGCGGCTACGCCAGCCAGAAACGACAGCGGCGCGCGGCTGGGAAACTGGTCGCGGATGCGCGAAACGCGCTGCTCCAGGTAGTAAAAACCGCCGGCGGTAAAAGCCAGCGCATACAGACTCAGCAGGCCGGGCACGAGCAAGATAGAGAGAATCGCGTCACCGGGTGTCATACCAACGCCCCCTCGATAAAGGTGAGGACGCGCACCGCCTGGAAAGCCTTGAGCCGGGCCTGCAAATCGGGCGACATTGTCTCGATCAGCGCCTTGTCGCTGCCATCGATGCCGGGCAGTCGCAGTTCAAGCTTGAAATCGCCGGGCTGGCGCTTGCCCTGGGCGATTGCCGCTTGCAGTTGCGTCACCCCGGCCTGCACACCCGCCCAACGCGCCAGCAGCGGGTGCTCGCCCACCCCGCTGCCCTGGCGGCTCTTGCCGTCGGTCAGGCGGACAAGCTGCCAGCGATAGTGAATGTCCGTGCCCTCCTCGGCGGTCAGCCACACGGTCAGGGCATACTCGGCGTCAAAGGGCGGGATGGAGAAAAAGCGATACACGTCGGCGAAACTGCGGCTGACCCGTGCCGGCGGCAGCGAGGCCACCACCCCATTCCCGTAGCGCTTGGCGCTCAAGCGGTTGTCGAGAATGGCGACGACGCCGCGGTCGCTCTTGGTGCGGATCAGGCGACCAAAGCCCTGCTTGAGGTTGAGGGTCATCATCGGCAGGGTGTACTCGGTAAAGGCATTACCGCCCTGTTCGACGATTCGCTCCGACCGCGCCGCGTGCAGCGGATCGCTCGGCGAGGGAAAGGGCAGCTTGTCGATGATCACCAGCGACAGTGCATCGCCGGGCACATCGACGCCCTCCCAGAATGAGCGGGTGGCAAAAAGCACGCAATGCGGCGTGCTCTTGAACAGACGCAGCAGCTCGGAGCGCGGCTGATCGCCCTGCACCAGCACCGGCCAGGGCAGCGACGGACGCAGTTTTTCGGCCACGTGCTCCATCCCCGACCAACTGGTGAACAGACAAAAGGCGCGCCCCCGGCTGACCTCAAGCAGGCGGGCCGTTTCCTCGGCGACGGTGTCAAAGTATTTTTCGCGGTTTTGCCAGTCAAAGGTGGGCAGCGGCGGCAAATAGATCATGGCCTGCTGCTGGAAATCGAACACCGGCGCGCCGATCAATTCCAGCGCGTTGGGCGACACGCCGCAGCGGGCGCGAAACAGCTCAAAATTGCCGCCCGCTGCCAGCGTCGCCGAAGTGCAGATCACCGTGTGCGCGCCGAACAAATGCTCGCCCAGCGGCTCGGCGGCCGAGATCGGCGCGGCGTGGACGATCAGCCCGACGTGGCGCTGGCGGACCTGCTCGGCGTAACGCACCACGTCGCCATCCTTGCCGCCCTGGCTGACCGTCTTGATCGCCTCGCTCGCCGCGTTGACCGCCTGAATGGTCATCCCGAAACGGATGTTGTCTTCCGATTCCGGCTCTTTCTTGTAGGGATTGTTCTTTTCCAGCGCCTTGCCCACATCGCGCAGCGTGCGGCTGAGGCGCAGACCGTCTTCCCAGTCGCCTTCCAGCCGGGCTGCCGACTCGTTCATCGCCGCGCGCACGTGCTCGAAAAAGAAGCGGTTGTCCTCAGCCAGCTTGTCGAGCTGGGTAGCCGGGACGTGATCGCGCACCAGCCGCCGCAGCAGCAGGGCCGGCACGGTATAGTCGGTGACGGTGGTCTCGAAAATCGAGGTGGCCACGGCCTCGATCTGGTGCGCCTCGTCGCAGATCAGCACCTCGCTGTCCGGCAGGCTGACCCCGCCGATGGCGCGCAAGCGCAGGTCGCTGATCAGGAGGTGATGGTTGGTGATCACCACCCGCGCCTCGGCGGCGGCCTGGCGCACCTTCATCACGAAACAGCGCTCGTAATAGAGGCACTCGCGGTGCAGGCATTCTTCGGCCGGGCAGGTCATATTGGACAGCGTGTCACCGTCGAGCACGAAGGGCAGTTCTTCCAGGTCGCCGCTCTCGGTGCTGCGCACCCAGCGATCCAGCTCGTCCAGATCGTACACCTGCACGCCGTCGATCTGGGCAAAGGCGCGCTGTTGGGGCAGCTCGGTCTGGTATTTGCGCAGGCAGACGTAATTTTGCCGCCCCTTGATCAGCACCGTGTCGAACTCGAGGCCCAGCGCATCGCGCACGAAAGGCACATCTTTTTCGTAGAGCTGGCTTTGCAGCGCCTTGTTGGCCGTCGAGATGATCAGCGTTTTGTCGCTCAACAGCACCGGCACCAGGTAGGCGATGCTCTTGCCCGTGCCGGTGCCGGCTTCGATCAGCGCATCGCGCTCTTGCTGGATCGCCTGCCAGACCACCTGGGCCATCCTGATCTGTGCCGGACGGTGCTCGTATTCGCCGAGATGCCCGGCGATGAGGCCGTTCGGCCCCAGTATAGAAGTGAAATCGGGAGATGATTGAGTCATATCAATGGTATATTTCGGCTTCAAGCGTGATCAATCGGTTGTAGGCGAAGAGATCGTCTGGCCGCTGGCCAGAGTGGCATCTTCATACGCCCCCAGAAATAAATCACCGGCGATCACACAGTTCCGCCCGACCGTCATACGCGGCGGGATGATTGCGTTCTTGCCGACCAGGCTGATGCCGGTGTTTAACCCCGGATCGACCTCGTTGGGCACATCGAAATCGCTGCCGTGCCCAACCCGCGCCCGCGCGCCGACGCGCACGTTTTTGTCCAGGATCGCCCGGTCGACGACGGCCATCTCTTCGATCACCGCGTCGGTCAGCACGATCGAGCTGCGCACGATGGCCCCTTTTTTGACCCACACCCCCGGCGACAGCACCGAGTATTCGACCGTCCCTTCGATCACACAGCCGTCCGAGATGAGGCTGTGTCCGATCGACGCGCCAGTGCGGATGTTGACCGGCGGGCGCTCTTCGCTGCGGGTGTGGACGACCCAACTGCGGTCGAGCAGGTCGAGCAGCGGATTTTCTTCGAGCAAATCCATGTGCGTTTCCCAGTAGGCCTGCACCGTACCCACGTCGACCCAATAACCGTCAAACTGGTAGCAAAACACCCGGTATTGCTCGGAGACCATTTGGGGCAAAATGTTGCGCCCAAAATCGTGCTGCGATGCCGGGTTGGCCGCATCCTGTTCCAGGAGGCGCAGCATCGTCTGGGTGTTAAAGACGTAAATGCCCATCGAAACCAGATTGCTCGGCGGCTGCCTGGGCTTTTCCTCAAAGCGGACGATGCGCCCCGGCTCGTCCGGGTCGAGGACGAGGACGCCAAACCGCGAGGCCTCGGCGAGCGGCACCTGGAATGCGCAGACGGTCAAATCGGCTTGCCGAGATTGGTGATAGGCTAGCAGCGGGCCGTAATCCATCTTGTAGATATGGTCGCCGGACAAAATCAGGCTCAGCGACGGGTGATGGTGCTGCACAAAATCCAGGTTCTGGTAAACTGCGTCGGCCGTGCCCCGGTACCACGGCTGGACGCCCTGCGACACTTCGTAGGGCTGCAAAAGCGTCACCCCGCCGTACATGCGATCCAAATCCCACGGGCGGCCGGTGCGAATGTGATCGTTGAGCGAGCGCGGGCGATATTGTGTGGCGATGCCGACGGTGACGATGTTCGAGTTGACGCAGTTGGAAAGGGTAAAGTCGATGATGCGGTACTTGCCGGCAAAGGGCACGGCCGGCTTGGCCCGCTTTTGAGAGAGAATGCTCAAACGGGTGCCTTGCCCGCCGGCCAGGATCAAAGCCAAAACTTGCATTGCCACCCCCCTTTTGCGCGATCCCGTCCAGTTTAGGCCAGGCCGGGAAGCAAATAATCGCGCGCCACCACTTCCCAGCTCATTTTTTGGGCCAGTGCATAGCCATCCTCGATCAATTTCTGCGCTGCGCGGTCGTTCTGCGGCAGTGATCTGACAATATCTTCAGCGACAAGACTGGCCTGCCGCATCTCGATCTCGTTGCGCCGCGCCTGATCGATGGACAAAGCGGCCTCGACGCTCTGCCCCAGCACACCGGCGTCGACGTAATCGGCGATGACGATGTTGCGCAGCCCCAACCCGCCGGCGCGGTCGATAAAGCCCACGCAGCCGCACACGCTCGAAACCACGCACAACGCGCCAAAGCCAAGCGGCTCCAGTTGGGCGATGCCGAAAGGCTCATAGATGCTCTGCCCGAACTCCAGCGCCGAACCCAGGCGCAGGTCTGTAAACTGCATGTCGGCCGGCATGCGCCGCCCGCAGCGATCCTGGCTCCAGCCAAACTGGTTGACCAGGACGATCTTGGAGGCCCTGGCCCGCCAGTTGAACGCCTCGATGGCCTGATAAAAGGGTGTTTCGTGCGCCACCAGGTCGGGTACATCTACCCCATCGACGTGAATGGTCGTTTCGCGGTGCGTAACCGGCCAGCCGTAGGCGGCTTCCATTTCCATGATCGCCTTTGGCGAGCGACCTATCGGGATCACGCTGGCAAGCACAAACAGCACGGCGGTCTGGCCGCGCCCGGCCAGCAGCGGATCCAGGCGTTCCATCACCCGCAGGTCGCGCCACAAGCCCTTGGAGGGGATAAAGCGCGTCACGTGGCTGAACACGTAATCGGGGCGAAAGAACAGCAAATTGTCGCAATACTGCCTTAATTTCTCTTGTGCAGCCTTCTTGTCGGCGAGCGTGCTGGTCAGGCCAGGCACGCCGTTGTACACCAGATTGATGGGCGCCCAGGCCCAGTCGCCGCCGAGAAAGCGCATCTCATCGACAACCCGGTCGCCGACGGCAAAGATGCGGTCGCAGTGTTCGGCGGCCGGCTTGATCAGCGCATGCTTGAAAAAATCCGACTGATCGCCAAACACGTCTTCCAGGGCCAACCCTTGCGCACGCGCGCGGGCCAGCACGTTGTAAAACATGGTGTCGTGTCCGGGATAGGATTCGACGAGCGGGCGCGCCGTGGTCAGTTCGTGGCCGTAGAAAACAGTGCGCCAAACGCCGGGCGCGCCGATTATTGCGCTGTAGCAGAGCGGCAGGCCCATAAACTCGTGGGCGATCAGCCAGCGATTGGGTCCAGCCTCGCCGTCGCCGTTGACGGCGTTCAACGCCTCGAACGAGGGCAAAGCAATATCGACGTACAGGGCAAACTCGGGGTTTTGCTCGTAGCGATCCGATTGGATGCCAAAGCGATCGTACAACTGGCTTTTGAACCGGTTGGCCTGCTCTGCCGCCGCGTAACGCCCGTCGACCAGGAGCACCTCGTGTTGGACCACACCAAATGCGCGCGTGCCATAGAGGATGCGCACGCCGTGCCGCGCTTCGATCTCGCGCAGCCGGTCGCGCAGGAAGGCGTCCGTACCATCGACGGCGTGATAGGAGGAATAGGCAATTTCCAGCCGGTTGCGCGGTGAGGTCAGCCGCTCCATCTCTTCAGGGTTTTGCGTGTCCATCGGGCCGACCAGGATGGTGCGCGCGACGTTATCGACATAGGTCTGCGCGCCCAGCAGCCCGTCGAGGACAGCGCCGATGCCGCCCACCTTGACGCCGGCTTCGTGCGTTGCGTGAACCAAGAGATCGATGTGCGTGTTTTTTCTCACCCGGCCTCCCTACCCAGACGTTTTGAGCGCCAGGAGGCGGTCAAAGACCTGCGCAATCGGCTGCAAATCCGGGTCGGCAAACAGGTCTGCTTTGGCCGCCCTGGCCTTCGCCGCCAGGGCCAAACTCTGGCCGACAGCCTCACCCTCGAACACCACCTGATCGGCGATGGTCAGCCCGCCCAGCACCAGCGGCAGGTACACGAATTCTTCCGGCAGCGATTCTCCCGCCTCCAGGCACTCGACGATGAACCGGCGCACCGCCCGCTGCTCGGCGGGACTCCACACCTGGCGCTGGAGCGCCTCTTCGGTCAGCGAAAAGGCCAATGCGATGGACAATTCGAGCACGTGCGAATAGCCCAGCCGGGTAAGCAGCTCAATCACATCGTCCGACGGCTCGCCGCCGGCCTGGGCAAAGGCATAGAGCGGCACCATCAGGCAGTCCATCCAGGTCGCGGTGCTGCTCATGTAAAGCACCGTATGGGTCAGCATCTTGGCGATCATGATCGCCTCACCAACGTGAAGGCGCACGCCGCTGGCCGAAAACGCGGCCTCGCTTTGCTGCATCAGCGGCAAATACAAATTGGGCGCGGTCAATTCGGGCATAATATAGACGCGCCGGTCGTTCAACTCGCGCTGCGCCGGCGGGATCAAATCCCAATCCTGCACCGTCCACAGCGAAGCAAGCGCGGGCTTGAGTTCGGGCATCGGCTCCGGTGTTTCGACAGCCGGGGTCACGTTGATCGGCACACTTTGGCTGCCCGCCTGTTGAACCTGAAAGCCACACGAGGTGATCTGGACAATACCCAGCCCTTGCGGGTGGCGAATCTTGATGTTACCCAGGCGATCCACGCCCTTTTGCCCGCGCACGCGCCCGCCCTGCTCGGTCGGCGCCGAACGGATGGCAACCGTCAAAGGGTACGCGCCGGGCGGCACGTGTTTCTGCACATAGACGGGGATGGTCAACTGGATGACTTCGGCGCTTTCCAGGGTCAGGCTGATCTCGGATTGAAAGAGGTTGAAAAAGGGCTGGGGCAGGCGCTTGAGCTTGCGATCCAGCTCGGGCAGGCCCAGGCGAATCGCCACCTGCACCGGCACATCCATCACGCTCTGCACGGTCAGGGCCAGGAAAGCGGCGCTGCCGGCCGACGTCTGCGCGGGCGAAATTTCGGCCAGGTACTGCACCGCGCCGCTCTCATAGCGCTGCCGCGCGTCGGTTACGTCATTCATGATGTCAGGATATTCAACCGCCATCGATCTGCCTCCTACCCCCAACCTGTTTGGGACGCTGATTCTTGATCAGTGTGCGTCAGCTCGTGTTCATCCGTGGCCCTTTTCCAGGGAACTCATTCCAGCACCGTGATTTGATACGTATACGAGGCCGTTTCAGTCGTCACCGGGGCCAACGCCGAAATGACCAGCACTGCCGAGTCGAAATCGCTGCCCAGGCCGCGCAGGGCCAGGCTGCCCGTCTGCGCCGCGTCGAGTTCGAGCTTGAGCACCTCCACCTCCCGGCCGAGGAGAATCACCTGCACCAGGTAGCGCTGCGCGACCTGGTTGTCGCTGTACACAAATCCGGCGCTTTCCCACTCGCCCGGCCCGGCCTCGAAATCCTCGCTGTATCCCAATTCCGGGATGCTCAGGTCGTCGATCAGCCAGCCGGAGCGATTGACCGCATCGTCGGTCACGTATTCAAAGCGCAGCAAAATCTGCTGCCCGGCATACGCGCTCAGATCGAAAACCTCCTCCAGCCACCCGCCGCTCGATCCGGTGTAGGCCGGCCCCAGGCTGTTGCCGTTGGGGTTGCTCGTCGTCGCCGAAGGGCCGGTGAGCAGGTCCCAGGTCTGCCCGTCGTCTGCCGACACGGCGACGTAGGCATAATCCCAGTCTTCTTCGATGTCGTACCACATCCAGGCGCTAAACGAGGCGGTGTCCAATCCGCGCAGGTCAAACGCGCGGGTCAGCGTGGCGTCGCTGTCGTCGCCGCGATTACCCCACCAGGCATGGCGGCCGCTGCGTGCATCGGTGGGCGCCAGCCGGGCCACGGTGTCGCCCGAAAAAGAAATGGTCAAGTCGTCCGTGCCGTTCAACTCGACGTAATCTGCCCCATACTGGTGAACCCAGCTCTCGCGCTCAACCGGATAACTGTTGTGGGTCTTGTCTTTCGCGGCCGGCCCAATGTTATGATCGGGGTAGGTAAAGCGCGCCGCATCGGTGACGACATTCAGGTTATCGACATAGTTGGCGATCAGCCAGTCGGCAAAGACGCTTTCGAAATCCAGGCTATATTCGGCGAGCACGGCATCGAACCCGAACGTGCCGTTGGCCGGGTGGGCGATGACCTCCTTGATCGTGTCTTCGCCGAAACGGCCCAGGAAATAGGCGGCGAACAAATAACTGGCCCCATAGTTCACTGCCGCGCTTGCCCCATCGGGCCAGGTGGTCAGCTGCACATCCGGGTTGGCGATGAACAGCCAGTCGAACCCGCCGGGGTCATAGCCGTTCAGGTAAGCGGCCAATTCGGAGCAGCCCTCGTTCCACCAGGTCTCCTCGTTGCGGTCGTTGGCCCAGTGAATCATGTGCTGGAACTCGTGAGCCAGCACCCCCTCGTAGAATGAGGAGCCTGGCGTCGCATTGTCCAGAGCAATGTAAAACATTTCTCGTTCATTCGAATAGGGATTGGCGAGCTGCGAATACTGGTCAGAACTGGAATAATAGCCGGCCACGCTGCTGCCCATCCTGGAACTGGTCGAGTGCAAGATGTGCAGGCGTGGATCGCTGTCAACGCCGGGCGTCCATTCGCTGCCGAAAAAGGCGCGGTTGGTGGGATAGATATGCGCGTCGAACTGGTCGGCCGAGCGTTCCAGCGCATCCTGGTTGTAGCGCACCCCCTCTTCGACCCACACATAGAGATGCGTCGTGACGTAACGCAAAACAGCGGTGATTTGCACGTTTTCGTCCGTATCGACGTTGCCGACCCAGAACACCTCG
Organism: uncultured Anaerolineae bacterium; assembly: GCA_964428175.1. Taxonomy (GTDB): domain Bacteria; phylum Chloroflexota; class Anaerolineae; order JAFGEY01; family JAFGEY01; genus CAYRXM01. The sequence goes on from CAYRXM010000102.1 coordinate 9,605, forward strand.
CCCTGGCCCAGTTCGTAGGACGGTGGCGTGGAGTGAACGATCTGCGGCACCGGGCCGACCTTTTTGAGCCGCTCGGCCAGCAGGCGCATGTCGCGTTCGGGCAGTTCGGTTTGCAGCAAGCGCTGCTCGGTGGTCAAACCGTCGGGGCCGGGAACAATGCCGGTGGATGTGCCGGTTGGCCCGACCGTGGGCGTCGCCGCCGGTGTCTGCGCGCGGGTCGGCGTAGCCTCGACCGGATTCAGGGAACGCGGCGTAGCGGTGGGCACGCGCGTGCCCTGAACGGGCGTCCCGTCCGATCCGGCGAGTCCGCCCGTTGCCGGGGTAGGCGTCGCGCGAGTTTCCCCACCCAAAAAGGACGTGGGCGTGACCAACACCAACGGCACGGGCGTCGGGGTCGAGGCCGTTTCGAGCCACAGCCAGATCGCGGCAAAGGTGCAGCCGGCAAGGATCGAGCAAATACAGAGCAAAACGACCACACTGATGAATATGATTTGAGCATTGCGACTCATAAGATAGCTACCTCGCTGCGATACCAGTCGACGAAACGGGCCAGACCGGTTTCAAAAGGGATTTGTGGATTGTAATCGAGCAGATGCTGCGCTTTGGAAATGTCGGCGCAGGTGCGCGGCACGTCGCCGGGCGGCATGGGCATGGGCGCCACGTTGGCCTTTTGGCCCACCAACTGCTCGACGAGGGCAATAAAGTCGCGCAGATAAACGGTGCGGTTGTTGCCCAGATTGATGATCTCGTAGCCCAGCGGCCGGTCGACGGCGGCCAGGACGCCCTGCACAATGTCGTCAATATAGGTATAATCGCGCGAGGACGAGCCATCGCCAAACATCTTGAGCGCCGTGCCCTTGAACACCGCTTCGGTAAACAGATAGGGAGCCATGTCGGGCCGCCCGCGCGGGCCATAGACGGTGAAAAAGCGCAGCGCAGTAAAGTTGAGCTTGTGCAGGTGATGATAGGTATAGGCGAGCAGCTCGCCGGCGCGCTTGGTCGCCGCATAGGGTGAGACCGGCCAATCCACGCGGTCGTCCTCGTTGAACGGCACCGCCTGGCGCGCGCCGTAAATCGATGAGGTGGAGGCGAAAACAATGTTCTCGACCTCGTACTGGCGGGCCATTTCCAGCACGTTGAGCGTGCCGCCGACGTTGACCGACTCGTACAGGTGCGGCTGCTGGATCGACGGGCGCACGCCGGCCATCGCCGCAATGTGGACGATTCGCCGCGGGCGGTGCGCCTCAAACAGCGTGCGCAGCGTGTCCGGGTCACGCACGTCGCCCTCGATCAGCATATAACCGGGCCGGCCCAGGCTGAGCGCCGCGTTTTGATATTTGCGCTGCGGCGAATAATAGTCGTTGAAATTGTCGAGGCAAACCACCTGGTCGCCCCGGTCGAGCAGCGCCTGGACGGTGTGACTGCCGATGAACCCGGCCCCGCCGGTGACGAGTATTTTGGTCATCGCATATTCCGTTTCGAACCGGGCTTTCTCGCCGGTTGTGTGTGCCTGGCTTTATTATACACCAAAACAGGCCGGTGTCACGGTCTGCCGTTGAGGGCCAGCCGGCCGCGCCCCATTCCCCAGTAAACAAACCCTATTCTGGACATCTCTTCCGCATCATAAAGGTTCCGCCCGTCGATCAGGTAAGGCTGCTTCATGGCCTTGAACAGCCGGGCCTTGTCCAGGTGCTTGAACTCGTTCCACTCGGTGACGACGATCAGTGCATCGCAGCCCTGGGCCAGCGCATAGGCGTCGGCGCACAGTTCGGCTTCGGGCAGCAGGCGGCGCGCGTTGTCCATCGACGCCGGGTCGTAGGCCTTGACCTTGGCCCCCTCGGTGCAGAGCAGGTGCGCAATCTCGACCGACGGCGCACTGCGCATGTCGTCGGTGTTGGGCTTGAAAGCCAGCCCCAGCAGGCCGACGGTGCAGCCGTCCAGCCCGCCGAGCCATTCGCGGAGCTGGTGGATGGCTCGCCGGCGTTGAAAACGGTTGATCTCGATCACCGCGCGCAAGAGCTGCGGGTGCGTGCCGTGCGTCGAGGCCATGTATTCCAGCGCCTGCACGTCCTTGGGAAAGCAGCTTCCGCCCCAGCCCAGGCCGGCGCTGAGAAAAGCGTGCCCGATGCGCCGGTCATAGCCCATACCCTGCGCCACTTCCATCACGTCGGCGCCCATCTGGTCGCAGATGCTGGCGATCTCGTTGATAAAGGAAACCCGCGTGGCCAAAAAAGCGTTGGAAGCATATTTGATCATTTCGGCGGTGCGCAGATCTGTGATCATGATCGGGCAGCGCAGCGCCAGGTAAAGCTGAGCCACCCGCTCGGCCGCCTCGCGATCTTCCGAGCCGAGCACCACCCGGTCGGGGTTCTGGCAGTCGTATACCGCCGAGCCTTCGCGCAGAAATTCGGGGTTGGACACGATGCGGATGCACACGTCGGCCTTTTTGTGCCGCTCGACGATGCCGGCCACCAGGTCGCCGGTGCCGATGGGCACGGTGCTCTTGTTGACCACAACGGCGTCGTGATCGAGCGTCTCGGCGATGCTTTGCGCTGCCGTGCGCACGTAACGCAAATCAGCCTCGCCTTCCATGCCTTCCGGCGTGTTGACGGCGATAAAGACAAAGTCGGCCTGTTTCAGCCCCTCGACATAGTCGGTGGTAAAGGTCAGCCGCCCCACCAGCCGGTTGCGGCGCACCACTTCTTCCAACCCCGGCTCATAGATGGGCATCACGTTCTGGTTGAGTTTATCGATCTTGGCCTGGTCGATGTCCAGGCACACCACCTGGTTGCCCAGGTCAGCGAAACACGCGCCGGTCACCAGGCCGACGTAACCCGTGCCGATAATGCACAAATGTCGCATAACGTTCTCCTCAAACGACGAATGGCAAACGACAAATGACACGCCTACGAGGTACTGCCCGATCCGCAATCGGCGTCATCGTCGAAAAATTTCTGATAGGTGACGCCATCGAGCGCGTCTTCGTAATAGCGGGGCATGACGTACCCTACCTGATACCCCGTCGCCTCATAAAAGCGCCACCCGCGCTCGTTTGTCGTGGGCGTATCGACATAGATTCCTCGCATACAATGGGCCCGGGCAAAGGCTTCAGCGTGAGCCACCAGCGTCGACGCCACACCCTGTCGCTGAAAAGCCGGATCGACGGCCAGGCCCTGGATTTGGGCCAGCCGGTTCCAGGCGTGGCATTGGACAAAGATGAACCCGACCAGGGCCGTCTGCCGGCGCGCCATCAAGACGGCCGCGTTCTCGTTCGCAGACAATGCTTCGGCGGTCTGCTCGAAGGCCAGAATATACGGCTCATCCCAGCCAATGTGCTCCAGGACAGGGCGAATGCCGGCGCGATCGGCAGTTTGATAGGGGGTGATTTGAATGGGTGCAGCGCTGTCGTCCGGCATGCGATACCTTTCTCACGATTTGCTGTATTTCTCCACAAAGCGCCCCATGCGCAGCAGCGCTTCCTGGATGTTTTCCATCGAACTGGCATAGCAGACGCGCACAAAGCCCGCGCCGCTGGCGCCGAAACCGCTGCCCGGCACCACGGCCACCTTTTCCTCCCGCAGCAGCTTTTCGCTGAACTCGACATCGCTCAACCCGGTGTGACTGACCCGCGGGAAACAATAAAACGCGCCTTTGGGTTCAAAAGTCGGCAGGCCGATGGCGTTCAATCCCCGGTGCGTCGCCCGCCGGCGGCGGTCGTATTCGGCGACCATGTGCTGCACGTCCGGCTCGCCGTGTTCGAGCGCGCGGATCGCCGCGTATTGGGCCATCGTCGGCGCGCACATGATGTCGTACTGGTGAACCTTGGACACCGCAGCGATGATCTCGGCCGGGCCGGCGATAAAGCCGATCCGCCAGCCGGTCATCGCGTAAGCCTTGGAAAACCCGCCGATGAACAACGTGCGCTCGCGCATCCCCGGCAGCGAGGCCACGCAGACGTGCTCTAGGCCGTACACCAGCCGGTCGTAGGCTTCGTCGGAAAAGACGAGCAGATCGTGCTTTTGCGCCAGCGCGGCGATCTTGAGCATCTCGTCGCGCGGCACCACCGCCCCGGTGGGGTTGTTGGGATAGCTCAGGAAAATGACCTTGCTGCGCGGCGTGATTTTCTTCTCAAGGTCCTCGGCGGTGACGGCAAAGTCGTTCTCGAAATACGTATCGACGACCACCGGCACGCCGTCCGAGATGAGCACTTCGGGCACATACGAGACGAAACAAGGCTGCGGGACGATCACTTCGTCGCCCGGATCGACCACCGCCGTCATGGCCGCGGCAATCGCCTCGCTGGCCCCGACGGTGATCACGATCTCGGTTTGCGGATCATAGCGCACACCGTACAGTTCGTCCAGCTTGTCGACCAGCAGCGCACGCAGTTCGATGGCCCCGGCGTTGGACGAATACCGGGTCTGCCCGCCGTGCAGCGAGGTGATCGCCGCCTGGCAGATGTGCTCTGGCGTGGCAAAGTCCGGCTCGCCGATGCCCAGCGAGATCACGTCGTCCATCGTGTTCAAGATGTCAAAAAAGCGTCGAATGGCCGAGGGTTGAATCCCGGCCACGCGGCGCGAAATCATGTGACGCATCGCAAACTCCTTTTCCATTGAAATTCATCGAGCAGCCTGGCGATGCGTCACAAGCGACAATCAGCCAAACAACTCATTCAGGGGTGTATACGGCATCTCGTGTGCCGTGGCCACGCCCTGGCAGGTGATGTGCCCCTGATAGGTATTGACGCCGCCGGCCAGCGCCGGGTCGCTCCTGACCGCCCGTTCCAGGCCGCAGTTGGCCAGTTTCAGCGCATAGGGCAGCGTGGCATTGCTCAAGGCATAGGTCGACGTGCGCGGCACTGCACCGGGCATGTTGGTCACACAGTAATGCAGCACCCCATCGACCAGAAACACCGGATCGCTGTGCGTGGTCGGCCGCGCCGTCTCGATGCAGCCGCCCTGATCGATGGCCACATCGACCACCACGCTGCCCGGCTTCATGCTGCCGATCATCTCGCGCGTGACCAGCTTGGGCGCTTTGGCCCCCGGCAGCAGCACCGCGCCGATCACCACGTCGGCGTGGCGCACCGAATCGGCGATGTTGCGCGGGTTGGAACTGAGCGTGACCACCCGCCCGTGCATCACCTCGTCGAGGTAGCGCATGCGATCTGGATTGATCTCCAAAATGGTCACCAGCGCGCCCAGGCCCATGGCCATCAGCGCAGCGTTAATGCCCACGATCCCCCCACCGACGATGACCACGTCGGAGGGACGCACGCCCGGCACGCCGCCGAGCAGTTTGCCGCGCCCGCCGTTCATCTTTTCCAGGTAATGGGCGGCTACCTGCACCGACATGCGCCCGGCCACCTCGCTCATCGGCATGAGCAGCGGCAGCGAGCGGTTGGGCAGTTGGACGGTCTCATAGGCCAGGCCGGAAACCCGCTTCGCCACCAGCTCGCGGGTCAGGTCGGGCACGGCGGCCAGGTGCAAATAGGTGAACAGCAGCAAATCCGGCCGCAAAAACTGAAATTCTTCGGCCAGCGGCTCCTTGACCTTCATCACCATCTCGGCGCCCGTCCAGGCTTCGGCCTGCGCGACGATCCTGGCTCCCGCGTCGGCGTACTCGGTATCGGAAAAGCCGCTCCCCTCGCCCGCCCCAGTCTCGACCAGCACGGTATGCCCGGCGCGGGCGAGTGCTTCCACGCCGCCCGGCGTCATCGAGACGCGATACTCGTTGTTCTTGATTTCCTTTGGAATACCGATAATCATCTTTGACTCCTCTCGACTTCATTGTCTGTTTGATAATCAGGCCCGCGTGGCCTTGTAATGCACCTCCGACATCGACCGCAGCCGTTCGGCGGCCTGCTCGGCGGTGATGTCGCGCTGCGGTTCGGCCAGCATTTCATAGCCGACCATAAACTTTTTCACCGTCGCCGAACGGAGCAGCGGCGGATAAAAATGAGCGTGAAGCTGCCAATAGCCATCATCATAGGCAGTGGACGTCGCGCCGGAGTGTGGCGCCGCGCCGGAGTGTGGCGCCGCGCCGGAGTGTGGCGCCGCGCCGGAGTGTGGCGCCGCGCCGGAGTGTGGCGTCGCGCCGGAGTGTGGCGCGCCGTGCCAGCCCATCGAATAGGGAAACGAGGTCTCGAACAGGTTGTCGTATTTGACCAGCAGCCGGCGCAGCGCGTCGGCCAACGCATCGCGCTCTGCGCCGGCCAGATCGGGCAGGCGCAGCACGTGTCGACGCGGCAGCAGCAGCGCCTCAAAAGGCCACAACGCCCAATAGGGCACGACGGCCAGCCAGTGCTCGTTTTCGACCACCACCCGCTCGCCCGCCTGGGCTTCGGCCCGCACGTAATCGACCAACAGTGGGCGGCCATGCTGCTCGAAATAGGCGCGCTGCTGGCGTTCTTCCTTGCTCACCTCGTTGGGCAGCGCGTCGCCGGCCCAGAGTTGGCCGTGCGGGTGCGGGTTCGAGCAGCCCATCATTTCGCCCTTGTTCTCGAAAACCTGCACCCAGCGATAGGTTTGCCCCAATTCCTCGATCTGCCCGGCCCATAGATCGATCACCCGGCGGATTGATGGCGCGTCCATCTCGGCCAGCGACAGGTCGTGGCGCGGTGAAAAGCACAGCACGCGGCAAAGCCCCTTGACCGCCTGACAGGTGAACAGCGGATCTCCATCCGCCAGCAGCGACGGCGAATCGGGCAGCAGGGCGGCAAAATCGTTATCAAAGACAAAGGTTTCGCTGTAGGCTGGATTTACGGCTCCCCCGGCGCGCGCGTTGCCGGGGCAGAGATAGCACCCCGGATCATAAGCCGGGCGCTGCTCCGGCGGGCGCTTTTCCACCTGTCCCTGCCAGGGCCGTTTGGTGCGCTGCGGCGAGACCAGAATCCAGTCGCCGGTGAGCGGGTTATAGCGTCGATGCGGGTGCGCTTTGGGATCGAAATGCATCGTCATTCTTTCTCAAATTTTGATTGCCTTTATGAATTTCGACTGCCGACAACCGGCCGCCGACCGCGCACAAACAACACCAGCGGTCTGCGGTCAGCCGTCTGTGGTCCGATTCGAATCGAAATGACAGGTTGACCTATTTGCACGCAAACGCCCCATCCGCAACATACTCAAACCCCACCGTCGCCGCGTCGCCGACGTTCAGGCGCGAGGCCTGCCCGCGCACGTGGGCATGCTCGCCGATCAGCGAGCCTTCCAGGAAAATGTCTTCCACCGTCGATTGGGCATCGATCAGGCTGTTGCGCACGATGGCATTGCGGATCACTGCACCGGGGCAAACGTTGGCATACGGTCCCAGCACCGCATTTTCGATTTGGGCATCCGGCGCGACGTACACCGGCGGGATGATCACGCTTGATTGGGCCTCGACGCCGGCGCTGTTGTCGAAACCGTGATCGAGCAGGTAGCGGTTGGTTTGCAGCGTCGTCTCCGGCTTGCCGGTATCCTGCCACACATCGACGCTATAGGGCACAAACCTGGCCCCCTGCTCGACCATCATCTGAAACGTGTGGGTCAGGAAAAACTCGCCCTTGAACATCGCCCCCGAAGCCATCTGCTGCTCAACCATGCGGATCATCCAGGCCAGATCGCGCACCCAGTAAAAACCGATCACCACCTTTTTGTTGTCGATCGCGGTGGGTTTCTCGATAAAACGGGCCACATGGCCGGCCTGGTCCAGTTCGACCACGCCAAAACGGCGTGGGTCATCGACCTCTTTGATAAAGGCGATGCCATCACCCGGCGGGTTGGACAGGATGGACATATCCATGTCAAAGAACGTATCGACAAAAATAATGATGCCGTCGCCCTGCAAATACTCGCGGGCCAGCCACAAGGCGTGCGATTGGCCTTTTAGTTCCTTTTGCTCGACGAACTTGGGATTCAAATGCGCGTAATGCTTTTCCACGTACTCGATGATCTGCTCGCCAAGCCAGCCGTAAATGACGATCAACTCGTCGATGTCGTAGGGCATAAACTTGTCCAGCAAGTGCCCCAAAAAGGGCTTGCCGGCGACGTTGATCAGCGGCTTGGGTTTGGTCCAGGTGTGCGGGCGCATGCGCGAGCCAAAGCCCGCCAACGGGATGATCAGCTTCATCTAGATCTCCTTTGAACAAAACTATTCGATCAATCGAGTCAGAGAACTAATATTAACAATAAACTGAGGTATCTTCTCAAAATCTTGGGGAGAACCGATTTTCCAAGATCATTGTTGCCAAGC
>CAYRXM010000103.1:0-17735 GCA_964428175.1 uncultured Anaerolineae bacterium
CACCCTATCCTACACTCTTTCCCTACACGACGCTCTTCCGATCTTTTCCTTTGAACAAAAATTCATGAGGCGCTTCAGGAAACAAAAACCAAACGTTGACCATCATTTCCAATTGACCGGTAGATGGTTCATCGAACTCTATAACCAAGCTCCATACGGACTCGGGCCAAAAGATATGATCGTTCTCAAAGTGTGAGACAGTAGAATATCGAGTCCCTTTTGGCCCAATAGGCGGCTTTTTGCGACCACCCTCTTCCGGCGATAGCCATTTGATTTTTGCTCTAGCACGTTTTTCCATAGAACGAACTCTACCTAATGCGTCGCGCAGGCAGCGATGTATCGCTCGGTTTCCGCGCGGTAATCCGCGATCGTATGCCGGTCTGGCGTTAACCCCCATAAACGGATGGCGAACCAACCCAGCGCCAGACGGGCCACCTTGGCCAAATCGCGTCCCGCGCATGACGACAATCCATAGATCGAGCGGATGCGTGCCATTTTGAAGACCAGTGCGCGATAGCCCACCCGATTTCGATCGATTGAGTTCAGAACTTGCAGCCTCGCTGCGTCAAAGGCCCACGGCTGAACAAGGGGCTGGCAATCGATCAACAATACATCACTCGGTTGTGGTGGCGGCGTTCGCGTGAGTGCGTTGCACATATGGACATCAGCGTGACACGCCTCAAACGCGCAGACAGAAGCAATCCACTCCCAATCTGCTTCCAGCCGATCCATCACGAGCGCCACCGGGCCAGGCGGCATCGCGTCAACGCCCACTTGCAGCCGATGACGTAGTAGTGCCGCATCCATACGCATAGTATGGAGAGGCTCAACATGTCGCGCTGCACGTTGAAACCGGACCGCAGCATCCAACACCATCTCGAATTCATTGCCATTCCACTCTGGGCCAAGAGGGCCAAAAGCAATGCGCTCCATTACAGCCCAGCGAACTCGCAGCTCGCCAAGGTGCTCACCAGATGCATACAGAGTAGGAACGAGATCGGGCGCGATAACAGCCATCTGCTGTGTCCAATAGAATTGGTTCATATTCATGCCAAGTTTGATGAGGACTGGCGTCTGTGTCGCCCGCCACGTTCCAACCACATGTACTCCACTACTGGCACTCCACTCCTGCTCATCGAAAGTGATTTTGTCAACCAGAGAGCCTAGATATCGCTCAATATACTGACAAAGTACAGAGAATGTCGCAGGCGATCGCACAACCTGGCCTTGCTCGTCTACAATCCGCTCCACATAATCTCCTCTGCAACAGCAGTGCAAACACATTTTTTCAGTGAACTTGATATTTGGATAACTAATGCGTCGCGCAGGCAATGCACGGATCGAACGCCCGTACCACTCGCCCCACCGCGCGCTCCAGTTCCAGGTTGACCTGTCCCTCCTTGATGTAGCGCTCTGCCGCGACGTGCAGCGCCCGCTCGATGGCGCGCATGTTGTGGACGGTGGGGATGATCAACTCGGCGCGTTCAATTAGCCCGCCGCGAATGGCATAGTGGTGGATCAACGGCCCGCGTGGCGCTTCGACCAGGCCATAACCGTCACCGTCGCGCGGCGTGTAGGGCACGTCGGTGTCCTCATCGTCCAGCGGCGCGGCCAAAATCTCCAGCGCTCGTTCCAGCGCATAGACCAGCTCGATCCCTCGTGCCAGGTCGAACAGCAAAATCGCATGTGCGGGCTGCCCGAACGCCGTCCTGAACTGGGCCAGGTAGCGATCGGCCAGCGGCGTGCCCATCGAGCGAGCCATGTTGATCCGCGCCAGGCTGTTGGCACGCAGCACCTCGCCGAGATAACTGGTCTGCCCGGCGTAGCTGTACTCGGTTTCCTTGTAAACCAGGTGCTCGCGGAATTCGCGCGCCGCAAAGCGGTCGACCATCTCGCCGTCGAGTCCCATCACCCGTAAAACATCGCCATAGTAATTGGGGCAACGCTCGCCCACCGCGGTGATATAGCAGGCCGGCGCGTCGTCGCCCCAGGTGCCCAGCCGCGCGCTCAAGGCCAGCGACGCCACCCAATACTCGTCAAACAACTCGCAGGCAAAGGGCAACGCCACTTGTATCTCGGCGCGCATCGCCTCAGCGGCCGGGGCAGAAATGCCGCTCGTCACTCCGCCAACCACTGCCTTGACCGGGTGGATGAACTGCCCGCCGGCCAACGCGATCAGATCGGTGCCGGCCTTGCGCACCTGAAGCGCGCGCGTCGCCAGGCGATCAAGTCGCCCGCTGTCGCGGGCGCGTTCATCATCCCGATCCGTGACCAACTCGAACAGGCTGTCCACATCCAGTCGATCGGGCAGCGTAAAGATGAACAACGATGTGGCCTGGTTTTGAACAATCTGTCCCAGCAGCAGCAGTTCGCGGATCTTCAGGGCCAGCGGCGGCGGAGTCACGCCATAGGCATCCTCCAGCGTCTTGACCGAGGCGACGTGGTGCGCAGTCGAGCAAACGCCGCACACACGCGGCACGATCACCGGCATCTGCTCGGCGGGCGCACCCTGCACAAAATATTCAAAGCCGCGAAACTCAGTGGATTGAAAGCGCGCCGAGACCACCTGCCCGCCGCGCACCTCGATCACCACCTGCGCATGCCCTTCGATGCGGCTGAGGGGAAAAGTTAGGGTTGTCATAAAACATCCTCATCTGACATATGGATTCCCGCTTGCGCGGGAATGGCATGTGTGGTGCGCGCTTGTGGTCATTCCCGCATGTTTTGGGCGGGAATCCATTCTTCATTGCCTGTGGATGCCCGATAAGGCCATTCGGGCATGACAAATCTAGGCCGCCATCCCTAAAATACCTTTTCTTTGACGCGCGGCGAGCGCTGGCCGCCAGCATAATCGGAAAACTGGAACAAAAAGAGGGCCAACTGGGGCGAGCGCAGCGCGCGATCGAGCTCGTCCGTGGGAATGTCGGTCATCGAAGCAAAGACTTTTTGGATGCTCGCCAGCCATTGCGTCGACTCTTTTTCGATGAACACATTCGACGGTCCACGGCAGCCCACACAGGGATGCCCGGCGCGGGTGCAGGGCGCGCGGCAGCCGCCCCGCGTCGACGTGCCCACACAGAGATAGCCCTGGTTGACCAGGCAGATGTCGGGCAGCACCTCGCCTTGCTGAAAACCGAGCAGGTGTTGGGGACGCATATCGCGCAGCTTGCGCCGTCCACACTCCTGGCAGACCGTGCGCGAGGCCTGAAATGAGGACGGATCCGAAAGCACAGCCATGAACAGCTCCGGCGTCGGTGGACAGCCGGGCAGGTAGAGATCGACCTCCACTGCCGTGTCGACGGGGCGTGAACGGGGCAGCAAGCGTGGCAGGTGATGCCGCTCGGCCTGCGCTAAAAAGAGCGCGCGCACTTCGTCGCGGTCGCCCAGGTTGGCGACGCCGCCCGAAATGGCACACGTCCCCACGGCGACGACCTGGCCCGCCCGGCGCACGGCGCGGCGCAGGTTGTACAGGTCCTCGTCGGTGCGCACGCCGCCGCTGACCAGCAGGACATCGACCTGGGGCACGTCGTAGGCCGAGACGACCAGCGGCATATAGACCAACTCGTACCGCTCGACCCAGGCTTCGGCGTTGAGCAGCGACACCTCGCAGCCCGCGCACCCGGAAAGCTGCAAAACAGCGAATTGTTTCATCCATCCTCCCCACCGGCAACCTGTTCTGCACGTTCGAGCAGGCGCACCATCCGCGCCCACAGTTCATCCACCGACCATTGGACCCGCGAAAGCCGCTGGCGGTCCGGCCCGTTGAACTCGCTCCACAGCGCGCGCAAGACGAGCAGCGGCCAGCGCGTCGAAATCAAGCGATCCCACAGCGCCAGGCGCGCGTCAAAGGCGGGATCGTCCGCCGGACGGCGATAGTGCCGGCGAAACCAGGCGTGCTCGGCCTCGGACACGCCCTCCCAGGCCGCATGCCAGCGCAGGTCGGCCAGGTCAAAGGCCAGGTCGCCCCAGCCGGAAAACTCCCAATCGACCCAGCGCACCCGGCCATCCGATCCCCACACCGTGTTGGCCAGGTTGGCATCGACGCGGCATAGCCCCAACGCCACGCACTCTCGCCCCGGATCGACGTCCGTTTTGGCAAACATCCCGGCGCAACCATCCACCAGCCGGCGCATGCGATCCAGCAAGGCCTGTCCCATCAGACCTCCGCCCAGGTCTGACATTCCAAGCGAAGCCAGCCAGGGGCCATAAAGATCGAGAAACTGATCCAGTTCGTCGAGGTAAGGAGCGTAGGCAAACCAGTGAAAGTGGGCGTCGGAAACGCAGCCTTGCGGCGCACCCGACGGCGACAGATCGTGCATGTACTGAAGCGTCTCAAGCAGCGCCTCTAGCTGTGCCGCTTGCAGCGGCGCGGCTAGAGGTTGGCCCGCCAGCCAGCGATAGACGACGACCGGAAAAGGCAGCAGCACGCGGCTCGTGTCGAGCGCCAGCGGCTCCGGCGCGACGTCGAGGCCGGCCTGCCACAGCAAGTCCATGCTGGCATACTCGCGCTCGGCGCGCCGCCGCCCATCGTCGACGCAAAGCTTGCAGGCCAGGGACTCGCCATCCACGTCGACGCGATAAAGCGCATTGTTGTTGCCGCCGGCAATGCGGCGCACGCGGCAGCCATCGACGGTCATTTCGGCCTGCTGCGCCTCGTGCACGGCAGCGACGGCGCGGGCGAACGCACACAGTTCGTGCGCCCGCTCAATCATATCACCCCCGTCGGCTGCTCGCCACGGATCAGCGCGCGCAAGCGGCCCGGATCGCAATGCGGCAAACACAGTGCTGCCCGTTCCAGCCGGCCGCGCCGGATGCAGGCCAGTGTCTCCTCTTCCAACCAGGGCACGCGCACGCGCACGCCTTCAAATTCGACCTCGGTTTCGGTCTGGTTCATCGACGGCAGCCAGGCTTCCCCTTCGCGGCGATGCAGGTCGCCCATGACCTCGACCCACACGCCATCAAAGTTGAAACGGCCAAAATGCGAGCGATACACGTCGTCGTGGCAAAACTCGACCGGTTTGATCACGCTGTCCTCAAACAACGCCTGAAAGCGATAGGTATCTTGCGGGGTCATCTCCAGGTCAATGTCGCTGACCGCAACCGGCACGCCGTGCAGGGCCATCGACGTGCCGCCGACCACCTTGTAGGCGACGCTGTGAGCATCGAGTTGGGTCACGATCTCGCGCAGCACCGCCCGCCAGCGCGGCTTGACCGCCAGGGTCAGCAAATGTTCGACGCCGCCAAACAAACAGGGATCGGTGGAGACGCGATAGTTGAGGTCGAGCCAGCGCGCCCAATCTGCACCTTCCAGCGCGTTGACGCCCTCCTCGATCATACTGACCAGCCCCTCGACGCCCCAGATTTCGACCATGTCCAGGCCGGCGCCGCGCAAAAGCGGTGTCACCTCGGCAGGATGGGCGAAATAGGCCACAAAAGAATCTTCGCCTCTGGGTGGCAGAACGCCTGTTGCCAAAACCTGCTCGGCCTCTTGAGGCCATTCGAGTATCCAGGAAACCTCGCGCGCAGCGGCGTAACGCATCGTCGCATAGCGGGTGATATAGGCCGTCCAGAGCTGCCCGCCCGGTTTGAGCACGCGCGCCGCCTCGACCAGGGCTTGCCTTCGATCTGCTTCTTCCAACAAGTGATACAATGGTCCCATCAGCAGAACCACATCGAAAGAACCATCGCCAAATCGCGACAGGTCGGTCGCCGTGCCATGTTCAAAGGCATTGAGCACCACTTCGGCCTCGACGGCCTTGTCGCGTGCCAGGGTCAGGTTGCCCTGTGACAGATCGAACAACGTCACCCGGTAGCCGCGGCGGGCCAAATCGATGGCATAGCGGCCCGGCCCGCCGCCGCAGTCCAAGACCCGCGCCGGCGGCGGCGGCAGGCGCTCATCAAGGGCGCGCAAGGTAAGGGCCAGTTCGGTGCGGTGACGGCTAAGCCGCTCCCATTCATAGCCCGGATCGGAATCGTAGCGGTTTTCGACGTGCTGCAAGGCCGCGTCAATGTGCTGCAAAGGCATTTTCCCCCTCCATCATATTTTTCCAAGAGGAGTCTGGCACGCCCACATGCCAGACCACGCCGCACGTGGACGTGCGGCACTCCTCCAAGACCATCAGGCGATCAAAACCTGCTCCAACAATCGCTGCACCAGCGCCCCATCGCCGACCCCGGCGCCTTCCTGCATCGCCGCCGCCGCGCCGCAAGCAGCCGCCCGCCGCGCCATCTCGCGAGCGTCGCAGCCCTCGCTCACCGCCCAGATCAACCCGGCCAGCGTCGCGTCGCCCGCGCCGATCGGGCTTCGCGCCGGTACCGGCGGCGGTTTGGCAGTAACGATCTCGCCTTGCAGGCCCAGGATCATCCCCTCGCTTCCGCGCGTAAGCGCAACCAGGGCAATGCCTTGCTCCATAAACTGTCGCACCGCATCGCGGCAGGCCGGCTCATCGTCCAGCGAAAACCCGAGCAGGTCGGCGGCTTCCTCATCGTTTGGCTTGACGCAAAAAGGCAATGCCCGAATGCCCTCGCGCAGCGCCGCGCCGCTGCTGTCGAGAAAGGCCCGCCCGCCTCGCTCCTGCACCAGGCGGATCAACTGCGCGTACAGATCGGGCGGCGCACCGGGCGGCAGGCTGCCGCAAAAGGCCCACCGATCGCCGGGCTGCGCCAGCCCTTCGACCAGGGCCAGCATCGCCGCGACGTGCGCCGCGTCGACCGGCGCGCCCGGCTCGTTGATCTTGGTGTATTGGCCGCTCGATTCGTCGAGCAGAGTGACGTTTTGCCGCGATTCGCCCTCGACCTCGACGAAACGCACCGCAAACCCGGCCTCGACCAGGCCGCGCCGCAAGGTCTGGCCGGTCGCGCCGCCGATCAAGCCGACGATGGTGCTGTCGATGCCCAGCGCGCGCAGCGCGCGAGAGACGTTCATGCCTTTGCCGGCCAGGTCGAGGCGCAGCACCCGCGCGCGGTTCAATTCGCCCAGGCGCAGCGCAGGCACGCTGAGCGTTTTATCGAGCGAGGGGTTGAGGCTGACGGTGTAAATCATTGAAAATTCTCAATACGGAATACGCATTACGCATTCGTCTTTTCCCACACCTGGCTGGTCTCGTCAAATCTCCACCCCGGCGCGTCGATGTGCATCTCGTGCTTGGGCCAGCCGCCGGCGATGCGCCCCATGGTTTCATCCCAGGTGCGCAGCCCGCTGAGTGCGTCGGCCGCCTCGACATTGCACGCGCCCACCGCCACCGCCGCGTTGACCGCTTCTTCCGGCCCCAGCCCGCGCAGCAGGGCGGCCAGAAACCCGGCGATAGCCGCGTCACCGGCGCCGGTAGTGCCGACCAGGTTGGCCCGGTAGCAGGGCGACCACAGCGTTCGGTCGGCCCAGCGTGCGGGATCGGACGGGGCGGCGCGGCCCAGCCCGGCGATCCGGCTGGCCGCAGCAGTGCGCAGGTAAAAACCGCGCGCGCCGAGCTTCAAGCCGACAATCTTGCAACCCAGTCGGAGCAAGTGGGCGCTGACCTCGTCAAGCAGGTCGGGCGTGATCAGCGGCAAAATATCGCCGCCGCCGGCCTGCCGCTTTAATTCGTCATAGGTGGGGCGATGCAGCATGAACAAGATTTCTTCGATGCTGGGCAAAAACACGTCGACAAGGTGCAGCGTGCGCGCCAGAACATCCGGCCAGGGAATGCGCCCCGCCTCGGAAGCCGGGTCGGGCAGGCTCGTATCGAGCGAGGTGGTCAGACCGTGCTGTTTAGCCTGAGAATAAACATATGCAAGCTCGTCCCCGCCGCCGGCAATCATTCTGGGCAGCACCGGCGGGTAGCCGAGATGAAACAGGCGCGCGCCGGGCGCCGACGACCAGTCGATATCCTCGGCGACAAACGTGCAGTTGGCCCCCACGCAGTGCAAAAACATACGGTCGATGCCGGGCGGGCTGACGATCAGCGTGTAGGACGTGTCGGATGACCGGTCAACGATCAAACCATCGCCGAGACATGAGCCAAAGGCGCAGATCACTTGCCGCACCGACTGCCCGAACAGGTCATCGCCGATCTTGGCAACCAGCCGGGTCTTGACGCCCAGCTTGTTCAAGGCCAGGCCGGTGTTCGACACCGCGCCGCCGGTCGAAATGGTCGCCGCGCCGATCTGGATCAGTTGGCTGGGGCGAAACGCTTGAAAGAATTGGCCTTCGGCCACCCCACTCAAATCGGGGATGATGTCCAGGCAAAGGTGCCCGGCGACGATGGCCTGGTAATCCGACATAAAACGCCATTTCCTTTCAAAGCAAATCGACCGCTGACCGCCGGCGGCAGACCGCTCCCGGTGGATCGGCGGTCAGCCGGCTGTGGTCAGTACACCGCCTCGTAGACGCGCACGTAATCGATCTGCATTTGCTGCGGGAAAACGGTGTCGTCGATGCCCTGCTGCCCACCCCAGCTTCCGCCGATGGCAATGTTGAGGATGAGGTACTGCGGGCGGTCGTAGGGCCAGACATCGACGCCGCGACCCTGGTTTTTAAAGGTGAAATAGTTCCGCTCGTCGACCCAGAAATCGATGCGGTCGGGAAACCACTCGACGGCATAGACGTGAAATTCCTCGTAGGGTTTGGACACGATCAGGCTGGACCCTTTGCCGGTCTTTTTGACGTGGTTGTAGGCCGTGGTGTGAATGTTGCCGTGTACGCGGTCGGGATCAAAACCGACGTTTTCCATGATGTCGATCTCGCCGCAGGCCGGCCAGCCCACCGCGCCGATGTTGGCGCCCAGCGTCCAGATCGCCGGCCACATGCCCTTGCCGGTGGGCAATTTGGCCCGCACCTCGATGCGCCCATAGGTCCACTCGGCGCGGCCGCGGGTGATCAGGCTGGCCGAAGTATAGTCATAGCCCTCGAACGGCTCGCGGCGCGCTTCGAGGATCAGCACCCCTTCCTCGACGCGGGCGTTTTCCGGGCGGCGCAGGGTATAATACTGCCGCTCGTCGTTGCGAATATAGCCGACCTCATAGTCCCACCTGTCCGGATCGGGCAGGCCGCTATAGTCGAATTCGTCGGCCCAGACCAGCCGCCAATCGCTCGCCGCATACAGCGTAGGGGTGGGCGTGGGTGTGGGCGTCGATGCAGGCATCGATGTCGGTGTAGACGTCGGCTCGGGCGTCGGTGTCGGCTCCGGTGTGGGGGAAACAGAACAGGCAGCCATAAGCACCTCTAGCAGTATCAAGTACGAAATATACTTAAATTTCATAATTATACATCCCTACCGGTGATCGAAGAGTAAGGGTGGCTATTTTCCAGGCCGCCTTCCGGCAAAAGCAGTTCCGGCGCATCGCTGCACATGCCATCCACACCGACCTGTCGCAGCGCGGCGATCTCGCCCGGGCGCTCTTCGTGCCAGCAGATCACGCCCAACCCGGCCTCGCGAACGCGGGCCATCCACTCTGGCGTGAGCAGCGACGCGGGGTGATCGAACCGCTCCCAGCAGGGATGGACGTAATTGGCCCCCACCGACTGAGCCAGCGCCACCGGATCGACATGGGGCGAACCAAACAGGATCGACGTGCCCACCTGCGGCACGCAGGCCTTGAGTTCGGCGATCCAGTCCGGGCGGAAGGAACCGAACAGACAGTACCCGGCGTGATCGTGCGTCTTGATCAACTCGATCAGCGCCGGGATGACGCCGCCGTCCTTGATCTCGACATAGGCACCAATGTTTTCGGCCTGACAGAGATCGAGCGCCGCTTGCAGCGTGGGCACACGCTCGCCGCCGCCGAGATCGACCGCTTGCAGCGCCTCCAGCGAGCTGCGCCGCACCCACAAGACGCGCCCATCATCGACCAGGTGATCGTCGTGGATCACGGCAAGCTGCCCGTCGGCGGTGCGCTGCACATCCAATTCGACCATGTCTGCGCCTAACGCGGCGGCGCGGCGAAAGCTGACCAGCGTGTTGTCGGGCGCATAGGCCCGCGCGCCGCGATGCCCGATGCGCCAAAAGCGGTAGCGATCGGGCGGAATATCGCGCGCCAGCCGATCCAGCCAACCCTGCACGCGCCCCGGCATCCACGCCCGCAGCGCCGGCCAGGGCACCAGCATCTCGGGAGCAAACGCAAAGCGGTTTGAAAAATCCCAAGCCGGCTCAAAGGCCTGCTGCGCCAGGTAGCTGCGCACCAGCAGGTCATTGAACGGCGTCTTGTGCACAACATCTCGAATATACTCGGTGGCCAGCACGCCGCTCGCGCCGGTCAGCGCCGTCGAACTCGCAGAGTTCGAGGTCTCCGGGCGCTTGAATTCGGCGGCGCGCTTTTTGAACCAGTCCGGTGACGGCGCAAAAGCGTGCTTGCCCGGCTCGCTGTACACCAGCGGATGCATGCCCTCGACGCGCAGCCGTCCCTCGTAGCGCATATCGTGCTCGTCGCCGTGCCAGCTCGCGCGGACCTGGACCACCTCGCCCGCGGCGTCGATCCACACCCAGACGTGCTCCAGTTCGTACAGGTGGCCGATGTCCCAGTCCCACCAGATCGCGTATTCGATGGCCAGCACGGCCGGAGGGTCGAGCCGAACCCGGTAGCCCTGCCGGAACGAGGGCGACGGCCCGCTTTGATGAAACAGGGTGTACCCGGCGGCGAGCGGCAGAAACGGCTCGCGGCGGTCAAACAGGATGATCGGCGTGTGACGGGCGGCCAGCGCGCGCTCGTCCGGGTTTTGCGGTGTCTCCAACAACATTGCAATTTGTGATTGGTTCATGTGTGACCTCGATCAGAAAATGGTTTTTCCATACCGATAATATCCGGGATAATCCTGGATCAGCAAATACAGCGGCGGCTCGTCCTCATCGATCTCGGGAAAGCGGCCCCGCCCGGGCTCGTAAAAGCGGTTGTCGCGCAGGTCGTCGTTGACCACCGACACCTCGCCGATCAGGACGCGCTCGTCCGCGCCCCAGAATTTGTGATAGAGCCGCTGCGGCAGGGTGATGCTCTCGCCCGGTTTGAGCTCGACCGTGCCGCCGGCCGGCACTGTATAGCGCACGCCGTCCATGCTCACCGTCACCGGGCTGTCGTCCAGTTCGTCGTCGGGCGTCGAGTTGTAGAGCTGGACCAGCAGCCGCCCGCCGCCGCGATTAATGATGTCTTCGGCCTTGCTCCAGTGAAAGTGCATCGGCGTGACCTGATCGATGCCAACGACGAGCAGTTTTTCGGCGTAAATCTTGCCCTGCATCGACTGGAGATTGGCCGGGCTGCCGTTGCGGATGGTGAACAAAAAGAGGCCGACCCGGTCATAGTCGCCCAGGCCAAAGTCGGTGATGTCCCAACCCAGGCCGTTTTCGACAATTTCGCTCACCTCCGGCCCCTTGCCGCGCCAGTCGGCGGGCGACCAGTAGGCAAACGGGGGCAGGTAAAAGCCGCGCGTGCGGATGAACCGGTCGGCGTCGCGCATAATGAGGTTGATCGCGGAGCGTTTCATAGCGACTCCTATTTCCCCAAGCTGGTAGGGACAGGACATCTCGACAATAATTCACCGAGCCGCTATTTTAGCATGGTCTGCACACAATGCAAGCACACACTCTTTCAGTTCGCTCATTATGATCGATATATAGAAAATATTTATGTATTATAACAACACATTTTAGACGTCACATGCCACTGCTTTATACGCCCCCTCAATCCCCCCCGCTTTGCGGGGGGGGAAGAACACGCTCCCTCCCCTGCAAAGCGGGGGAGGGTCGGGGTGGGGGCGTTTCGGAATAACAATCTCAGAAACTCGCCAGAAAATAAGCGAACACCGAGCACACTCTTTATCAATCGCCCAAAGTGTGGTACAATCCAGGTGTCTTTTGACAGGATGAATAGGAAATGTAACGGGTCTCATCCTGTAAATCTTGTCAATCCTGTCAAAATGCGAGGCAGACTGAGCATTGACCAAGGAGTAAACCCATGTCCCCCCTGACCGCACAGGTCTCCCCCACCGCAATCGTCATTTTTGGCGCGTCCGGCGACCTGACCCAGCGCAAGCTGGTGCCGGCACTGCACAGCCTGGGCTGCGAAGGGCTGCTGCCCGGTCCGCTGCGGGTAATCGGTGTGGCGCGCAGCGATCTGTCGGACGAGGCCTTTCGCGACCGCCTGTACGAGGGGATCGACGCCTATGCACGGCTGACGCCGCAAGCGTGCAGGTTGTGGGCAGGGTTCGCCCCGCAGTTCAGCTACCTGCGCGGCGATTACGACGACCCGGTCACCTACCACGCACTGGCGGCGCGCCTGCGCGCACTGAGCGACGAGGGCATCGACAATGCGCTCTTTTACCTGTCTACGCCGCCAGCACTCTACCCGCTCATCGTCGCGCAGTTAGGGCAGGCCGGACTGAACCGCTCACTGTCCGGCTGGCGACGGATCATCATTGAAAAGCCGTTCGGGTATGACCTCGACAGCGCGCAGCGGTTGAACGAGCAGGTTCACGCCGTCTTTCAGGAAGAACAGGTCTATCGCATCGACCACTATTTGGGCAAAGAAACGGTGCAAAACATCATCGCCTTTCGTTTTGCCAACGCCATTTTCGAGCCGCTGTGGAACCGCAATTACGTGAGCAACATCCAGATCAGCATGGCCGAAGATGTGGGCGTCGGGCGCCGCGCCGGGTATTATGACCGGGCCGGCGTGCTGCGCGACATGTTCCAGAACCACATGCTGCAACTGCTGACCCTCACCGCGATGGAGCCGCCCGCCGCGTTCAACGCCCGCTTTTTGCGCGACGAAAAGGTCAAGGTGCTCCAGGCCATCCATCCCGTCGGCGAGCGCGACCTAGTGCTGGGGCAATACCGGGGATACCGCAAGGAAAAAGGCGTCGCGCCGGGGTCGCAGACGCCCACCTATGCCGCCGTGCGCCTCTTTGTCGACAACTGGCGCTGGCAAGGCGTGCCCTTGTACCTGCGCTCGGGCAAGGCGCTGAGCGCCAAGGCCACCGAAATCACCCTGCAGTTCAAGCGCGTGCCGCACCATCTCTTTGCGCCGCACGCCGAACCTTCACCCAACAGCCTCTCGCTGTGCATCCAACCCAACGAAGGGATGCACCTGCGCTTTGAAACCAAAGAACCCGGCGCGGGCATGCGCACCTCGCCCCAGGACATGGAGTTTCATTACGACGAAAGCCTGCTCCCCGACGCCTACGAGCGGCTGCTGCTCGACGCGCTGCAAGGTGACGCCTCGCTCTTTAGCCGCAGCGACGAGATCGAGCACGCCTGGCGGCTGATCGACGCGCTGGCGAGACTCGATCTGCCCCCTGTGCTATACGAGCCGGGCGCCGCCGGCCCGGTCGAAGCGACAGAACTGCTAGGCCGGCTCGATCACCGCTGGACATCGGGGTGCTGCAACCAGTTATGCTAAAGTGACGACTCGGCCCAACGCTTGTTCAGCGTCATTCCCGCACGCTTCAAGCGGGAATCCACATGCTCACACCTAATGGATACCCGATAAACTTGTCCTCGCGTAGGCGGGGAAACATTCGGGCATGACAGCAAAGTAGTTTGATTCAGTCGTCAGCCGTCGAGGTACGCCAGTGCCTCCGCCGCACACAGCGCCAGATCGCGCCCCAGATCGAGGGTGCATTTTTCCCCCTCAATCGGCTCGAAACGCGCCTTGACCTGCTGATAAAGGTCGAAGGTGCGATTTTGGGCCACATGCCGCCCTTCGGCCACGTCGCGCGCCAGCCGCTCGCGCACCACCTCGTCGGCGCACACGCACTCGATCAGCCGCAGCGACACCCCCTGTTCCAGCGCAAACGCGCGCACCCGCTCCACCTGGTAACGCCGCCCAAACGTGCGCCCATCGAGGATGACGTGTCGCCCGCGGTCCCGCTCGAACAGGTAGGCCGCGGCCTGGAGCATCACCGCCATGCAAAAATCGTCCTGTTCGGTCGAATACTCGACCGCATCGGGTGCGAACAGCGCCGCGCGAATGCGATCCTTGTCCAGGATCACCGCCGGCAGCCGTGCGCCCAGTTCGCGCGCGAGGGCGCTTTTGCCCGCGCCGGGCAGCCCGGCCATTGCGATCAGCATCGACTGCTCCTTTGACGTAAAAAAGAAACCAGGTTTTTGCAAGCGAGCTTGCTCGCCAAAACCTGGTTTCTTGCGCAAAATTTCGAGCGACCTACGCCGTCGTCAGTGCCTTGAGCGCCTCATACGCCGCCCGGCGGGCGTTCGGCTCGAGCGATTCTTCGCCCAACACCTGCTGCAAGCCTTCGACGACCTCCGGGTGGCCCGGCGCACAGCGACCCAGCGCCATCGACGCGGTCTCGCGCAGATTGTCGGCGATCTTGACGTCGGTCGCCAGCTCCAGCAACGGCTCGACCGCATCCTCGGCCATCCCATACTCGATCAGCACCATCGCCGCATCGTGGCGGGCCTGGGCCATGTACGATTCCTGGGTGACGGCCTTGAGGTAGGCCTCGGCCGGTTCTTCCTCGACGTAGCGCAGCAGCGAACGGGCGATCTCGACGCGGAACACGTCGCTCTTTTCTTCCTGGTCATAGAGCACGGTGCGCAGCCCCTCGCAGGCCGGTTCGGCCCACTGCTCCGGCAGCCGTCCCAGCGCCCAGGCCGCTTTTTGCCGCACGCGGCGATATTCGCGCTTGTTCTGCAGCACGGCGATCAGGTCTTGCACATAGCCCGCTTCGTTGGCACCGAGCACGTGCAGCGATTCGATGGCCCGCTCGCGGACGTCTTCGGTGGTATTTTCCTCTTTGGCCCAGATGCGCAAGATGGCGACCGCTGCCTCGTCGAGCGCCTGGAGGCCGGACACCCCCATCTCGCCGACGATGCGAAACGCATCGTGCCGCGTCGAGCGGTAAATGCTCTTGTCGGCAACCAGGCCAAGCACCAACTGCATCGACAGCGCCGGCTCGCCCAGCGTCGACAGGGCATAGGCCGCAGCCAGCCGCACAAAGTCCTTGTAAGCGCGGTCGCTGCTCTGCGCTGCCTGCTTGCACGCCTCTACCACCTCTGGCGTGGCATGGGCCAGCCGTCGCAGCGCATCAAAAGCATCGCGTTGATCGACATAGCGCATCTTGGTGTTCAGTGCAATCTCGACCAGCGCCGAAACCACGTCGGCGGCGTGGCCGTATCCCCCCAGCGCCTCGGCCAGCTCGATGCGCACGCTGGCATCGACGTGGGTATCGGCGACGATCTCGGTCAATTTTCCGATCAACGCCCGGTCGTCCGGGGTACGGTCGAGCCAGGCACGCATCACGCGCGCGGACGAAATCTGGATCGTAAAAGCGATCTTGGCCTCCTCGGGCGCGCGCATCCAGGCCAGGAATTGCTCGCTCAACCCGGTTTGCCCGCTCTGGATCGCCAGGCCGCCCAGCGTTTCGACGGCCACACCGCGCACGTCGATCGGCAGTTCGTCGCCTTGAATCCAGGCCACAAGCTGTTCTTGCATCGAAACGCGGCGACCATCGGCCGCATCCAACGTGCCGATCAGTGCCCCCAGCGAGAGCAGCGCCGCCTTGCGGGTCAACTCGGACGCATCCTTGTTTTCGACGATAGCCTGCGCGGCCTGCACTGCTTCGTCGAGGCGAGTCAGACCGATCTTGCCGAGCAACTGCGCGACCGCCTGCCGCGTCCATTCATCGACCTCAGCATTTTGGGCCAACGACAAAACCCGTTCGACCACGGCGGGCGCGCCGCCAAGTTCAAACAGCACGTTCAACGCATCGCGCCGCCCGGCAGCCTGGGAATTGTTCAACCAGGCGATCAACCCGTCGGCCACGCGCGCCCCAACGGACGGAGCGACCGGCGCGCCCCCGGCGAGCGCCTGTGCGGCCAGCAACAGGTGGCGGTGCAGGGTCGATTCCAGCGCATCCGCGCCGCCGGCGTCAAGCAGGCGACCAATCAACCCGGCCCACACATCCGGCCGGTCAGTCGACAATGCGCGCAGGGCCAGCAGAATCGGCTCGCGCCAGGCGACCGACCACAGCTGCGGCTCGATCAGCGCCCACACCGCCTGGACGCCGCCCGCCGCGCGCTCGACAATTGCCCGGGCGGCGAGCGCCTCGTGCAGACGCCGGGTGGCAAACCCGAAAGCGCCTCCGGCCTTGACCAGCAAATCGAGCTGCGGCACGCTGCCCCGGATCAGGGCTTCGGCGGCCTGATGCGCGCGGCGCTTGTTCAACTTGAGCGCGCTGTCTCGCTCGGCGGCCTCGGCCAGCCACTCGACGGCCTGCGCCTCGCCGACGACGTGGGCCTGGTTTTCGAGCATGGCCAGCGCCAGGTGCTGCCAGAGCCGCTGTCGCTCGGTGTAATACACCTCTTTGGCCTCGCGGCCATCGACCTGCCAGGCGGCCAGCGCATCGCGCCAGGCCTGGGCCGGATCTTCCGTCGCGCCGACTCCCTCCGCCAGTACGACGTGGCTAAAGCGGTCGGGGTTCAACTCGGGCGCATAGACGTCGGTGCGCGAGGTGACCACAAAACGGGCCTGCGGGTATTCCTGCGCCCACAGTTCGAGCCGGCTCACCATCTTGCCGCGCTCCCGGTCATCGACGATGGCGTCCAGGGCATCAAAGCACACCGTCATCTTGCCCGAGCGGAGCGCTCCGGCGATCAAGTCGGGCGGCAGTTCTTGGGCGAACTCGTCTCGGGCCAGGTCGGCCAGGTATTCGGGCAGCCCGCCTTCGACGGCGGCCAGATCGGCCAGATCGACCAGGATCACATCCGCGTCCGAATGGACGGCCAGGTCGAGCAGGGCCGTCGTCTTGCCCGCGCCGGCCCCGGCCAGCAGCACGGTGCGCGGGTTTGTGCGCACCAACTGGCGCACCGAGCGCAGGTTGCCAAACGGCGACTCGCTGGCCAGCCGGGCCAGCGAGAGCAACGTCAGTCGCTCCCGGATCCGCTCCTCGATGGCCCGCCCGCGGTCGCGGACAAGCTCTTCTTGCAGCCGCTCTACCTCGCGGATGCCATACTTGGGTCCAAGCCGGGCCATCGGCGCGGCGAGATTTTCGGGCAGCATGCTTGAATAATGGGCCTTGATTTGATCGGTTAATAAACGCATGGGGATTTCTTCTCCTTTTAGACAAGCTGATGAACAGGTTAACCCAAAAGCATGAGGGTGGGTGTGCGGTTCAACCGGTGAAAAGAACAATTGTACTAATCATACGGGGGATGCATTAGATTCCCATTAGAATAAGATTAGATTTTTGTTAGAGATTGTGGGCCTCAAAATCCCTGGCACAAAACAGCTCACCTGGATGGCGGAATGCCCCACAGACGCACCGTGCCGTCGGGCAGGCGCAGAAACAAAAACTTGCCATCCGGCGAAAAAGCAACATTCAAAGAAGAGATATCCAGTGTGTGCAGCAACGAGCCGCCCTGAACGTCCCACAGCCGAGTTGATTCATCCTCCGCTCCTGAGACCAATAGATGATCGTCCGGTGAAAAAGAAGCACAAATTACGTTCTGGGTATGTTCTTTCAGTATATGCAATATTTGACCATTCTCTACATTCCAAACCCAGATTTCACCTTCTTGATCCCAATCAACCATCATTGCCAGGTTTGACGAGAATACAGCGCCTGCTCTCTGTTCCCGACGGACGGTGTGTGTGCGTGACAACTCGCCTGTTTCGGTATCCCATATCGTTACAATTTTTCTATCTGTAGCTGCCGTGTTCTGTCCTGCGGAGGCCAATTCTTGACCATCTTGTGAAAAGCGGGTAGTCCCCCTCTTGAGTGTTGTTGAGAAATGAGGTAAGATCAGCATATCGAC
>CAYRXM010000104.1:0-17663 GCA_964428175.1 uncultured Anaerolineae bacterium
AGTCCGATCTGTTGGGCTTGCACCAATGGCCAGATGGCCTGGCCAGAAATCTGCGGGTTTTGTTTGAGGCCGGCGAAGGCGAATCATTCCAAGGCAACAACCATTTTTGTTGAGAGCGAACCGGAAAGGAGCAAGATCAATGGCACCAACGAGTCTATTGCTGGTGGACATCCAGAACGATTATTTTCCAAACGGAAAAATGCAATTGAGAGCAAGCGAACAAGCGGGGTGTGTTGCCGGACAGTTGCTCGCTTTTTTTCGCGAACACGGTTATCCGGTGATACACATTCAACATCTCTCAGTTCAAAAAGGGGCCACTTTTTTTCTGCCTGGCACGGCGGGAGCCGAGATTCATCCCAGTGTCAGGCCAACAGACGGCGAGACGATCATACAAAAGCATTTTCCAAACAGTTTTCGGGAGACAGATTTGTTGTCGCAGTTACAGCAAAAGGGGATTCAGCGGCTGGTTGTTGCCGGTATGATGACGCACATGTGCGTCGATGCCACGGTAAGAGCGGCGGCAGATTACGGTTTCAAGTGCCTGGTTGCTGAAGATGCGTGCGCCACCCGTAATCTGTTGTTCGATCAGCGGGTTGTGGATGCGGATGATGTTCAGGCTGCGTTTTTGGCGGCTCTGGACGGGACGTATGGCGAGGTGGTGAAAGCAGTGGACATCATCAAGGAACTTGAGGCTGGATAAATCCCGCCTGAGGTTCAATGCAAGAGCATCATCTCGTACAGCGCGGAACCGTGCTCTTGGGCCTGCACCCCATCCAGGTCGACGAGCAGTTCGAGATCGGCCTGGAAGCGCAGGTAATAGGGGTTGGCAAACAGGCGCAGCAGGCCGCGCTTCCAGCCGGGTAAGGCGCTTAACAGGCTGGTCGCTTCGATTAGCCGCGGCCGGCGCAGCGCCAACTGCACCCGTCCTTCGTCTGTCTCCCAGATGAAATCCACCTGGGTAGGATACGAACGCCCGCCCGGATGCTGCTGCCAGCCGTCGGTTTCCATGCGCAGTGGGCGACCGTCGCCGGTCAGGATGCGCTCTCGATGTGCGAGCAGGAACACCGGCAGTCGCTGTCGCCCATAGCGCTGCGTCGCCACCTGCTCGACAAAGATCGTACTGAACGGCCCAACCTGTGCGCGTCCCCACAGCCAGTGCGACATGACCGCGTGCAGGTCTACGTTGCCCCAGTTGTGGTCGTGATAGCCGTTGCCGCTGACCGCGCGCGTTTGCCCGTCGTAGACCAGCGTGCCGGCGACCGCGCCAAAGGGGATCGCCGGCAGCCAGGCGAAATAGCGCGACAGGTCGGCGGCGTAATAGGTCTTGCCCGCGCCCGGTCGCCAGGCCGGCGCCTGCCCGCTCAAGACCAGGTCGATACACAAGCCGTCTGTCTCGGCGTGCAGTTCGTGACGGTACAGATCGTCACGATAGGGCGCGCCGCGCACCCAATTGGGGCCGATGCGCACGTCGCAGCGGTCGCGCGCGGCCTGAAATTCGGCGGCGGGGTAGAGGGGAAACACGCTCAACTTGCTTCCGTCGGGGCGGGTGATGGTGATCTGGACGCCCGGTGTGAGTGGGGCGCGCCGGTTGAGCAGCGATTTGGTCATAAAGACGATCACTGCGGTCGAACCGTCGTCCAGGTGGGTGTCAAAATACCACCATTCGAAAGCACCCGGCCCGCTATCGACGCGCTGGCCGTCTTCCCAGGGGGCAACGGTTTCGGCCAGGCCGTCGCGCTCGAGCATCGATTTGCCAATCGCCGGGATCGCATGGTTGACCACTGTCTGCTCCTTCAAGCCGCCTGTATTTCTCAAGTGTCGGGCGCATGCGGAGAGGCGGGCCAGTTCATCGTTCCGGTGAGTTGAAATTTTGCTCCGTTTGTTCGTTGATCCAGCGATCCAGCTCGGCGCGCTCGATCCGCCATTCCCGCCCGACCTTGCTGGCGGGCAGGATGCCGTCTTTGAGCAGCCGACGCACGGTGAGCGGGTGCAGGTGCAGATAGTCAGCGACTTGAGCGACGGTCAGCCCTGTTGAATCCGAAAGAGTGGTCGATGCAGATGATTGTGACATTGTACTGTCCTTTCATAACAATAATCGTCGGCAAGTTATGATGATAGCACAAGTGACCGTCGAATGCAAATAGCGAACCAGGGCGATCAAGGTTGAGCGGGGGACATATTTCTGACCTGCTGCGCATAGTCAACCATTTGCCGGTCCATATCGATGGGATACTTGAAGCCCAGCCGTTCGCCCACCTCGACGGCGACCCGGCGAAAGAGAGCCAGCGTGTCCAAGAGGGCATCCCAGTTTTCCTCAATCCCGCCGCCGGCATAGCTGTTTTCTACCCTCGACCAGATTTCGGGCGGCAGGCGTTTCTTCAAGCCTCGGCCCAGGAAACCGGCCGGCCTCGACCAGTTGCAGTCGAGGCCGGCCCGCCATTCCAGCATCTGGAGCATAAAGGTGTGTTTCATATCGCAGTCCATGCACCATTTGGCGGGCAGCAACTCGTCGCGGTGCAGGCATTTGGCGACATAGGGCACGTCGCTGAAAAAGTCCTGGATCACTTTTTGATAGGCTTTGTCGGTGGGCGGGGTGAGGATATAGGCGCTATAGGTGGGCGCAGCGAGGCCCTCGCTCAAGCCGTCTTTGTCGAGCAGAGCAACATAGCCCAGGTCGAGGTCCGGCGGCAGTGTGGGCGAGCGGACAATCTGGCGCAGCAGTTCGACCGGCCAGAGGATGAAATCGACCTTGAGGCCGTCCTGGTAGGTCACGACATTGCCTGTCTGTTCGAGGTCATAGCCGGGCGCGGCGTGGATGGGGTCCCAGTAGGCCACCAACACCCGGCCGAAATCATCGAGCCAGCCGCGTTCGGCCCAAAAAGGGTGAATGTCCTCGACGACCAGGAGGATGTCGTAATCGGACAGGGTGTCTGGTTGGGCATCCGGTTGGGCGCGCGAGCCGGTCAGAAACATGGCGCGGACGGCGGGCCGCTCCCGGCCCCAGCGGATCAGGCGTTGAATGATGGGGTCTTGAGACATCCTTGTTCAGTTTGTCGCCCCTTCAAACTGGCTGTTGTACAGTTCTGCGTAAAAGCTGTCACGCGCCAGCAACTCGGTATGCGTGCCCTGCTCGACGATGTCGCCTTCGTTCATCACCAAAATCAGGTCGGCGTTGCGGATGGTGGAGAGCCGGTGGGCGATGACAAAGCTGGTGCGCCCTTGCATCAACCGGTCCATCGCTTGCTGGATGAGCACTTCGGTGCGCGTGTCCACCGAGCTGGTCGCCTCGTCGAGGATGAGGATTCTGGGATCGGCCAGGATGGCGCGGGCAATCGTCAATAACTGCTTTTGCCCCTGCGAGACGTTGCTGGCTTCCTCGTTCAGCACCATCTCGTAGCCATCGGGCAGCGTATGGATAAAGTGATCCACGTGCGCGGTTTGTGCTGCGGCGACTACCTCGTCGTCGGTGGCATCCGAGCGGCCATAGCGGATGTTTTCCATGATCGTGTCGTTGTAGAGCCAGGTATCCTGCAAAACCATCGCAAATATCCGGCGCAGGTCGTGGCGGGTGAACGTGCGGATGTCATGCTCGTCCACCAGGATCGCGCCGTCGTTCACATCGTAAAAGCGCATCAACAGCTTGACCATGGTGGTCTTGCCCGCGCCAGTCGGCCCGACGATGGCGACCTTTTGGCCGGGGCGCGCATCGGCGCAAAAGTCGTTGATGATGACTTTGTTCGGGTCGTAGCCAAAGTGCACGTCCCGGAATTCGACGCGACCTTGCACTTTTTCCAGCTTGACCGAATTGGCAACGTCCGGCGTTTCCTCCGCTTCGGCCAGGAATTCAAAGACGCGCTCGGCGGCGGCGGCGGTCTGTTGCAGCACATTAGAGATGTTGGCGAGCTGCGTGATCGGCTGGGTGAACGAGCGCACATACTGGATGAACGCCTGCACGTCGCCGATGGCGATGGTGTTGCGGACGATCAGCCAGCCGCCGAGCACGGCCACGGCGACGTAGCCCAGGTTGCCGATGAACATCATCAACGGCATCATCAACCCGGAAAGGAACTGCGATTTCCAGGCCGCGTTGTAAAGCGGGTTGTTGGATTCGTCGAATTTGGCGATGCTTTTGGCCTCGCCGTTAAAGGCCTTCATCACCACGTGTCCGCCGTACATCTCTTCCACGTGGCCGTTGACGTGGCCCAGGTATTCTTGCTGCTGTTTGAAGAATTTCTGCGAGCGCCCGACGATCAGCCCAACCACCGCCAGCGACAGCGGGATCATCAGCAGCGACACGAGCGTCATCAGCCAACTGATCGAGATCATCATCACCAACACGCCAATCACGGTCACGGTCGAGGTGATGATCTGCGTGATGCTCTGGCTGAGGGTCTGGTTAACCGTGTCCACGTCGTTGGTGATGCGCGAGAGCACTTCGCCGTGGGTAATGCCGTCAAAATATTTGAGCGGCAGCCGGTTGATCTTGGCGGCAATCTCTTTGCGAAAGCGGTAGGTGATGTTGTTCGAGACGTCGGCCATGATCCAGCCCTGGATGTAGCCGAACAGCGCGGAGGCCAGGTACAGGGCGAGCACGGTCAGCAGGATGCGCCCGATGGCGTCAAAGTCGATCCCGCCGACGCCGGCGATTTGCGCCATCACGCCCTCGAACAGGCGCGTGGTGGCCCGGCCGAGGATTTTGGGGCCGGCGATGTGTGCCACAGTGGAGGCGACAGCCATCAATGCGACGATGACGAGCGCGAGTTTGTATTTGCCCAGGTAGCTGAGCAGTTTCTGCATCGTCCCCTTGAAATCGCGGGCCTTTTCGCCGCGCATCATACCCATCGGGCCACGCCCCGGGCCGGGGCCAAAGGGGCCGCGTCCGGGGCCGCCGCGCATAGGAGGGTGGCTGCTCGGCGGAGTGCTGCGCGTGGGTGTGGGTTGGTTTGTCATGCCAGTTCCTCCATGCTCAGTTGCGAGAGCGCGATTTCCTGATACGTTTTACAGGTTTGCATTAGCTCCTGATGTGTGCCCTTGCCGACCATGACGCCCTCTTCGAGGACGATGATCTGTTCGGCGTTTTTGACCGTGGACACGCGCTGGGTGACGATCAGCAGTGTGCTGTCGCCGGTGTGCTGTTTGAGCGCGCGACGCAGCGCGGCGTCGGTCCTAAAGTCCAGCGCGGAAAAGCTGTCGTCAAAGATGTAGATCGGCGGTTTTTTGACCAGCGCGCGGGCAATCGACAGGCGCTGCTTTTGCCCGCCGGAGACGTTCGTGCCACCCTGGGCGATCTCGGCGGCCAGACCTTCCGGTTTGGCGGCGATGAACTCGGATGCCTGGGCGATCTCGGCCGCCCAGTGCAGCGTTGTCTCGTCAGCGTCATCGTCGGCGTAGCGCAGGTTGCTCTCGATGTCGCCGGAGAACAGCACACCGCGTTGCGGGATGTAGCCGATCCTGTCGCGCAGGTCGTGCTGGGTTACTGCGCGGATATCCACGCCGTCGATCAGGATCGCGCCCTCGGTCACGTCGTAAAAGCGCGGGATCAGGTTGACGACGGTGGATTTGCCTGAGCCGGTCGAGCCGATGATCGCCGTCGTCTGCCCCGGCTGCGCGGTGAACGTGATGCTGCACAGCACGTTCGCATCTGCGCCGGGATAGCGAAAGCCCACGTCGCGGAATTCCACCGTCCCTGTGAATGGGGTGGGGAACGTCTGCGGCGTCTCCGGGTCGCGGATGACCGGCTCGATCTCTAGCACCTCGGCGATGCGGTCGCCGGAGACTGCCGCGCGCGGCAGCATAATGAACATCATCGAAAGCATCAAGAACGACATCACGATCTGCATCGCGTACTGCATAAAGGCCATCATATCGCCGACCTGCATCGTGGATTGGGCGATCTGGTGCGCGCCGGCCCAGATGATCGCCAGCGAGAGCAGGTTCATAATGAGCATAATCAGCGGCATTATGATCACCATCAAGCGGTTGATGAACAGGCTGTTGGCTGCCAGGTCCTGGTTGGCTCTGTCAAAGCGTGCTTCTTCGAACGGCTGCATGTTGAAAGCACGGATGACCATCATGCCCGAAAGGTGTTCGCGGGCCACCAGGTTGAGGCGATCCACCAATTTTTGGATGCGCTTGAAACGCGGTATTGCAATCGAAAAGGCGATTGCAATCAGGCTGATCAGGAGGGCGACGGCGACGACGATGAGCCAGGCCAGCGACGAGCCTTTGCCCAGCGCGCGGACGATGCCGCCTATGCCCATGATCGGCGCATAGATGACCATACGCATCATCATCATTGTCACCATCTGCACCTGGGTCACGTCGTTGGTGGTGCGGGTGATCAGCGAGGCGGTGGAAAACCTGTCGAATTCGGTGTTGGAAAATCGCTCGATTTGCTCAAACACGGCCTTGCGCAGGTCGCGGGCGAGGCCGGCGGACACGCGGGCCGACAAATAGCCGACGGTGATGGTGCAAGTCACCAGGAGCAAGGTCAGCAGCAGCATCAGCCCGCCGATGCGCAGGATGTAGGCGGTTTGCAGCTTTTCGGCGCTCACCCCCAGCGCGGCGTACTCGGCCCTGACCGCCTGGATGGCCGCTTGTTCGATCATGCGCTCGCCGAGGGCGGCAAATCGCGTCTGCATCATGGTCATCATTTGCGCGCGCTGCGCCGCCGGGAGTTGTTCCAGCAGTGCGAACAAGTCTGTGCCGGCGGGAAGTCTGGAAATGTCCAGGCCGCCGAGTCCGCCCATTTCTGCCGCTTTGGACGGGTCGGCCATCACCTGTTCGATGGCGGCGACGGCCAGCCAGGCCTGGCTTAGGGCGGGCGTCAGCCGTTCCATCACGGCCTCATCCATGGCCCATGCCACGTAAAGCGGCTCAATTTCCAGGGCGGGATATTTTTGAGCGAGCGTGATCAGGTCGAATGGCGCAGAATCCATGTCGCGCGCCACCAACACGTACATCTTGAGCAACGCTTCGCTGTCATCCGTGTTCAGCAAGAGCGCGAGCCGCTCCATCTGGCTCTGGCGGATGGCGTTGGGCCACACACTCTCCACGCCGCCCTGCTGGAGGCCAACGTTGACGATGCGCGAGAGATAATCCGGCAGCGCCAGTTCGCTGTTGGCCTGAACGAACAGCAAGGCGATGGCGAGCAAAATCATGAACAGATAGGGTTTCAAGTAGCGGGTCAATCGGATCATAGAACAAGTGCTCCCTGTACAGAATCAAAAATCAGCGCATTACGCATCACGCATTACCCTGGCCCTTCGTTGGGAACATCGAACTGCCTGGTCTTCTCGATCAAGAGGCACAGTGCGGCGCTGACCTGTTCCTGTTCGTCCGGCGTAAGGCTGCCGGCCAGTTCATCAAACCAGGCCTGGCGGGCGCGAAAGCCTTCCTGGATTAGTTGGTGGCCCTTGTCGGTCAGGATGATCTGCTTGGCGCGGCGGTCATGGGGGTCTTCGCTGCGCGCGACCAGCTCTTGCTGCACCAACCGCTCCAGCATCTGGCTGACCGCTGCGCTGGTGACGCCCAACTCTTCGCTGAGGTCAGAAACGCTGCACACACCTTGCCGGTGGATGTTCAGCAGGGCGACGATTTGCGACATGGACAGGTTGTTTTCCTTGATCAGCAGGAAAACATTGTACATTGATCGGCGCATAAACACCTGGATCCATTCTTGGATGATATTCGTCAACGAGTTAGTGTGCTGCATATTCAACGCCCCTGAACATTTAGAAGGACTTTATTATAAAGGCGGCTTGTTATATAACACATCTTGAAAATTGTCAAATCAGGATTGCTCAATTTCAGAATCCCGATATAATGGTCGGCGAAAGCAGCGATCCATTCACCTTTTCTTGTGGGGCCTGATTCGGCCCAGGAGGTCTTTTCCATGTCAGAGCCGCGTGCGAAATCCTTCAATTATGCCATCGGTATGTTTGGCACATCCATCCCGATCAACATGCTCAAGACCTTTGCTTTTACTTTTTATGTGCTCGGTCTGGGGGTGACGACCACGCAATGGGCGACTATGATGCTGGTCTATACCTTTATCGATGCCCTCGACAACCCCGTCTATGGCTTTCTGTCCGACCGGACGCGCTCTCGCTGGGGACGCCGCCGGCCTTGGCTGGCCATCGGCACGCCGATCTTGATCCTGTGTTTCATCGCTTTTTACAACGTGCCGGCTTTTCTGTCCGGCAATGCCGTCTTTGCCTACTGTATGCTCTTTTACATCCTTACCGGCACGCTCGATTCGGTGATCAATGCCAACTATGGGGCCTTGTTCCCCGAACTTTTCCCCGACGATGCCAGCCGGGCCAAG
Organism: uncultured Anaerolineae bacterium; assembly: GCA_964428175.1. Taxonomy (GTDB): domain Bacteria; phylum Chloroflexota; class Anaerolineae; order JAFGEY01; family JAFGEY01; genus CAYRXM01. The sequence goes on from CAYRXM010000104.1 coordinate 8,327, forward strand.
ACCAATGCCATGCGCCAGGCTTTCCAGTTGGTGGCCATGATCATCAGCATCGCCCTGACGCCTCTGGTCACCAAGGCTCTCGGCTACGGGCTGACCGCCATCCTGTATGGCATTCTCGGCGGCGCGGTGATCCTGTACATGACTTTTACCTCGCGTGAAAGGGATCCCGAACCGGAGGAGGCGAAGCCGGGTTTTGTCAGGGCGCTCAAGGACCTGCTGACTAACCAAAAGTTCTGGATCGCCGGCCTGGCCAATGCGTTTTACAGCGCGGCCATGTCGCTGGTGATGGCTTCGGTGCCTTTTTATGTCGAATACGCGCTTGGGCTTTCCAGCGGGCAGTCCACTTTTCTGCTCGCTGCCGTTTTGCTCATCGCCATCGCCGGCGTGGCCGTGTGGGTCTGGATGATCAATAAATTCTCGCTGATTCCGGTCTGGCGGGCCGCTCTGGCCATCCTGGCCGTCGCCTTTGTCCCACTCTATTTCGCTCCCAACCTGATCATGGCCATCGTCTTTTCGGCCTTTGTGGGGTTTGGCTTTGCCGGCGTCATCACCACCATGGATTTGATCGGGGCCAGGATCATGGATGAGGATACGCGCAAGCACGGCTTGCGGCGGGAGGGCATCATCTCGAATGCGATGGGCTTTATGAACCGCCTGAACGGTTTGTTCACCAGTGCGGCCTATTTCCTGGTCTCCAAACTATACTTTTTTGAAAGCGGCGAAAACCCCGGCCCTAACCCGGATGCTGCGGCTCGCTTTTTGATGACCATCGCTCCCCCGGCATTGATGGCGATCAGTTTTGCCTTTTCGTGGTTTATCCACTTTCAATCTGCCGAGAGTGAAAAGCAGTCTGCAACATCGTAAAGGGGAGAAATATCTCCGAACAGGTTCAAATAAAATCCCCCCGGTCGCCCAATGCGGTCGGAGGGATTGGTTTTTGTTTGTGTCATTGCTCACCTGCCCACAGGTTCAAAAAATCTGCGGGCGGGCAGTCCGATTAACCCAGTTGTTCGGTCTCGTCGAGCAGGGCGACCAATTCCAATCGCTGAGCTTCCAGATCGTCGACGCTGACCGGGCGGCCCGGATAGAGCAAGACCTGCACGCGCTCGGCCAGAGCCGCCGGCTTGAGCGGGAGGTGATCGAGGGTCTGGGCCAGCTTTTTCTCGCCCGGAAAGTAGACCCGGTTGAGGGCAAAGAGCACCTGGATCAGCGCCTGAAGCGTCTGCTGGACAATGCCGGTGGTATAGATTACGTCGGCGCGGGCGATGGCGGTGCGATAGTGAAAGTTTTGCGGCCAAAAGCGTGCCTCGGGCCAAAAGCGGGCCAGGATCGCCTCGCGCAGCGGGGCCGGGTAGGTCTCGACGGCCGCCTTCCAGCCGGCCAGCAGGCCTTGCGGGTCATCGACCACCTGCATCACGTACACATCCGACAGCACGACATAGTTGAAAAAACCCTGCACCGTCCAGCGCACCCAGTCGCGGCGGATTTCGCCCCGGCAGCAGGCCGCGATCATTTCCCCGATCTGACCGCTGTGGCGCAGCCAGACTTCGACCTTGCGGCCGCGGTACCAAAAGTCAGTGCCGCCTTGCTCGAACGGCGCGTCCCGTCCCCAGGAGACGACCCCGGTCTGCGGTCCCAGGTGTTCGACGATCAATTGGCTGCGCTGCGCGCCGGGCAGCACCATGTCGGCAAAAATGTACAGGTCGACGTCCGACTGGTCGTCGCCGATCCACTTGGCATACGAGCCACCCAGGGCGATGCCGCTTTTGGCCTGCCCATCGGACACCCAGGCGCGCAGCAGCGGCAGCAGGTCTTGAACGAATACGGCGGGTGTTGGGTCGTTCATTGAAAGCTCCATCAGGGCTGCAAGATCACTTTCATCAGGCCGGGTTCCTTGTCGTACAGCCGCTTGAACCAGCCGGCGCCTTCCGCCAGGGGAGCGACGGCGCTGATCAGTGCGTCCACATTGATCACGCCGCGCGCGATCATGTCCAGGCCGGCCGGGTATTCGCCGCACGAGGCGCACGAGCCGTACAGTGCAATCTGCCGGGTGACGGCGGCTTGCAGGGGCAGTTCGACCTGTGCGGCCAGGTTGCCGACCAGGGTCAGCGCGCCGCCCTTGCGCAGCGAGTTCAGAGCCAGGTTGAGCGTCGGCGAAAAGCCCACCACCTCGAAGGCCAGGTCGGCGCCGCGCCCGCCGGTGAGCGACTGCACCCGGGCCACTATGTCGTCGGTGTCCGAGCGCAAGGTCACATCTGCGCCGAGTTGACGGGCCAGGGCCAGCCGCGCCGGGTCGAGATCGACGGCGACAAGGGCGCCGCAGCCGGCCGCACGCAAGGCCTGGATCACCAGCAGGCCGATCATCCCCGCACCGACGACGACCGCCGTGTCATTGAGTGCGATCGGCGGGCGGGAGACGGCGTGCAGGGCGACCGACACCGCCTCGACCAGGGCCGCCTGCTCAAAGCTGACCCCATCAGGCAGGCGGTAGAGGATGCGCTGCGGCACGGCGACGTATTCGGCAAACGCGCCGTGCTGGCGGTATTCAGCGCACGAGACGCCGAGCACGCGGCGGTTGTCGCACAGGTTGATCAGCCCTTTGCGGCAGAAATAGCATTCGCCGCAGTAAATGGTCGAATCAAAGGTGACGCGGTCGCCGACCTGCCAGCCGGTCACCCCTATACCAAGCGCGGCGATCTCGCCGGCGGCTTCGTGGCCCATGACAATCGGCGGGATGCGCCGCCCGCTGCTGCCGTCCATGCCGTGCACGTCGCTGCCGCAGATGCCGCAGGCGCGCACGCGGATCAGCACATCGTCAGGGCCAATTTCAGGTTCAGGCATGTCCTGGTAGGCGAGTTGGTGATAGGCCTGGAGCATGAGGGCTTGCATGGGCAATCTCCTGGACTTGATCCTTGAGGTAAATAGATGACTTGGCTGAAAAAAGGTCGATCAAGCGCTAAATCGCCTGTTGAGGCTTTGATCTTGTGTTTAACAAGTACAATTGGCAAAGTCCCAAGATATTTCAAACTCGACGAGTTTTCAAACTCGACGAGTTTGATGTGTTGAGCATTTTGACTTGTTTGTCGCTTTTGACCTTTTTTCAGGAGAATCATCGATACAATTTAGATCAATTTGTGCTCGTGGGCAAACAACGCCGCCTGGATGCGGTCGCGCAAACCCAGGCGGCTGAGGATGTTGGAGACGTGGTTTTTAACCGTGCCTTCGCTGATCGATAGTTCTTCGGCGATCTCGCGGTTGGTCGCGCCGGTGGCGATCAGGTGCAGCACGTCCAGTTCGCGGCTGGTCAGGTCGAGCGCGGGCGGCGGTTTGGGCGATTCCGTCGGCACGCTGTCGGTCAACTGGCCCACCAGCTTGCCCGCCACCGACGGGGCGAGCTGGTAGATGCCCGCGTGAGCCAACTGCACTGCCTGGGCCAGATCGACGGCGGGGATGTCTTTGAGCAGATAGCCGCAAGCTCCGGCTTGCAGCGACTTGATGATGTATTCATCATCGTCAAAGGTGGTGAGCATCAAAACCTGGCAGCCGGGCAACTGCTGGCGGATTTTCCGCGCGGCGACGATGCCGTCCATCACCGGCATGCGCACGTCCATCAACACCACGTCCGGGTGGAGGGCCAGTGCTTTTTGCAGCGCTTCCTGCCCGTCGATGGCAGTATCGACGACCTCGACCCCTTCCTGGATGTTGAGCAGGGACGAAATGCCCTCACGGACCAGGCGCTGATCGTCGGCCACGAGCACGCGGATGGCGGTCATGCCTCCTCCACCTGGGAAATCTGCAAGTCGAGCCAGTCGCCGGTGACGAGTTCGGTGGGGTTTTTGGGCACGGTGACGGAAAGCTCGGTGCCCTGCTGGGGTTTGCTTTGCAGCGACATTTGCCCGCTGACCAGTTCGATCCGCTCGCGGATGCCTTGCAGGCCGAAACTCGGCTTGACCGGCGCGCGTTCGAGTTCTTCGGGATCGAACCCGCGGCCATCGTCGCGCAGGAGGAGTGTGGCCAGGCTGGGGCCGAAATGGACGTCGAGGGTGACGTGAGTGGCCCCGGCATATTTTTGGATGTTGGTCAGGCCCTCCTGGGCGGCGCGATAGAGCGCCATCAGGCCGGGCCGCGCATAGCCGGCTTCGCTGCCGGTGATGGTCAGATCGACGGTGCAGGAAGTGCTGCCGACGCGCTCGACCAACGCTTCCAGTTCATTTTGCAGCGTAAAGTGGACATTGGCGTCGCGCAGCGTGCTGACCGAGTGCCGCACGTCTTGCAGGGCGGCTTCGGCGGCGTGCTTGGCGTCATAGATGGCCCGGGTGGCTTCTTCCGGGTTGCGCTCGCGGTAGGCCAGCGCTTTTTCGAGCTGGATGTTGACGGCGGTCAAATAGTGCCCCAGCGAGTCGTGGATGTCGCGAGCCAGGCGGTTGCGCTCTTCCATCGCCGCCAGTTCGCCGACCTGGGCGGCATACATTTGCAGCTTGAGGTGTGACACCTGAAGGTCGGCCAGGAGTTTTTCGGTGCGGCGGCGGTTTTGCTCGTCGCGCTTGATCACCGGAGCGACGACCTGCATAAAGATCAGCACGAACACGAATGCGACCAGCGTCGAAGTGGTGCTGACGTTGGTGAACCACAGGTTGTCGAGGTTCCAGGTGCGTCCGCCGGCGATGAGCAAATAGACAAAGCTGAGGATGCTGCTCGTCGTGCTGCCAAAGGCAAAGTAGGCGCTAAAAGGGATGATGGGGTACAAAAAGATCGACACCATCGAGCTGTCGAGGGCAACGACGCCTTCAAAGAGCGCCATCCGCGCCAGGAGCAGGACAATGGCAATGGGCAGCGGCGTGCCGTCGCGGAAGCGGCGGTGTTCCAGGCTCTCCAGGCCGAGCAGAAGGATGAGCAGCAGCCCCAAACCGGCATTGCGCCACAAAACCTCGTGGCTTTCGATGCGCCCCAGTTGGTTAAAGTAGGCAATGATGCCGGTGATGCCGATGTAAACCAGCGTAAACATGGAGCGAAAAGACTGCGAGGAGGTTTGCTGGGCCATCCACTGGGCAATTTTTTCGTTAAGTGCGTCTCGATAGGCCGCAATCGAGACCTGGGGACGAGAGGAAAACATGGCGATCCTCAAGATTGATTCTGACGATATCCTTGCAAGGGTGGCAACCCTGCGGATTGCTTGAACTTGGGCAAGGATGCACGGCAAAGCCATTATAGCACACAGAACTGGCGTGGGCAATATGCCGATCGACCCATGCCGGATGGCGGTCGCAATGCGCAAAATTAGCCCCCCAGGCACTTGTGAACGGCATGCAAATCCTTTACACTAGGTATGCTCTCATATCATTCAAATTGGAAAGGACTCCGATGCTCGAAAAATTATTGTACTGGTTGGGATTCCCCCTGGTTCGCTTCTACGCCTGGCTGATGCTCAAGATGGACGTTTTTTTTCACGCCCCCATGCCCACTGGGCCCAAGATCATCGCCGTCAATCATCCCAGCACAATCGATCCCTTTTTCGTGCCCCTCCTCGAACGCCGCCAGATGAGCCTGATGCTGCTGGATCGGGCATTCCGGGTGCCGCTGTTTGGCCTTTACCTGAAGCGGTCTGGACACGTGCGTGTGGTGCCCGGTCAAGGCGAGGCGGTGCTGGAACAGGCGCGACAGCTTTTGGCGCGCGGCCGCACGGTGGTTATCTTTCCCGAAGGGTTGATCAGCCCGCGCGATGGCAGTTTTCACCGCGCGCGCAGCGGCGCGGCCCGGCTGGCTTTGAGCAGCGGCGCGCCGGTGGTCCCGGTGGGCATTTATTTGCCCCGTGATCGCTGTACGACGATCCTCATGAATGCCAGCGACAAACAGTTGGTCGGCGAATGGTATTTTCGCGGCCCCTATCACGTGACCATCGGCGAGGCGATGCACTTTGAAGGCGATGCCCACGATCACGAGCAGGTGAATGCGGTCACTCAGACCGTCATGTCGGAAATCATCCAACTGGCGCAGGAAAGCGAACAGCGCCAGAAAAAAGTATTGGCCGCACAACCCGTGTTGGCCTGATCCGGTTCAGGGAGGCAGGTATGCAAGTCGTCACCGACGGCGGGATGGACCTTTCGCCACAGCAAATGGATGGGTTGAGTGTCTATCAGGTGCCGCTGTTGATCACGCTCGACGGCACAACCTATCGCAGCGGGATCGACGTGAGCATCGAGGAATTTTACGATCTGTTGGAGCACGCCCGTGGGCTGCCGACCACGTCGCTGCCTTCGCCCGGTGAATTTGCCGAGACCTATCGCCGGTTGGCCAAAACCGATCCCGATATCATGTCGGTACACATCTCTTCTGGATTGAGCAGCACCTTTGGCGCTTCTCAGTCCGGGGCCGGGCTGGTGCCCGAGGCCAACGTCACCGCCATCGATACGATGACCCTGTCCAGCGCGATGGGCTGGCAGGTGGAAGCGGCGGCGCGGGCCGCGCGGGCCGGCTGGCCGGCAGCGCGCATCGTCGATCTGGTGCGGCAGGTTCGCCAGGCCACCGAGACGGTGTTCACGCTGCCCGATCTGAAATACCTGATCCACGGCGGGCGAATCAGCCACCTGAAAGGACTGATCGCTTCGCTGCTCAAGATCATGCCCATGATCGGGGTGAGCAAGCAGGATGGCAAATACTATGTCCGCGGGCAAAAGCGCACCTTTGCCCGCGCACTGGCCTCGCTGGTCGACGTGATTGCCGAGGATCACCCTGAAGGATCGCCGCTGCGCGTGCAGGTGGCGCACGCCAAAAATCCCAATGGGGCAGAACAACTGCGCGAGATGGTCGACCGCCGTTTCAAGTGCCAGTGGCTGCCGACGTGTGCGATCGCGCCGGTGCTGGGCGCGCACACCGGGCCGGGGCTGGTCGGCGTGGTTTATGCCGCGCTGGACAAATTCCCGGCATTACCCTGAACAAGAACTCTTTACTCCTTGTCTTCTTTTGATCTGAGGTTTGGCGATGAATATTTTAATGATCTACCCCGAGTTTCCGGACACGTTCTGGAGTTTCAAGCACGCGCTCAAATTTATCCGCAAGCAAGCCGGGACGCCACCGTTGGGCCTGCTCACCGTCGCCGCGCTGCTGCCGGCCGGTTGGAACAAGCGGCTGGTCGATTTGAACGTGACCCGGCTGACCAACAAAGACCTGGCCTGGGCCGATTATGCCTTTGTCAGTGCGATGGTGGTGCAGCGCGACGACGCGCGCCGGGCCATCGAACGCTGCAAGGCGGCGGGTGTGCCGGTGGTGGCTGGCGGGCCGCTGTTCACCGGCGAGCACGAAACTTTTCCCGATGTCGATCACTTTGTGCTCAACGAGGCCGAGATCACCCTGCCCCTCTTTCTCGCCGACCTGGCTCGCGGCCAGGCGCAGCGGATCTATACCACCAACGAATTCCCCGACATTCGCCAGACGCCCGTGCCGATGTGGGAACTGGTCGATATGAAGCGTTACGCGACGATGAACATCCAGTTTTCGCGCGGCTGCCCCTTTGACTGCGACTTTTGCAACATCACCGCGCTGTTTGGCCGCCGGCCGCGCACCAAGACGGCGGCGCAGCTCATTGCCGAGCTGGACGCTTTGTATCAACTGGGCTGGCGGGGCGGGGTGTTTGTGGTGGACGACAATTTCATCGGCAACAAAAAGCAGCTCAAGGAAGAGGTGCTGCCGGCGATGATCGAATGGCGGCGGGGCAAGGTGGGTTTGCCGCTGAACACCGAGGTGTCAATTAACCTGGCCGATGACGAGGAATTGATGCGTTTGATGGTCGCGGCGGGGTTCAACACGGTGTTTGTCGGCATCGAGACGCCGGATGAGGACAGCCTGGCCGAGTGTAACAAGTTTCAGAATCGCGGGCGCGATCTGGTCGAGAGTGTCAAGCGGCTGCAGCGCGCCGGGCTGGAAGTGCAGGGCGGGTTCATCCTCGGTTTCGACAGCGACACGCCCTCGATTTTCCAGCGTCAGATCGATTTCATCCAGAACAGCGGCATCGTCTCGGCGATGGTGGGGCTGCTGCAAGCGCCTTATGGCACCAAACTCTACAAACGCATGGAGCAGGAAGGCCGCCTGAACACCGAGATGTCGGGCGACAACGCCGACGGTTCGACCAATATCATCCCCAAAATGGATTTGGAGCAGCTCAAGGCGGGATACCAGCAGTTGCTGCACCACATCTATTCGCCTCAAGTCTATTACGAGCGGGTGATCACGTTTTTAAGGGAATACAAAGCGCCGCAGATCGGCATGCATCTGGATCGCGATCATATGATGGCCTTTTGGCGCTCGATCTATCAATTGGGCATCAAGGGCGTGGAACGGGTGCAGTATTGGCGGCTGTGGGCCTGGACGCTGCTGCACAAGCCCAGGCTGTTTCCCCGGGCGATCACCCTGGCCATTTACGGCTACCATTTTCGCACCGTGTGCGAGTTGTATGTGTAGGTAACTCCCAACCATCCTTCTCCAGCGGCCACCAGTCCGTTTCATTTCCCAGCTACAGGAACTCGCTGATGCGCAAGATGAATCCGGCCTGGCATGAAAGGATTTCACCCTGGCTGAATTGGATCGGCCAAGTCACCGGAGAAGGATAAGGTGGAACAAAAGGCCATGTGCTTTGTATAGGCGGCGAGCCATCCATGCGCAGGTCAGTCGCCGTACCAGAATGGCACGTCCTGAGCCTCGCCGAACCATCCCCAATCTCGCAGCGTATCGATGAACCGTTCCCGGTCATAGTGCGCGTAGCTGCCCGGATTCAAGCCGGAGCAATAATACCCCGCCTCTCCCGCGGCAGCAGAGAATCCCAGGCTATCCCATTGCTCGCCCAGGCAGATGAGCGTACCCCGTTCGCTGCCAAAATGCCCGATCCAGGCGATAAAGCGGTATTCATCGCCATTTTGGGAGTAAAGCGTAAAGGGGCTGATGAGCGCCAGACCGAGATCTCGCGCCGCGATACGCCAGGCCGCGGCAATCCTGTCCTGATTTGAGGTCATATCCATTTCCCTGATTCAAGTTTTGGCGATGAATTCGCACCCACAATCTTTTGTTTGTTCTGCATTTTGATCATCGTTGGTAAACTTGCGGCTCATGTAAACACCTTTTGGCCTGCACTATCAGCCATCATCATACCCCCAGTTGGAATAGTACCCACACCGGGTACATTTGACTGCGTAGTTCCAATACGCATTGCCGCTGTGGGGTTGCACGCCCCACTTGGCGTAGGTGACGAATACCTCCTCGCTGCCGCAGTGCAGGCAAGCGTCCATTGCTATGCGCCAGCGCAGATCGGAAGAGCACACGTCTGAACTCCAGTCACCGCTCATTATCT
>CAYRXM010000105.1:0-17490 GCA_964428175.1 uncultured Anaerolineae bacterium
GCGTTTCAGATGTTGGAACTCGATGGATTTCCCTAAAAGTGTCCGGTAGTGAAACTGGCAAGTAGAATTGCTGAGGAGATAAAAATGATTCATTTGGTTACAGACAGCACGGCAAACCTGCCGCAAGAAATCAAAGAGAAATTTGACGTTCATACCGTGTCGCTCAAGCTGATCGCCGGTGATCGGACCTATGACGAAGAAGGGGGAATGACCCAGGAGGCGTTTTTCAAGCTGCTGGACAGCGTCTCGACGACACCAACCACGTCGCAGCCATCGAGCGGCGAGTTTATCGCCGTGTACCAAAAGCTCACTGCTAACCCCGACGATCAGGTCATTTCGATACATATCTCGGAAGGGCTTAGCGGCACGGTGCCCAATGCGCGCATTGCCGCCGATGAGGTCGCGCCAGGGCGGATCACCGTTGTTGATTCGCGTACGACATCGGTGGGCCTGCTGTTGATGGTGGTCGCTGCCGGTGAGGCGATTGCGGCGGGGAAAAGCGCGCCGGAAATCGTCGCTTTGCTGGAGCAGATGATCGCCCAATGTGCGACGGTCTTTACGGTAGACTCGCTCGAATACCTGCACAAGGGGGGGCGTATCAACACTGCGTCGCGCCTGCTGGGCACATTGTTAAACATCAAGCCGATCTTGCACCTGAGCGGGGGCAAGATCGAGCCATTGGACAAAGCGCGCTCTTCAAAACGAGCCATACAGCGCGCGGTCGACGAACTGGTGCGGCGATTTGGAGATCGGCCCGTCCATGCGGCGGTGACGCACATCCTTGCCTACGATGAGGCTGTCAAATTCGCCGAGCAGATCAAGGCACAATTGAACTGCGTCTCGATGGACCTGACCGAAGTTGGCCCGGCGATCGGATCGCACGTTGGGCCGGGCACGCTGGGCGTTGCCGCCTGCCCGGTGATCGAAAGCGCGGCCTGAGTCCTCAACAGCGTCGAAACCGAAAACGCCAAAGAAGGTGCGAGCACATTTCAGCGTGCTCGATACGCCTCCTTTGGCGTTTTTTGTCTGCCGGGTTGGTCAGGCGTCTGCTTGCCGATCGTGCAGGCGGCTGGTGATGGCGATCAATTTGCGGCCCAGGTCGTCGGGGGCGGCGGCAGCGCGGCCGGAAACCAGCGCGAGCAGCTGCGCCTGATAGCGGCCCGGTTCGCGGATGAACGCCTCGAGCAGCGTGCGGCCGCGGTCGTCAGTGTCGCGTTCAAAGGTGGTTTTGAGCACGGCATAAACCGATTTGGCGTTCACGAATTCCTTGCGTTCGATGTGCCGGCCCGACTGTCGCTTGGCGCTTTCCAGACCGAGCATGATGACCGGCGCATAGGGAGCCAGGTAATCGATCGCTGTTTGTGCGACGTGTGACCAGTGTATTTGTTCCATTCAGCTACCTCGCTCTGTGGATAAATGTGTGTATGTCAAGTTGTTTCTCCCGCCCTTTGGTGTGTTCTGCCGGGCATGGCAGTAAATGCGCTAGTGTACTATTGGTGTACTAGCTAGTACTCAATCACTCAGTCTTGATTTGGTGACTACATATTCTTCGACGGGCAGCTCGATCTCGCCCGCATCATAGGCCAGGACAAAGGTCTGCAAGATGTAGCGAACCAGGTCGTTCAGCCCCACCCCTTCGCGCTCGGCGATTTCCCTGATTTTTTCGTGCAGCTCGTCGGTAATGCGATAGGTTCGCCGCGTGTATTTTTGGTCGTAGGGCGGCGGGGTGCGCTTGCGCTCGGTGGGGGCAAAGAGATCGTCGAGCGTTTCGCCGTTTAGCGTGGGACGTTTTTTGGGACTCATTGGGGATGGCCCTCCTTGTCGACGGTTTCGGCCAGTGTGCGATAGGCCTCGGCGCCCGGGTTGTCGGAGGCGTAGGAGAGGATGCTTTCGCCGGCCAACGCGGCTTCGGCAAAGCGCACCGAGCGCCCAACGGTCACATCGAACACGGGTAGGCCCTTGTCTTTCATCGCCTGCAAAACGTCGCGGGCGTGGACGAGCCGGGTGTCGAAAAAGGTGGGCAGGATGCCCAGCACGGCGAGGTCGGGGTTGATCGCTTGCACTTCGCGCAGGGTCTGGTAAAAGAGGGCAATGCCACGCAGGGCCAGGTATTCGCACTGGGTGGGGATGATGACCTCGCGGGCGGCAACCAGGGCGTTGATGGTCAGCACGCCGAGACTGGGCAGGCAGTCGATCAGCACATAGTCAAAGCGCACGCCGTCGAGCGCTTTTTTGAGCACGCTTTCACGGCCCATGCGGACGATCAGCCCGGCTTCGCTGCGCGAGAGGGCAATGTCGGAGGGGGCGAGAAAGAAACGGGGGGCGATCTGGCGGGCGATGTCGCGCAGTGTCCTGGTGCCTTCTTCGGTGCTGCCCAGCACTTCGTGCATGCTTTTGCCCTCGGCGTCGATGCCGCAGGCGATGGTCAACGAGCTTTGCGGGTCGAGGTCGATCAACAGGACGCTGTGCCCTCGCTCGACCAGGGCTGCGCCCAGGGTCAGGGTGGTGGTCGTTTTTCCGACGCCGCCTTTTTGGTTGGCAATGGCAATAATGCGGGGCATACCTTCTCCGGCTGCAATTTTGGTTGAATTGAAGGGATTATATCATAGCTCCGAGATTATGAAAACCGGGCGCTTGTGAGGGGTTGCTTTGTCGTGTATAATGAATCAAATTGTGGTGAGGACGTTATGATTCGTGAACCGCGCTGCCCGTGGAGCCGGCTTGCGCCGGCGACGGTGAGATTTCGAGAGAATAACCTTTGTGCCTGGATTCGCCAGCCGGCCAACACCTGGTCGAACCTGGCCTACGTGATCGTCGGGCTGTGGCTGCTGGTGCAGCCACCCGCTCGAGCGGGCGGCGCGCTGGCGCTGATCCCAATCACGGCGGTGTTGATCGGCATCGGCTCGTTCATGTATCACGCCTCGTTCAGCCTGCTCTTTCAAACCGTCGATCTGGGAGCGATGTACCTGTTTTCGTGCCTGCTCCTCGCGCTGGATGTGCGGCGGCTGCTGCCCCTGTCGGATTGGGCATTTTATGGGCTGTACCTGGGCCTGTTTGGGGTGTCGCTGGCGGCGTTTTTGCGCATTCGCCGGCAGGCCGGGTTTTTGATCTTTGGCCTGCACATTGTGCTCCTCACCGTGCTGGAAGGGGTGCTCGCCCTGGCGGGACGGGGGGCGGGCGATTATCGCCCATTCCTGGCCATGTTTGCCGTGCTGATTGCGGCGCTGATCCCCTGGATCCTGGATTACCGGGGACTTGCTTTTGATCCCGACAATCACCTGATTCAGGGACACGCGCTGTGGCACGTGATCAGTTCGCTGTGTTTTATTTTTGTATTTCGCTATTATAGTTTGATAGTTTTGGATTGAGAGGTGCGCGATGAAAATTGGTCGAAACGATCCCTGCCCGTGCGGCAGTGGAAAAAAGTATAAAGCCTGCTGTATGGCCGGCGAAAAGGCCGAGCAGGTCGAGCGCGTCGCCTGGGAGCGGGCGGTGCAAGACATGCACCGCGCCTTGATTGGCTTTGCGCGCGAGCCGGCCTACATCAAAGACTTGGCGGCGGCACTGGGGTTGTTCTGGCAGGATCGCTACACGGCGGACACAATTCACCTGATGAGCGCCGACGAATCCCTGCGCTTCTTCGACTGGTTCGCTCACGATTACACGCTTTCCGAGCCAGGCAAGCGCCTGATCGAGGTCTACCGGCAAGAGGTAGGTGACGTGCTGACCGACAAGGAATCGCAGGTGCTTGACGCCTGGATCGACAGCCCGCCGGGGAGCGCGTTCGTTCTCGAATCCGCCGATCCAGAGACGGGCGTCGTTGTCATCCGCGACCTGTTCCTGACCGACCGGCGCATCGAGGTACACGACACGGCGGCGGCCAAGCACGGCGAGGTAGGGCAGATTTTGCTGGCCCGCCCGCTGATCGAAAACCAGGCCATGCGGCTGTCCGGCGCGACGGCGGTGCTGCCGTCCGAAGAAGAGCAAGGACTCAAGGCGGCCGTCGCCGAGGCGCGCCGGGCCTACCTGGAGGCGAGTCCGGACACGTCGATGACCCAATTCCTGCGCGAGCGGGCCTATCTGTTCACCCACTATGCGCTGGAATGGGCCGACCGCGAGGGGCGGCCGGCCGTGTCGGCCGACGATCCGGAAGTGAAAAAGCCCGGCGGCCAGGCGGTGAAAAAGCTGATCAAGTGGAGCCACGAGCGCATCCAGGGACGCTGAGATCGACACAGCGTCCCGGTGCACACTGATTAGTGTACCAGGGGTGTACCAGTAAGCGCACGCATATTTCATTACGCGGGACGGAATGTCCCGCGTTTTTGTTTAAAAGGGTAAGGGGGCGGGTGTAAAGAGCAAGAGGGTCAACAGCCACACCAGGGCGCCGATCACGGCTCTTTTCTTGCCCAGCGGAGCCAGTGCGTTCAGCGGGGCAGGGTGCTGCCAGCCAGAAAAGAGGACAAACGCGGCCCAGATAAACCAGCCTTTCCACATCACCGCGCCGAGGGCGAACATGGTGAGCAGAGTAAAGATGCCCAGCACGCCCGCCCAGCGACCGAGCATCGCATGCGCGATGTGCCCGCCGTCGAGCTGGCCGATGGGCAGCAGGTTGAACCCGGTGATGACCAAGCCGAACCAGGCGGCAAAGGTCATGGCATTGACATAGATTTCGTGATCGGCGGGGATGCCGCGCAGCAGGTAGACCAGGTTTTCGATCCACCGGAGCAGCAGCGGCGAGCCGAGCGTCGCGCCGTCAGGAAGTGGGGGTTGCGCCGGGGACAGCATCAGCCCGATGAAAAAGAGCGGCAGGGCAACGACAAACCCCGCCAGCGGCCCGGCAATGCCCACATCAAACAGCGCCTTGCGGTTTTCCCACGGCTCGCGGGCAAAAATGATCGCTCCCAGCGTGCCCAGGCCCAGGGGGATCGGAATAAAGTAGGGCAGGCTGCGGTCGAGGTTGTGTTTTCGAGCGACAACATAGTGGGCCAGTTCGTGTACGACCAGGATGCCCATGATGGTCAACGAAGCCGGAAGGCCGGTCAGCAGCAGCGCGGGCTGTTCAAAGAACAGCCGCCAGTTCTGTGCGAGTTGTTCCGACTGCTCGAGCAATGCACCCATCAGGGTGGTGGTGATCATGGTCAGCACCAGCAGCACCAGGTTGACGATCCAGCGGGTGGGTTGGGGTTTGAAAACGTGCGGCAGGGCAACGACCAGGTTATAGCCTTCCTGCTCGCGCAGCAGCGGCGTATAGCCGATCTCGGCAAAGCGCCCGCGCAGCAGCGTGTAGGCACGCTCTGGATCGACGGCCAGGTGGCCGCGAAACGAAATGGTTGTGTCCTCACGCTGATTCCACAGCGTCTCTGCGTCGGGCAGCACCTCGATCAGCCGCGACCGTAACTGGCCGATCAGTTCCAGCCGGGATGTCGGTTCGGGAATGGGGTTTTTGTTTTCTTGCATCATCTCCTCGATACGCTCAAGTCTGAACTAGAGCTTACACGCTTTTGCCCCTCCTGTCAAGCGACAAAAAATTCGCTTTCTCGCGGCCAAAACAACGACATATCGACGCTCAAGTTGACACAAGTCATTTGCCCCTCCCTCACTCGGCGTATAATCAGACACATCCAGATTCATTGGCGGAGGTGGAAAATGATCGGCTGCGTGCCGCGCGTGTTGGTGGTGGACGATGCCCCCTTGATTTTTCACACTTCGGAGGTTTGATTTTAGGCGACCTGACAGGTACAACCTGTAACAAGTGACAGGTTACAGGCGAAAAAATGTGTGATACACTTGATGTGTCTGGTCAGGCACAAATTCATTGGCAGAGGTGGAAAATGATCGGCTGCGTGCCGCGCGTGTTGGTGGTGGACGATGAGTGGGACACAAGGACGATAATCAACGATTATCTGACTCATCGAGGCTGCCCGGTCTCACAGGCCGTCGATGGCGCCGCGGCGCTGGCGCAAATCGCTGCCGACCCGCCCGACGTGATTCTGCTGGACATCGGGCTGCTGGACGTGTCAGGCACAGAATTGTTCGCCGACATACAGGCGCAGTGCCCGAACGCAGCGGTGATTTTCATCAGCGCGCTGAACCAGGGTGAACTGGCCGCCGAGCTGGTGCGGCGCGGAGCGGTTCACTATCTGGTCAAGCCGATCCAGATGAGCCGCTTGTGGGCGACCGTGCAGGAGGCGTGGGCGGCGCGGCAGGCGCGGTTGGAGAAGACAGCGCCCCTGCACGAGTTGACCCCGCGCGAGCACGAGGTGCTGGCCTTGCTGGGTGAGGGCAAGACAGACGACGAGATTGCCAAGTCACTTGCCATTCGCAAAAGTACGGCCAAGACGCATATCCACCACATCCTGGACAAGCTGAACCTGCGCGGACGGATAGACGCGGCCTTGTGGTGGCAAAGGAACCGCACGAGGATCAAATGACTACGAAGAAACCGGGTTTGAGCCAGACGGTGCAAGCCCGGTTTTTGTGTTCAAAAAATCCATCGAACGATGGACGACAGGGCGGTGAAAGTGTGGTACACTAAAAGTGTCATCACCGGAGATGTCGGTGAGTTGTTCAAACAGGAAAGGTGAAAATAAAAGCAAACAAATGGCAAGTACTTGCAGACTGTGTGCGAGCAACCGTTACGGCCCTAGCAGCTTGTCGGAGAAACCGGGTTTATGCTCATTGCGTGATAATCCAGAATTATAGAATGTGCCGTTCGACAGTTTATGCTCATAGAAAAGCATAAACCCGGTTTCTGTTCCATTTCTCCGACAGGCTGCTAGGATGACATTATCACCAAGTAAAAATCTGCTTGGGCTACAAGCAAAGGAGGCTATACATGAAAAGAAAAGTAACCAGAATGCTCATCGGCATAGTAATTGTTGCCGTCGTCGTTAGTGGCGGCAACATAGTCAGGGCGTTTGTTGTTCAGAATCCAATATGGGATCTCGGCGGATCGAATTATGTGACCTATAAAGCAAGCGAGTTATCTTCAAGTATGCAAGATCGATTTTCAGATGCGCGTGCCACATGGAATAATGTGCCAGGGTCAAACCTCTTCTTTTTACGCAACGATGCCTCGTATAAACTCCGAGCTTTTACTGGGTATATAGATGGTACTGGTATAATCCTGGCGGTCACAAACCGCTATTGGCCTTGGGATACCTATATTTCATCAGCTACAGTCAAATTGGACCAAGATGAGTACTGGTATACAGGTACGGGAACTCCCGGCATTAACGAATATGATTCCTGGTCAGTATTCACACATGAATTGGGGCATGCTGTTGGGATACAACACACCAATCTCTCCTGCAGCGGAAGCGATCGCCCAACAATGTGTGGCTCTATCGATAAGCAGGATGTATTTTTTCGTTCTCTAGAAAAAGATGATCAAGATGCGATCGAGTGGCTCTATTAACCCCGGGTGCTTCGAGCAATATCTAAAAAGATAAAAAGGATAAATTATGAGAAAACATGCCAAAACCATCATCATTCTTTGTCTGGTTTTGTTAGTCGGCGTCTGGGCAGGTTCAGCAATCTGGCGATTTGTGATGACCAGATTTGCGATCACGGACGCGCTCTATGCTGGTGTCTCATTTGAGGATATGCTGACCGGGTCAGACTTGAGCTTTGCCGGCATGGTACTTGAAATCGGTGATGCACGTTGGAATCAAGACAACGGCCTGCCCTGGACGGGCGACGATGCATTCATCTACCATACCATCACCTGCCTGGTAGCTCAGCCCATTGCTGGAACCGCTTTAGAAGGAACCATGGAGGAAAAGATTGTTTTGACCATTGTTGGTAGTCCAAGCCCAGGCAGCGATAAACAGCATATCGTTATGGAAAATGATCAGATCTTAGCTGTGGGCGATCAAGTCATTGTTTTTGCCAGGCAAACAGAACTGATCTGGCGCAAGCCAGACCGCAAGCCAGTAACGGTGCTTGCCGGATATCCGCCGCATTCGATCTTGGTCAAGAGCAAAGATGGTTTATATCGTTCTACTCGTGACGGCCCATACACGTTTGATGAGGTTGCCAGGTTGATAGAGGCAAAGCGCAATGCAGAATAATCTCATTCCAGCACCAACAAAACTGGTTCCGTTCAATGGGCATTACCTTCTCGGCCCCACATTCCGGCATGGGATCTTTAATACTGTGCCGTGAACAAGAATGTGCCGACGAAAACCGACCGCTGTTGTCGGCATCGTCGGCACGAGAAAAAGCTCGATCCGAGTGCGCGGCTTGGCCGTGCACTCATTTTTTTGCGTCCAACCGGGCGCGCAGCGCCTCCAACTCGGCATCGACCTGTGCCTGGGCGAGCTGTCCTTCCAGCGAACTCGCTTCCAACTCGCGCGCCGTCTCCAGAATCGCGTCGCGCGCCTCGCCCTGCTCAACCGCCGCACCCAGCGTCTGGTCCAGGTTGCGGATCACCGAATCCCGGCGGAAGGCCTGCCGGATTTGCACCTCCGTCTCCTGACGCTGATGCCGGGTCTGGATCAGGTCGCGCTGGCGGCGCGCCGCGTCGAGCCGGATGGTCAACTCGTGGGCGCGGCTGCGCAACCCGGCGATGGCTTGATTCTGCCGGGCCAGTTCGGCGCGGATTTCTTTCAGCGCACGCGCATAGGCCAACTTGCGTTCGATCGCCCGCCGCGCCTCATCCTCGCGGCCCTCGCGCAGCGCACCTTCAGCGCGACCTTCCCACTCTTGCACCAGGGCGACGGCGGCCAACACCTCGCGTTCCAGCGCCTTTTCCTGAACCAGCGCCGCCGCCGCCGCCTGACGCACCTCGCCCAGACTGCCCTCTGCCCTGTCGATCAACCGTTCGATCTCGTCCAGATCGGCGTCGTATTCAGAGTTGAACATACGGCGAATGAGGTGGTATATTTTGTTCAGCCAGGTTCCATGATTTTTCACACCAGCAGCCTTGTAGACCGGGCCAGTTTCACAAACCGGCCCGATCTGATCGTTTATTCATCCAAAAAGCCGTGCATCAGGTTCAAGGGCAGGGGAGCCGGACGCTCGCAGGTGCTGTCCAGGGTGGCATAGACGCCGCTGCCCGCCGCATCGTGGACGGCGTGCATGATGTCGAGCACGTGGTAGGTCAGCGATTCGTTGGCGCGGTGGCGGCGGCCGCTGCGCAGCGCATAGCACAGATCGGCCAGGCCCAGCCCGCGGCTGTTTTCGGCGTAACCGAAGGCCAGCGGCACTTCGCTCCACTCTTTGGCTTCGGCGCGACGCACCAGCACCGGCCCGCCAAAGGTGTTCGGATCGGGCACCGAGAGCGAGCCTTGCGAGCCGTAAATCTCGATGCGTGGCAGGTTGGCCGCCCACACGTCAAAGCTGGTGATGAGGGTGCCGATCGCGCCGTTGGCGAAATCGAGCACGCCAACCACGTGGGTCGGCACTTCGACCTCGACCCTGGTGCCGAACTTTTTCTCGCTGGTGATCGTCCGCTCGGGAAAGGTGATCCGCGCGCTGCCGCTGACCCGCCGCACCGGGCCGATCAGGTTGACCAGCGCGGTCAGGTAATACGGCCCCATGTCGAACATCGGCCCGCCGCCGACTTTGTAGTAAAATTCGGGATCGGGGTGCCAGCTTTCGTGGCCGTGGCAAGTCATGAACGCCGTCGCCGCCACCGGTTCGCCGATCCAGCCGTCGTCGATCAGCTTGCGACAGGTCTGGATGCCGCCGCCGAGAAAGGTATCCGGCGCGCCGCCGACCAGCAGTCCCTTTTCTTTCGCCATCCGGAGCAGCTTTTTCCCATCGGCGCGGGTGATGGTGAGCGGTTTTTCATTGTACACGCTCTTGCCCGCTTCGACCGCCTGGAAGGCGACCTCGGCGTGGGCGTTGGGGATGGTGATGTTGAGGATGACCTCGATCTCTGGGTCGGCCAGCAGTTCGGCGGGCTTGCAGGCGCGGGGAATGTCGAATGCCGCCGCTTGAGCCTCGGCGCGCTCCGGGATCAGGTCCGCGCAGGCGACGAAATCGAGAATGTCGAGCCACTTGCTGTTTTTGAGGTAAATCGAGCTGATGTTGCCGCAGCCCATGACACCGACTCGAACTTTTTGTACCATAAAAACCTCTCCTTTTTCTTTTTTATCCGGCGTCGATGCCGGTTGACAGACGATCAACATATCGTGATTGCTTGTCAGCAATCACGGCGCTAAGCACTTTTCTCCGAGCAGACGACCAGCATCAAATGATCTGCCGACGCGGGGATCGCAAGGTCGTAATCGCCATAGGCACGCCGGACGTGCATCCCTCGCACCCGGAATATCTCGTGCAGTTCTTCGAGGGTGTACAGGCGGGTGCTCGTCGGAAAGCCGCTTTCAATGGGCCTGATCAATGTTTCGCCATATCTCAAGGTGTACCCGGCATACAGCATCCGCGACGTCTCGCTGTCCCAGGCAAAATCGGCCAGAGACAGCGACTGGCTGCCCGCTTCCCAGTGCCGGCGCGGAAAATGTCGGCGCGCATACTCACCGCTGCACACGCCCATCAGGTGCTTGCCGCCCGGCTTGAGTGCAGCGGAAATCAGGTCGAACAGCTTGAGGTTCTCGACATCGTTCTCCAAATAGCCAATTGCGCCGTCGGCCATGTTGAACACCACGTCGAATTCGGCCTCAAAGGCGACCTCGCGCAGATCGGCGCAGATGAATTGGACATTGGCCAACCCGTTTTCGCGGGCCAGCCGCTGCGCTTCGGCGACATAGGCGGCGGTGATGTCGACGCCAACAACGTCATAGCCCCGGCGCGCCAGTTCGAGCGCGTGCCGTCCGTAGCCGCAGGCCAGGTCCAGAATTCGCCCTTTGCCTTGCAGGCCGAGTGCCTGCTCGACGAAATCGACCTCACGCGCGGTCTGTTCCACCCACGACATATCTTGAATGTCGAGCGACCAGATTTTCTTGTACCATTGCGGGTCAACGTTGTTTGTCACCAAAATACCTCGTCAGGATTGGATGGTTTCCATCTCCGGTCCCCAGTGATCGATCACCGTGACCTTGTCCCCCAGCGCTGCGATCACGTCGGGCAGATCGCACACGCGGAGCATCCCGCGCACGAAATTCGCGGCAGGCCAGGTTGTATAGGGCGTTTGCGTCCACTCGAAAACCGATTGGGGCGCATCCTTGAGCGTCACCGAGGCCACCCGCTCGTGGAACAGTGCCCCCAGCAGGGCCAAAATCGCGCCCTGGCCGCGCCCATAGAGGTGGACCTGGTCCACGCCCTCGTGCGCCAGCAGATCGATCACGCAGAGCAGATCGTAGACGCGGCGACCCATGTAGCTGCGGCCGAGCATCGCACCGTGGGCGTGAAACATGTAATCCATGCTGTAGACGTTGAAAAAGTCGTCGCGGTGCTCCTCCGGCATCGACTCGCCCAGCCCGCGCACGTCGAGGGCGAACAGGGGACGTTTTTCCTTGAGCGCGATTACCCATTTGTTTTCGGCCAGGTCGGCCTCGGCGGAGACGTGGGGCAGGTAGAGCCGCACTTGGGGATCGACATCCAAGCTGGTCGGATGTATCGCACCCGATGGGTGCGCATCCGACGGGTGCGTGGGTTCAGCGCAAACCTGCCGCAAGATCGCGCGGATGCCACCCTCCGTCTCGACGGCGTAGCGCGCGTGAACCTCGCCTTCCTTGTACACCGGCCTGGGAATGCGATAGTGAGGCAAAGAACGCGACGGGGGCAAGGTCAGCAGTTCGGCCAGGCGAGCTTTAAGCGCGGCGGCATCGAGTTGGAGTCGATCCTGGGCCGTTTCGCGCGCCTGATCGGCGATCAATTGATAGATCGGCACGCCCCCGACCTCATTGGTCTGCCCGGTGGGAGTGGCCCACAGGTCTTCCACCGGCAGCAGATCGATTTCTTGCTTTTGCACGACCGGCATCCCGGCATGCTTGCAGAAAAACGCGACCATCGCCTGCTGGTTTTCGACGTAATAGCCGTGCCCGTGCGGACCGATGAACATCTCGACCCGGTCGGCCGCGCCCAGCTTGCCGTAGAATGCCTGCACGTCAGCAAACGCACCCTTTAGCCCACGCCGGTCGAAAAAATCGTACTGCTGGCCCAACAGCAGCACCGGCTTGGGCGCACCGGCGATGATGAAATCGGCGTGATCGATGCCCGCACCCAGCACATCCGGCGGGCACTGCTCGGCGTCGGCGGCCTCTTCGTTTTCCAGGTTGCTCAAAAACGAGATCACAAAGCAGCTTGGCGCGACCATGGTAAAGCGGTCGTCGAGCGCCCACAGCCAGGTGGACATCGTCCCACCGCCCGAGTTGCCGGTCAGCCCGACGCGGGTGGGATCGACTTCCGGGCGAGAGAGCAGGTAGTCGAGCGCGCGGATGCCGTCCCAGGCCCGCCAAAAGCCAAACCAGTCGCCCAGCAGTTCGAGTTGCTTGCCAGCCATGTTGTGCGCGCTGGTGCCCCAGCCGACCTCGTCTCGATAGCCCGAACCGAGGTATTGATCGCGCTCGCCCTGGCAGATCGGGTCAAAGGTGAGGACGACAAATCCGGCGTAGGCCAGGCGCTGCGAAAACTGCTGGTACAGATCGCAGGCTTTGCCTGCCTCCGAATGGCCGCACGAACCGAGCACGCAGGGCGCCGGGCCGGTCAGATCGTTGGGGACATAGAGGTTGGCCGTGACCGGAAAGCCGGGCCGGCTTTCAAACATGACGTTTTCGACCCGAAACGCATCGCGCTCGATCACGCGCGTGACCTTGGGGTTCAGCGGCGTCTTGGGCGGCGGCCCGGCCTGGGGGGCGAACACACGCCGGATCACCTCGCGCACGTGCTGCTGATAGTCCCGCGCCTGTCCAGGCGATGAAAGGGCGGCCAATCGCGCCCGGCGTTCGGCAAGAATCTCGCGCACCTGACGCACGTATTCGTCAAGAACCATATGCTGGTAGCCATTGCGGTACATATCCATCCTCCTCGATGGGAACCCGAGACCGCCGACTGCCGACCACTGACCGCGGTCGGCGGTCGGTGGTCGGTGGTCGGTGGTCGGTGGTCAGCCGTCAATCTATCCGCTCGACAAAGCGCTCCAGCCGGTCCAGCGCCGCTTGGATCTGTTCCATACTCGCCGCGTAGGAGAGCCGCACGTGATTGTCGTTGCCGAACGCGCTGCCGGGCACCAGAGCCAGTTTTTCGTGTTCCAGCAGCAGTCGGCAGAAATCCATCGATCCCTGAATAAACTCACCATCGTAGCGCTGGCCAAAGGTCGAAGAAATGTCCGGAAAAGCGTAAAATGCGCCGGTCGGCTCAAAGCAGGACAGGCCGGGGATGGCCTTCAGCCGCCCCACCATGTACTGCCGCCGCCGGTCGAACTCTTGCCGCATGACTTCCACCGTGCTCTGGTCGCCGGTGAGGGCGGCCAGGGCCGCTTTTTGAGCGATCGAGTTGGCCCCGCTGGTGGTGTGACTTTGCAGATCGGCGCAGGCATTGATCGCGTGCGCCGGCCCGGCGGCAAAGCCGATGCGCCAGCCGGTCATCGAGTAGGCCTTGGACACCGCCCCGGCAATGAGGGTCAGATCGTACATGGCCGGGTTGACCGAGACGATGCTGGTAAACTCGCACGAATGCTCGGCATTCGAGTGCTCGGCATTCGAGTGCTCGGCATTCGAGTGCCCGGCATTCGAGTTATATACCAGCGCGTCATACACCTCATCCGAGAGCACCGGCACGCCGGTTTCGATCAGCACCTCGGCCAGCGCAGCCAGTTCGTCGCGTGTGTAAACCGAGCCGGTGGGGTTGGACGGCGAACAGAGGATCAGCAGCCGCGTGCGCAGAGTGATGGCCGCGCGCAGGGCCTCGGGACGCAACTTGAACTCATCCTCGACGCCCGTTTGCAGGATCATCGGCGTCGCCCCGACGGCTTTGGCCATATCCGAGTAGCTGACCCAGTAGGGAGCGGGGATGATCACCTCGTCGCCGGTTCCGGCCAGGGCGTGGACGACATTGTAGACGGCCTGCTTGCCCCCGGCAGAGACGATCAACTGGTTGGGCTTGTAGGTGACGCCGCGCTCGCGGCCCACCTTGTCGGCCCAGGCAGCGCGCAGCTCGGCGATGCCGGCGGCGGGCGTGTACTTGGTGAATCCTTCGTCGAGCGCCGCCTTGGCCGCGTCGACGATGTGCTGCGGGGTGGGAAAATCGGGTTCGCCGGCTGCCAGGCCGATCACATCTTCGCCGGCTGCCTTCATGGCCTTGGCGCGGGCGTCGATGGCCATCGTCGCCGAAGGTTCGATACGTTGGACGTTTTCGCTTAACTTGATCATGCTTTCTCCTCTGGGGTCAAGGGGAGCCAGCACCGCCCTGTGCAGCTCGGCCGCAACGCCTCGAGCCTGCTCCGGTGGATAAGAGATGTGTGATTATAAAACGATTCCTGTCTGAGCGCAAAAAAACCTGGCAGATTTTGGAAACCTGCCAGGTCTATAGCAGAGTACGTTTTTAACGTACCAATTCATAAACTACTTGGCAATGTACTGCAAATACACCGCCTCGAACGGCAGGTTGAGGACAAAGGGCATGGCGGTCAGAAACTGCCGGGCCTGGGCGATGACTGCTTTTTCCTCTTCCGATGCCGCATCGTCCAGCGCGTCGAGGGCCTGCCCGACGGTGATCCCGCCAAGATCATTCACATCAAGTTTGCTCTCGACCATCTTGACCAACTGCGGAAGCAAGTCGGTCACCGCTGCGCCGCCGTTCGGCTGTGCCTGCGGCGCGGACGAGCCGCCGCCGTTTCCACTTATGACGCGGTCGAAAATGGCCTTGCCGGCGTCCTGCACTGGCTGGGGCAGCCCGCTGGCGACGTCCATGATCCCGTCGCTCCAGGTGGCCAGTTTGAGGATTTTCTCGGCCATATCGGGCGAACCGAACAGCTTGACCTGCATGTTGGCGATGCCCTGGCCCATAGCTTGCGCGCGGGCCACCTCGATCTGGATTTGCGCTTCCAGCCGGATGCGCTCCAGTTCCAGCCGCTGCGAGACGCCCTCGAACGCGGCCAGCGCCTCGGCCTTGGCCTTTTGACCTTCGGCCTCGGACAGCCCCTTGGCCTTGATCGCTTCCGCTTCGGCCAGACCTTGCACCTTGATCGCCTCGGCCTGGACCTTTTCGGCCTCCGCTTTGGCGCGGATCACGTCGGCTTCGGCCAGACCTTGCGCAGAGACGCGAGCCTGGGTCGCTTCGGCGATCATTTTTTCGGCATCGCTTTCGGCCTTGGCCTGGGTGCGCCTGGTTTCGGCCTGTTTGAGCGCGGCCTCGGCTTCGGCCTCGGCCTTCTCCTTGAGCGCCTGGGCCTGCGCTTCGGCCTCACGCACCTGACGGAGCGCGTCGATCTCGATTTGGTTCTGCCGCTCGATCTTGGCCCGCTCGGCGTCGCGGTTGGCCTGGATAATTTGAATCTGCGCCTCACGCTCGGCCTTGGCCTTTTCCTCGACGGTGAGCAGGACTTGCGCGGCCTCTTCGCGCTGGGCGGCAGCCAGCAGCCGCTGCTGCTCGGCAGCCTCGCGCTTTTGGCGCTCCTTCAAGATGGCAACCTCTTTTTCCTGCTGTGCCACCTCGATAGCCTTCAGGCGGATCAACTCGGCAGTCTGGTATTCCTGCTCTTTGCGCTGGTTCTCGACCAGCAGGGTCTGCTCGGTTTCGATCTCGGCCAGCTTGATCGCTTTTTCCTTGGCGATGCGCGCCTGTTCGGCCGCTTCTTCCTGCTCATAAATCGTCTTTTCCGCCGTCGTCTTTTCTAGCGATTGGCGCACGCGCACCTCACGGTCTTGAACGGCGGTGGCAAAAGCCAAATCCTGCTCCATGGTCAGTTTTTCCTTGTCGGCGGAGACGTTGCGCAGCTTGATCGCTACTTCGCTGGCCCGCTCAATGTCGTTCTTTTCGCGCAGCGCGCTCTCAATGACCTGAGCGTTGGCCCGCGCTACCTGTGCACCAAACACGTCATCCGTCGGAAAAGTGCCCTGGCGCGCGGCCTTGAGGGTGAGGATGGACACCGACTCGAGCGAGAGGCCGTTCTCATCGAGGTCGCTCTTGAGGCGGGTCTGCACCTCTTCGATGAATTTCTCGCGCTCCTGGTGCAGTCCCATCAGTGTAAAACTGGCCGCCATGTCGCGCAGCGCGCCGTCGAGCTTGGCATCTACCAACTGCTTGACCGCATCGGCGTTGACTTCTTTGCCCCCGATCGTACGTGCGGCGCGGGAAATGCCCTCCGTCGTCGCATCGACCTTGATGTAGAAAATGGCCTTGATGTCGGCGTACTGCGGGTCGATGGTCAGCAGGGCGTTTTCTTCGGTGCGCTCGATCTCGATGGCCATGGTGCCCAAATCGACCCAGGTGATCTCGTGCAGAACCTTGAACACCCATGCGCCGCCGTTCATCACCACCAGCGGCGGGCGGCCGGCCTTCTGAAAGCCGCCGGTGCGCACAAAAGCACGGTTGGCCGGGGCCTTGACGTAGGATTTGAAAATGACGATGAGAAAGACGACAAAGAACAAGCCTGCGGCAAGCGAACCAAAGACGATCAGAAACGGTAAAATCCCTTCCAGTCCCAACATTCAATTCTCCTTTCCTCTGACGTTCATAGATCAGACAAAATGACAGTATATGTATGTGTTTTTTCGTCATAGGCGACGATCACCACTTCGCTGTCGCGCGCAATGGGCGGCTGCTCCGGCTCCACCCTGGCAAACACGGTCAACGACGCGCCGCTGCGATCCTGCACCCGCACCTGGCCGAAACGCTCGCTGACCTGGGCGCTGACCACCACCCCGCGCAGGCCAACCAACTGCTTGCGGCTCATGGCCGTGGTCGAAACGGCCGGCGCGACACGGTTGAGCAGCCGTGACAGCCGCGAGGTAAGCAGCAAACTGCTCAGCGCCGACAGAGGCAGCGTGCCGGCAATGGCGATGCCCGGATACGCATTGAACAAGGAGACGACGACGCCATTCAGCACCCAGCCGGCAAAACCAAAGGTCACAAAAAGCAGTAACAGCACCAGCGTCATCGGGGCCTGGCCAATGCCGACAAAGGACAAAAAGCTGGCCCATGTCGAGAGGCCTTCACCCGCCGCGATGTGTACGTCTCGATCAACGTCCAGATCGGCCTCCGTGTCGAGGTCAACATCCATGTCCGCATCCAGGTCGAGATCGACATCGGCGTCCAGGTCAACGTCCACGTCGGCGTCCAGGTCAACGTCCACGTCGGCGTCCAGGTCGAGATCGACATCCGCGTCCAGATCGACGTCTGTATCGACGTCCAGGTCTTGATCGACCTCTTGATCGCTGCCCAGGCCGATGAATTGCAGCGCCGACAGGCCCAGGAAAAAGAGAATCGAGATGCTGAAGGGCAGGTTGTACCAGCCCCACAAAAACTGCCAGAGTTGAACTAGCCCATTCACCGCTTCTCCTCCTTGATGCCCAAACAAAAAAGACAAGCCTAGGAGACCGCTGAAAAAGTCTCCCGATACTAACTGATATTTGACTTATTCTA
>CAYRXM010000106.1:0-2564 GCA_964428175.1 uncultured Anaerolineae bacterium
ATAATGAGCGGTGACTGGAGTTCAGACGTGTGCTCTTCCGATCTCGATGAAAACGGCCGCCGCTTTGGCCTCTATTTGCACGCCGGCGGGCGCAATTTCATCGAGTTGTTCGAGGGCGCGCTGGACGAGCAGGCCGAAAAGCAGTCGTTCAAGCACATTTGCCTGGAGGTGGACGACATCGAGGCGACGGTGGAAACACTGCGCGCGCGGGGCGTCGAAGTGAGCGAGATCAAGTTGGGCAAGGATCACAGCTACCAGGCCTGGATCGCCGACCCGGACGGCAACCGCTTTGAGCTGCACGGCTATACGGCGGAGAGCTGGCAGGGGCCGTGGCTGGAGTAGATCGCTTGCAAGTGAGCCAACCGGCGTTTGTGGTGGTTTGACAGTTTCCAGAGATTGCCTATAATATGACTGATCGGTCATATGACCGATCAGTCATATTACATTCTGGAGGCAAAAATGGATTTCTTGAATGATTTTTTCGCCTGGGCATGGGCACGCCATCACAACGTTTTGAGTTGGTATATCCGCCCGCTTTTTATCCTTCCTTATGTTTATTTCGCTTACAAGCGCAGTTGGAAGGGGATGTTGTTAACCGTTGTCGCGTTGTTGACGAGTATGTTCTGGTTTCCTGCCCCGACAGCTGCCGACCCGATGGTGATTCAGTTTCTGGAAGCTGAGCGAGAATACATTCTCGGGCCGCTGACCACACAAAAGATTCTGCTCTGGCTGGCGGTCCCCTTATTTTTCATCCTTACTGGAGCGACCTTTTGGACGCGCTCGTGGTGGTGGGGTCTGGTGGTTATCAACCTTGCTGCGCTGGGCAAGGTCGTATGGAGTGTATTTGAAGGTGGGCAGTCTGGCTGGGCTGTGTTGATCCCCGCTGTGATCGGGCTTTTTGTTTGTGATGTGGCCATCTACCTGGGGGTGAAATACGTCAAGGGGAGGAAGCACAGCAACGCGGCGGCATAGCTGCCGGCTATTCCTTGAGAGCGAGTCGAATATGCCCAAACAAACATTTTTGAATCTTGGCGAAGAAAAACGCCAGGCTTTTATCGCAATTGCGCTGCAAGAATTCGCCAACCACGATTACAATATGGCGTCTGTTTCAAAAATCGTCGAAAAGGCAGGTATCGCCAAGGGAAGTGTCTATCAGTATTTCAAGGACAAGCAGGATTTGTTTTTGTACCTGCTGGATGTTGCCAATCGCGAGATGATTGGCTTTGTCCAGCAGGCGGCGCCGCCGGACTCTGATGCCAATTTCTTTGAAATGTTGCGCCAGCAAATGTCGGCGACTGTGCAGGCGGCCCGGAAATATCCTGTTCATGCAAGACTGGCGCGGAGGGCATATACATCGCCATTGCCCTTTCATGCGGCAGTTCTGGAAAAGACAAAGCAAGTGCGCCAGGAATATTTCCAGGCGATGGTTGTACAGGCCCAATCCTGGGGGCATCTTGACGCCGGGCTGGATCCTGCTGTCGTCAGTTTTATGGTGCAAGGGCTTTTGAATGATCTGGGCTTGTTTCTGCAATCAAGATTTGGCGGGTGTGAACAAGACTGGGATGAACACGAGGTGAACCAGGTTTTTGATCAGGTTATCCAGATCCTGCGGCATGGGCTGGAATCAGTGCCCGGTTCTTGAGATGCCGTCCAATATTTCAATGTCATCGAGCAACGACATTGACAGAATTCCTGCTTTGTGATACAAAGACGGTAACTGCTCAGGGGGTGTCAGAAACCAGGTTTTTATGAACATTTAAGCAGCTTTGTGTTATTTGACGATTCAGCTTTTGATCAAAAGGTATCGTTTTATATCAAAAACCTGGTTTCTCGCCGCTCAGGCTGAGCAGTTACGACGAAACATCTCATCTGGAGGCGCACAAAAAATGAGCGATTTGAAAATCGGCGTGATCGGTTCCGGTGGGCGTGGCAGTCTGGCCCGGTACGCGCACCGGCCGCGAGACGGCTCTCGCGTCGTCGCCTGCTGCGATGCGAACGAGGCCGTATTTGAACGAAACAGGGCCTGGTACGGCTCCGACATCCTGATGACGACGGACTATCATGAACTGCTCGCCCAAGACCTGGACGCGGTTTTCGTGACCACACCTGACTATTTGCATGAGGAACACGCCATCGCCGCGCTGCAAGCCGGCAAGGCCGTGTACCTGGAAAAGCCGATGTCCATCACCATCGCGGCATGCGATCGCATCCTGCAAACCGCGCGAGACAACCGGGCCAAACTGTACCTCGGCCACAACATGCGCCACTTTGACGTGATTCTCAAGATGAAAGAGCTGATCGACGGCGGTGCAATCGGCCAGGTCAAGGTGGCCTGGTGCCGGCATTTCGTGTCTTACGGCGGCGACGCCTATTTCAAGGATTGGCACGCCGACCGGCGCACGGCGACGGGGCTGCTGCTGCAAAAAGGCGCGCACGACATCGACGTGCTGCACTGGTTGTGCGGGGGATACACCGAGACCGTCACCGCCATGGGCGGGCTGACGCTGTACGATCAAATCGCCGACCGCCACCCGCCCAGCGAGCGGGGCGACGCCAGCTTTGTC
>CAYRXM010000106.1:2574-17476 GCA_964428175.1 uncultured Anaerolineae bacterium
CAACTGGCCGCCGCTCAGCCAGAAAGGTCTGAACCCGGTGATCGACGTGGAAGACGTCTCGATGATGCTGATGAGGCTGGATAACGGTGTCCTGGTCTCCTACCAGCAGTGTCACTATACGCCGGACGCCTGGCGCAACTATACGGTCATCGGCAGCGAGGGGCGGATCGAGAATTTTGGTGACGGCATCGGCGACGACTCGTGTGTGCGGCTGTGGAACACGCGCAGCGATCGCTACAACCCGGAAGGCGACCGGGTCTTTCGCCTCGACCAGAAAACGGGCGGGCACGGCGGCGGGGATCCGAGCATCGTAGCCGAGTTTTTGCGCTACGTGCGGCAGGGCGGTGCGATCAAGACTTCGCCGGTCGCCGCCCGCTACAGTGTCGCCGCAGGATGCATGGCCACTGAATCGCTGCGCAACGGATCGCTGCCGATGGTGGTTCCCCCGTTGAGCGGCGATCTGCGCGACTATTTTGAGGCCGTGGCACACTGAAACCACTTGTGTTCCGGCAAATACATAGACCGAGGTGAAAAGATTCTATGACCCGTGTTGCTGTGATCGGTAATGCCGGTGGCGGCAAGTCTACCCTGTGTCGCAAGTTGAGCCACGCGCAGCAGTTGCCACTCTTTTCCATCGATCGGGTGCAGTGGAAACCCGGCTGGACTCCGGCTTCCTATGATGAAATCAAACTCCAGCACGACCGCATTCTTGCCGGGGAGCGCTGGATCATTGATGGCTGGGGGCCTTTCGATCTCATCGAGGCGCGCTTTGCTGCGTCGGATACGATCATTGTTGTCGATCTGCCACTGTGTATCCATTACTGGTGGACGATCAAGCGCCAGGTCGCCTGTCTCTTTCGCCCGCGGCCTGATGGCCCGGAAGGGTGTCCCATGCTGCCTATGACGTGGCCGTTGTTCAAGATGATATGGTACATTCACCAGCATGCGCGACCGAAATTGCTCGCCCTTGTCGACGCGTATCGTGCCAGCAAGTGCGTCGTTCACCTCAAATCGCCAAGAGAACTCGAACAATTTGTTCAGGCCTGTTGCAATTAGACACTGAGCGGAAAATAAGCATATCATAAGAAGCGGAGGATCAAATTGGAGACAAAGCAAAGCCGCATCCGCAAGATGCCTGCCAGCGTCTGGGCCTTTTTTGTGTTTGCCTATGCCTTGAGTTGGGTCTTTTGGATACCTGCCGCACTGATCAAATCGGAGGGTTTCAGACCTCTGGCCATCATGCTGTATTTTGTCGGCGGCTTTGGGCCAACCGTTGCCGGCGTTGTCATGATTGATCGCACATTGAACAAAGAAGGTCAACGCGATTTCTTGCGGCGGTTGGTCGATTTCAGGCGGATCGGCGGCTGGTGGTACGTGTTTATCTTGCTGGTCTTTCCGTTTTTTGCCGTGCTCACCGTTTTGATGTACCGGCTCGTGCAGGGCAGTTTGCCGTCCCTCCCGGCACTGGCAGGGATAACTGACCAGCCGCAGCAGCTCATCGGCCTGCCGCTCATCGCGCTTCAGGTGCTCCTGGCCGGGCCACTGTCAGAAGAGATCGGTTGGCGGGGTTTTGCGCTGGACGAGCTGCAGCAGCGCTGGAATGCGCTCGTCTCCAGCCTAATTCTGGGCGCGTTGTGGTCACTGTGGCACGTTCCTCTCTTTTTCATCCAGGGTTCGATGTACCACGACTGGGGATTTGGGACGGGGTTGTTTTGGCTCTTTCTGGTGCGGATGATCGCGCTGTCGGTGATCATGACGTGGGTCTATAACAAAAACCGAAACAGTATTCTGTCTGCGATATTGCTCCACTTTGGCTTCAACTTTACATTTGGTTTTCTTCATCCGGCTCCGGCCCAGGTGCATCTATACGGAACGTTGTTGTTTGTGGCATTCACAGTAGCAGTTGCCTGGATTCAAGCACGTAGGATGATTTGATCCACGATCAGGATCTGTCCATACACGCGAATATTTTCAAGGGGGATTGGCCCGCTGGCATATCGGATTTTGAAAAGGACGTTTTGCCCGTGAGTGCGATTTTTGGATACATCAATCTGAATGGTGATCAAGCGTCCCAAGCCGATCTGGAGTGCATGAACGCGGCGCTGGCGCCGTATGGTTCTGATGATGGTGGCATCTGGACACAGGGCGCAGTTGGCCTGGGGCAGCGATTGATGCACTTGACGCCCGAAGACAGGTTTGAGCGGCAGCCATGGGTCAGCGCCGATGGACAGCGCGCGCTCGTCAGCTCGGCGCGCCTGGATAATCGCGCAGAATTGCTGGCCGACGGCGAGCCTGGCTTGAATCCCATTTCTGATGGCGAGCTGATCTTGCGCGCGTATGAACGGTGGGGCGCAGACTGCGTGCAGCATCTTGTCGGCGCGTATGCGTTTGCGCTGTGGGATGCACGCCAGCAGCGGCTGCTGCTCGCGCGGTCGGCCATCGGCGGGCCTTCATTGTTCTATTATGCCGCGCCGCAGGTCTTGGCTTTTGCGACCATGCCCCAAGGACTTTTTGCGCTACCATTCATTCCCCGCGAGATCGATGAACCCTATCTGGCCGATTATCTGGTGTGGGCGCGTCCCGAACGCGACGCCACGTTTTATCGCCGCGTCAAGCGCCTGCCGCCCGGACATTGGGCCGGCGTGTCGCCAAATGGAGTGCAGATCAGGCCGCACTGGCAGCCCGATCTGAAACGCGAGATTTATTTTCCGCGCGACGACGATTATGTGCAAGCTTTTAACGAATTGTTCGAGCGGGTGGTGCGCGATCACATGCGCAGCGCCGCGCCGGTAGGCGTGATGATGAGCGGCGGGTTCGACTCGACTGCGGTGGCGGCGACGGCAACGCGGCTGCTCAAGCGCGAGGAGAAACGCCTGGCAACGTTTACAGAGGTGCCGCGCGCAGGTTTTGATGGGGCCATCATCCAGGCAAGGTATCCAGACGAGACGGTGTTTGTGCAGGCCATGGCGCAGCAATATGACAATCTCGACCTCAATCTGGTCCGCACCGACGAGCGCGTTTTTTGGGACGATCTCGACCGCTTTTTCGACGCCGCCGCAATCCCATTTCGCAATGCCTCAAACCGCGTCTGGTATGAAGAGATTTTGCGCCAGGCCCGGCAGCAAGGCGTGCGCGTCCTTTTGACCGGCGGCCTGGGCAACGCGACGATCAGTTGGAACGGCAGCGGGTTGCTGTCGCAGCTACTGCGCCAGATGAAATGGCGGCGCGCACTGCGCGAGGCCCGCGCGTTGGCGCGGCAGGGCAACGCTCGCTCGACGATGCATGCGCTCGTCGGCCAGGGCATTCTGCCGCTGCTGCCGGCCGCCTGGTCGCTGGCGATCAAGCGCATCGGCCGCCAAGACGCGCCGGCAAGCTCTCGCTCACACTGGCGCGCCTATTCGGCGATCAACCCTGAATTTGCTGCCATGCACCGAGCAGACGAACGCCTGCGCGAACAAGGTTTGGTGTTTCACGGAACCAGGCCAGACACGCGCGCCATGCGCGGCGACATGATCACTGGGGCTGCCGGGCTTGGCGACGGCCTGGCGACAGGCTATCGGGCGCTGTTTGGCGTCGATCTGCGCGACCCGACCGGCGACGTGCGCATGGTCGAGTTTTGCCTGGCCCTGCCGGAAGAACAGTATTTGCGCAATGGGCAGTCGCGCTGGCTGATTCGCCGGGCTATGGCCGATCGACTGCCGCGCCTGATCCTGGAAAACAAGCAGCGCGGCCTGCAAGCCGCCGATTGGTTCGAGCGGCTGAGCAGCGCCCAGACGCAAATTCTGGACGAGTTGGCGCGGCTGGAAACAAGCGAGCTGGCGCGGCGCGCGCTCGATCTGCCGCGCCTGCGCCGGTTGGCGGAGCAAATGCCGCAAACAGATGGCAATGCGGCGCGACAAATGGCCGATTATCGCCTCATCCTGGAATTTGGCTTGATGACCGGGCGATTTCTGCATTGGTTTGAAGGGGCCACATAATTGAAACGCTGGTATTACGTCTATGCTGGCCTGCGCGTCATCTCTGAACTGCCCCTCCCAGAATGGGCCATATTTGAGCAGCCGGCGCCGCCAAATGACGCAGATATCGTCATCGCTTTGAACAGCGCGCCGCCTGCCTCCCCGGCCGCTTGTTATCAGACAGCCATTCCCCTGATCACGGCCAACGAATATCGCTTTCACATCCCCCAGACCGGTGACTATTGGGTCCGTCACGGGCGCGAAATCCTTGTCACGCCGGCGCCGGGCGCGGGCGCGCACGAGGTGCGCCTCTTTTTGCTCGGCTCAGCGTGGGGCGCGCTTTGCTATCAACGCGGTCTCCTGACGCTCCATGCCAGCGTCATTCAAGTTGGAAAGCGCGCCCTGGCTTTTTGCGGCGCAACCGGCTCTGGCAAATCGTCTGTTGCGGCATGGCTGGCGGCGCGCGGCCACTCGCTGGTCAGCGACGATCTGTGCCATTTTGACATTATCGAGAATAAAGCGTTTGTCTATCCTGCTGCGCCGCGCCTCAAACTGTGGCGTGACGCACTCTATGCATTGGGGCGAAGCGACGCCGGTCTGGAGCGCGACCATTTTCGGATGGACAAATTTCACGTGGCCGACCTGGCATGTGCGGGTTTGCAGGCTCTGCCGCTGCGCGCGATCTGCCTTTTGGAGTGGGGGCCGCCGGGTATGACGCGCTTGAGCGGCATGAACGCGCTGCGCCGCCTGATCGCTGCCGCAACCTATCGCGGCGAGCTGCTCGAACCGATGGGCCAGGTCGCCGCGCACTGGCAGCGCTGCGCCGAACTGGCCAAACGCGCGCCGGTCTGGGCCTTTTCTCGCCCACGCGACTGGCCGGCGATGGATGCGGCGATGGAGAGGCTGATCGAACTTGACATTTCAGGACAATCACGGTAATCTGGTGCCGAAAAAGAGGAGTATACACACCGGTGGAAACTAGAATCGAACCCACAACCATCTTGCAGCGCAGCAAAGACATTGCTTTTAGCCAACTGGATGACGAATTATTGGCGCTTGACGCCCAGGCCGGATATTGTTACTCGCTCAACGAAACGGCCGGGCGCGTATGGGACCTGATCGCCGCGCCCGTGTCGATCGAGGCGATCTGCGCGCAATTGCAGCGCGAATATGCGGTGGATGAGCCGACCTGCCGCGGCCAGGTGATTGCATTATTGCAAGGATTGTGCGATGCCGGGCTGGCGCAAGTGGCTGGCTGAACGGGCGGCCCGCTTCCGCCGCATCCCCGTCCACCGGCGCAGGTATTTGCTCCAGATCATGGCCTGTTTGCTGGCCGCGCGCCTGGCGCTGCGGGTGATCCCGTTTCGCTGGCTGACCAGGTTTATGGAGCGCCCCCCCAGACGGCCCAGGGACACCTTTGTCGAGCGTCAATGGCTTGGGGCGTCTGCGTTAGCGCCATACACGGCGCATCGAGACGAGATCGCCGGCGTCGAGCGAGAACGGCTTAGAAAGGTAGCGCAGTGGTTGACCAATGAAGCAGCCTGGTTTTTGCCGGGCCAGACGGTGTGCCTGCCGCGAGCGGTGGTTGCGCAGGCGTTCTTGCGCCGGCTGGGTCTGGGCGCCACCCTGTATTATGGCGCGGCTACGTTGCCCGGCCGCGGCCTGACCGCCCATGCCTGGCTGCAAGATGGGCATGAGATGATTGTCGGAAACGCCGGCGACCAGGACTACCACATCCTGGCGCGCTATCCCGATGCGTAATGCGTAATGCGTAAAACGTAAAATGGCCGAATTTTTCATCAACAACCTGACAGGAGAATGGAACATGGAAAATCAGACAGAACTGCAAGATCAGCCCACCACAGAGCTGCGCCCCTGGGTTGCGCCGACATTCGAGCGCGTGCCTCTAAACGAGGCGCTGCTCAGTGGCCCCGGAGCCTACGACGGAGTTTATATGGGTTCCTAGTATCAATACGGTTCAGATAAGCGCCGCCGGTCGAGTAGGGCGAACGCTGCCAACGCTTCGTTGGCCATTCGCTCTACTCGACCGGCGCCTGCACTCATTAACTGAACCGTATTGGCGCTTGGTGGCTTTTTTCAGCTCGGTGGTGCGAAACGCGAGTTTCACCATGTCACGTGACCTGCCCGACAATCCTCTCATCTCGGTGGTGCTGCCGGTCTATAACCGCGAGCACTATGTGGCCGATGCGATCCAGTCGATCCTGGCCCAGACCTATGCGCCGTTGGAAGTGATCGTCGTGGTAGATGAAGGCTCCACCGACGGCTCGGCGCGCATCGTGCGCGAGTTTGCCGCGCGCGATGCACGCATCCGCCCGTTTTTTTTGTCGCATGGCAGCCAGTGGAGGGCGCGCAACGCGGGCGTGGCCCTGGCCAAAGGTGAATACATTGCGCACATGGACGATGATGATGTGGCGCTGCCCGACCGGCTGGCGGCGCAGCTCGATTGGATGCGCCGCACCGACGTGGAAATTTGCGGCGGCAACATTAAAAAATTTGGCGCTGAAAATGGGCTGATGTGGTTCCCGGAAACGCACCGGGCCATTTGCCACGAGCTGCTCTTTCGGATTGCCTTGTTCTTGCCCACCGCCCTGATCCGCGCAGACATTGCCAGGGCGCACCCTTATGACGAATCACTGATTTACTCGGACTATGCCATGCTCACCCAGATCGCACACCGCTACCGGTTGGGAAATTTGCCACAGATCGTGCTTAAAAGTCGCTATCATTCCCAACAAATCCACGTGATTCATCGCCACGCTTTTCAGGATGAACAGCGCCGGTACAGTCGGCTCTATTTTCAGACCCTGTTCCCCGACGCGACGCCCGATGACGTTCGCTCGTGTATGCACGTCACCGATGGCGAACCGTTGACCTGCCTGGCAGATTTAGAGCGAGCAGGAACCTGGTTGGTTCGCCTGGCCCAAACGCCCGATCGATTTCTGCGCCGGCAGATGGCCAACCGGTGGTATGCAGCCTGCCGGCGATCGGCGCACCTGGGGCTGGCGTGCCATCGCATTTACCGGCAGATTGCTCCCCAGTTCGAGCTTGCTCTCGACCGGCGCGCCGATCCCAAATTGTGGCTGGTGTGCGCCTTGCGGCTCAGGGCCGGTTCGCGGTTGGAAGCATGGCTCAAACGCATCTGGCATGCAGTGAGGCGCCCATGAAATTGCCCAACTTGTTTATCATCGGCGCGCCGAAATCTGGAACCACGGCGCTCTATGACACGATCAAGCAGCACCCGCAAATCTATATGAGCCCGGTCAAAGAGCCGTTTTACTTTGCCTTTGAGGGCGAGCCGCCCCTTTTCCCCGGCGCGGCCGGGACATTTTTTCGCCATGCGGCGGTGTGGCGTCCACACGAATATGCGCAGTTGTTTGCCGGCGTCACCGACGAGCGCGCCATCGGTGAGGCTTCGGCCACCTACCTGGCTTCGCCGCTGGCGGCGCGGCGGATCCGGCACAATCTGCCGGCGAGCCGGATTGCAGTCATTTTGCGCCAACCGGCCGAGCGCGCCTATTCAGCCTATACTTTTTTGCGGCAGGTGGGTTTTGAGCCGGCGCGCACCTTTGAGGAGGCGTTGGCGCAAGAGGAGCCGCGAACACAAGCCGGATGGATTCCCATTTTGAATTACAAGGCAAACAGCCGTTATTATGGTCAATTAGCAGTCTATTACGATCTGTTCCCGCGCGAGCAGATCAAGGTCTATCTCTATGAGGATTGGAAAGACGCGCCGCAGGCTATGCTGCGCGACATGTTTGGCTTTTTAGGGGTAGATGAAAATTTTGTGCCAGAGATTCAGCGGAGCAACGTCACCCGGCTGCCCAAAAATCGGCGGCTGCACCGTCTGGCGACCCATCCCGGGCGGATCGAGAAACGTATGCCGTTCTTGCCCGCGCCTGCGCGGCGCATCATTAGTTCCGTTTTGCGGCGGCTGGATGGGCGGGTTAACCTCGCCCCGCCGCCGCCGCTCGATCCAGAAATGCGCGCCCGCCTGACTGCCGATTTCCGCGAGGATATTTTGAGGCTGCAAGACCTGATCCGGCGCGATCTGTCGCATTGGCTGAAAGCGAACTGAGGCTCAATGAAATCCCAGGATATTCCTGCCCGCATTCACAGCTTTCCATACTGGCACTACCAGTTTGATCTGGATGGTCACCAGACGCCGGTCAGCAAACAAATCGCCAACCGCCACGCGCAAAGAAAAGCATACTTTTTTGATCCCGTGGTCAAGCTCTTGGGCAGTTCTCTGGCTGGCAAGCGCGTGCTCGATCTGGGATGCAATGCCGGGTTCTGGTCGCTGTGCGCGCTGCAAGCCGGCTGTGAT
Organism: uncultured Anaerolineae bacterium; assembly: GCA_964428175.1. GTDB lineage: Bacteria > Chloroflexota > Anaerolineae > JAFGEY01 > JAFGEY01 > CAYRXM01. The sequence continues at coordinate 10,876 of CAYRXM010000106.1, forward strand.
TTTGTACTCGGAATTGATGCGCAGCCGGTCAATCTGGCGCAAGCCCAGTTTGTCTTTGATGTCAAAGGTGTTGCGCGCGATCGCTATCTGTTCAAGCGCGCCGATGTCCTGGATTTGAATCTCGATCAATTGGGCGAGTTTGACCTTGTGCTGTGTCTTGGCCTGCTCTATCACCTCAACCAGCCCATCGCGCTGCTGGACAAGATCGTCCGGATCAACCGCGATTTGGTGTTGATAGACACCCGGCTTTCCACACTGCCCGGACGGCTGTTCGAGTTGCGATACGAATCTCGTACTTTGCCTTCTACGGTATTATCTGCCCACAACGATCTCGTCTTGTTTCCAACCAGGAAGGCCATATTGGACATTGTGCAGCATTTGGGCTACAGCGCAATCGTGCTCAAACCCCATTTCTCGAATTATCTGGGGGCAGAAGAATACAAAACCGGCCAGCGACGCGCGTTTGTGTGCGCCAAACAGACCGATCTGGCAAATCTGCACGCGCCAGTCGAAGCATCTGACCTTATATGGCGGCGCATTGCGGATAAGGCACACAGGGCGGCCGGCCGCTTGATACGTTGGTCGAGAACAGGGACCGGCCAGCCTGGCGGCGCGTAAACCGTCCATGCTGCTCTATCTGCGCGGCATCAAAAAAGCTTTTCGATATTGTTCAGACTCGACAACCCAAAGGAGCCGTGATATGTCTACGCTTCAACCCTCAGAGACCTTGCTGCTCAAGCAGCCCACACTCAGCGCCGATCAGGTGGCCTTTTTGTACGCCGGTGACATCTGGATCGCCGGCCGCGATGGGAGCAACCCCCGCCGGCTGACCGTCCATCCGGGCGAGAAATCGACGCCGATGTTCTCGCCCGACGGGCAGTGGATCGCCTTTTCGGGCAGCTATGATGGCAATACCTGCGTCTATGTCATCTCCAAGGATGGCGGATCACCCAAACGGTTGACCTACCATCCCGGCGCGGACTGGGTGCGCGGCTGGACGCCGGATGGGCAGCGGGTGCTTTTTAGCTCGTCGCGTGACACGCCGACGATGCGCTACCGGCGCTTGTATACCGTGCCTCTCGATGGCGGATTGCCCGAAGCGCTGCCCCTGCCGATGGCCGAGCGCGGCGCGTACTCGCCGGATGGCCGCCACATCGCCTACACGCGCATCCCCGAGCCGTTCTGGTCGTGGAAGCGTTATCGCGGCGGCCAGACCACCTCCATCTGGGTGCTCGACCTGGCCTCGTACAACTATATCGAAATTCCACATCCCAACGCCAGCGATACCTTTCCCTGCTGGCTGGGCGACACGGTCTATTTTCTCTCTGACCGCGGCGGGACGGACAACCCGCAGGTCTGCATGAATCTCTTTGGCTACGACACCCGATCCCAGGCGGTGACGCAACTCACCCGCCACACCGATTTCGACATTCGCTCGCTGACCGCCGGGGCCGGTCTGTTGGCCTACGAGCAGGGCGGGCGCATCCACCTCTACAACCCGGCGACAGCAGTCGCCGAGGCCACGCAGATGGGCGTGCCGCTGCCGCTCACCATCAACGCCGACCTTCCCGCCACGCGCCCGCATTTTCAAAAAGCCGTCGGCGTGATCCGCAAGGTCGATCTGTCGCCCACCGGCGCGCGGGCGGTGTTCGAAGTGCGCGGCGAGATACTTACCGTGCCGGCCAAAAAGGGCGACATTCGCAACCTGACCCAGACGCCCGGCGTGTGTGAGCGCGACCCGGCCTGGTCGCCCGACGGCCAGCGGATCGCCTATTTTTCCGACGCCAGCGGCGAATACGAGCTGGTCATCGCCGATCAGAGTGGATTGGAAGAAAAAACCTTTATCCCGCTGGCCCCCAAGACGTTCTATTATGCGCCAATCTGGTCGCCCGACGGAACCAGGATCGCCTACACCGACAAGGCATTGAACCTGTATGTCATCGACCTGGAGGCCAAAACGCCGGTTCGCGTGGATACCGACGGCTACGATCATCCTCAGCGCAGCCTCGCTCCGGCCTGGTCGCCCGACAGCAAATGGCTTGCCTACACCAAGCGGCTGAACACGCACATCCGCGCCGTCTTTCTCTACGAACTGGCCACCGGCCAGAGCCACCAGATCACCGACGGCCTCAGTGATACGACCTTTGCCTGCTTTGGCCCGGAAGGCAAATACCTCTATTTTGCCGCCAGCGCCAACTATGGCCTCAACGCCGGCTGGCTGGATATGTCTTCCTACGAGCGTCCGGTGCGGCGCGGCCTCTACCTGGCCGTGCTGAACAAGGACGACCCTTCGCCGCTGGCCCCCGAAAGCGACGAAGAGCCGGAGAAAAAAGAGGAAAAGAAAGACAAAGAAGAGAAGGATAAGGACGAAAAGAAGCCCGTCGAGGTCAAGATCGACCTGGCCGGCCTCGACCAGCGCATCCTGGCCCTGCCCGTGCCGGAGCGCAGTTACAGCGCTTTGCAGGCGGCCGAAAACAAGCTCTTTTACCTGGAACTGCTGCCCAACCAATGGGGCCTACGCAAGCCGCCGCTTTTTGCCCTGCACGTCTATGATTTCAAGGAGCGCAAGGACGAAATTTTTGTGGACAAGCTGCGCGGCTACTGGCTCAGCGCCGACGGCAAGAAACTGCTCTACCAGGGCGAGCAAGACGGCGAATATACGATTATCGAGGCGGAGAAAAAGCCGGACAACAACAAGGGCGAGGGCAAACTCAAGCTGGACAACTTGGAGGTTTACATCGATCCGCGCGCCGAGTGGCGGCAAATGTTCGACGAGGTCTACCGCCTCCAACGCGACTTTTTCTACGACGCGCACATGCACGGCGTGGATTGGGCCGCCGTGCGCGACCGCTATCGCTCCTTCCTCGAGCATGTCGGGCACCGCAGCGACCTCAACTATCTCTTTGCCGAGATGATCGGCGAATTGGTGGTTGGGCACGCCTACGTCGGCGGCGGAGACCTGCCCGGCTCGACACCGGTCAAGTACGGCCTGCTGGGCGCGGATTTCGAGGTGGTGGACGGCTATTACCGGATCAAGCACGTCTATTCCGGCCAGAACTGGCACCCCGAACTGCGCGCACCACTCACCGGGCCGGGCGTGAACGTGTCGGCGGGCGAATACCTGCTGGCGGTGAACGGACGACCGCTGCGTGCGCCGGATAACGTCTACCGCCTGTTCGAGCAGACCGCCGATCGATTGGTTGATCTCAAGATCGGCCCGAGCACTGACGAGGCGGAGGCGCGTACGGTGACGGTCAAGCCGATCGACAGCGAGACGGCGCTCCGTCACTGGGCCTGGGTGGAGGAGAACCGGCGCAAGGTCGATGCTTTATCTCAAGGCAAGGTGGCCTATGTGTACATGTCGAATACTGCGCAGGAGGGGTACGAGTCGTTCAACCGCTACTATTTCGCCCAGCTCGACCGGCAGGCGGTGGTCCTCGACGAGCGGTTCAACGGCGGCGGCTCGGTGGCCGATTACGTGATCGATATGCTCGACCGCCCGCTGCTCTGTCACTGGGCCACCCGCGAGGGCGGTATCTTTCACTCGCCCAACGCCTCGATTTTTGGCCCCAAGGTTATGATCGTCAACGAGTACGCCGGGTCGGGCGGCGACGCGATGCCGCTCTTTTTCCGCCGTCGCGGCCTGGGCAAACTGGTCGGCAAGCGCACCTGGGGCGGGCTGATCGGCATTTATGACTATCCGCCGCTGATGGACGGCGGAGGAGTCACCGCGCCGCGCATGGCCATTTTCGGCCCCGACAACGAATGGGAAGTGGAAAACGTCGGCATTGCGCCGGACATCGAGGTCGAGATGACGCCCAAAGCGGTGATCGCCGGCGGCGACCCGCAGCTCGAAAAAGCGGTCGAGATTGTGCTGCAAGAACTCGAGCAGAACCCGCTGCCGCCGGTGAAACGTCCCGCACCGGCCGAGCGCGTCTAGTTGGTTGGGAGGTACCCCGTGATGGATAGACCGATCCCCGATTCATATTGGGTTGAGCCGGGCCGGCTGTTGGCCGGCGAGTATCCCGGCGCGCTCGATCCCGATGCGGCGCGCGACAAACTGCGCCGGTTCCTGGACGCCAGCATTACCCTGTTTTTGGATTTGACCCAGGCAGGTGAACTTGAACCGTATGCGCCGCTGCTGCACAGACGGGCCGAACACCGGCGCATGCCGATCGCCGATATGAGCACACCCACAGCAGCCGAGATGACCCACATCCTGGATGCCATCGACGACGCGCTTGAGGCCGGGCAAGTGGTCTATGTTCACTGCTATGGCGGCATCGGTCGAACGGGCACCGTGGTGGGCTGTTACCTGGTGCGGCACGGGCGGAGCGGTCAGGAAGCCTTGACCGAAATCGCCCGGCTGCGCCAGGGAACGCCGGACGGCTGGAAAAGCTCGCCGGAGACGCCTGCCCAACGTGCGATGGTGCTCGAATACGCCGTGTTATGATCATTGGGACTTGTGGTGGTATAATAGAGTTTGTCGGAAACAAACCCTGACCAAAAAACAGACAGGATTGACAGGATTTGCCCGAGTCAGCCATGCTAATCAACCAGACCACCGGCGACACGCTGGCCGGACAGGTCGTTTTGTGCGATACCTTTTGGCGCAAGCTCAAGGGGCTGATGTTCAAGCGCACCCTGCCCGCCGACTGCGCCTACGTCTTTGTCTATGGGCGGGAGAGTGTCGCCGATGTCAGCATCCATATGTTTTTTGTGTCTTTTTCCATCGCCGTGATCTGGCTCGACCGCGAGCAGCAGGTGATTGACAAGGCGCTGGCCCAGCCCTGGCGGCCCTACTATGCGCCGAAACATCCCGCTCAGTATTTCGTCGAGGGCGCGCCGGAACTGCTGGAGCGCGTCCAGGTAGGAGATAGGGTGGTTTGGAAACATGATTAAAAAAAGCATCTTGATCGCCATCCTTTTCATGCACCTGGCGCTGATCCCCGCTCTGGCCGCGCCGCCCGCGCAAGATGGACAGATCCTCCACGTCGTCCAGCCTGGCGAGACGTTATTTGCCATTGCCCAGCGCTATGGCACAACCATCGATGCAATTATCGCCGCCAACCAGCTTGACAATCCCGACAGCCTGGTGATCGGTCAGAAACTGGTTATCCCGGTCGCCGCGGCCGTCGCGCCCCCGATTGATTTGATGTACACCGTCCGTCCCGGCGATACGCTGACCATGATTGCCAGGCGTTACAGCACCACCGTCGATGAACTGGCTCGACTCAACCTGTTGCTCAACCCCAACCTGATTTATGTGGGCCAGCAGCTTTACTTGCCGGATACGACGTCGGTCGAATCGTCCGATTCCAGCGGCTTTCATATCTATGTCGCCCAACCCGGCGACACGCTGGCAAAAATCGCCGCACGCCATGGGCTGACCGTTTGGGCGCTGGCCCAGTTCAACGGGATCGCCAACCCCAACATCATCCAAGTTGGGCAGCGGCTGCTCATCCCCGGCGACGGCCCCGCGTCGAACCTGCCCACGCCTTTGGTCAGCATTACCATTTTGCCCGCGATCGCCATTCAGGGGCAAACGCTCCAGATCGTGGTCGAAACCAATGGCCCGGTCAGCATCGATGGCGCCTATAACGGGCTGCCTCTCTTTTGGAGCGGTGAGGTCAGCCCCTACCGAACGCTGATCGGCATCCCGGCGATGGCCCGGCCCGGCACGTACGCGCTGGAAATCCGGGTGCTGCAGGGCGATTTGAACGTGTCGGCCCACAGCATGATCCAGGTCGTCGAAGGTGTATTTGGCACCCAGTACCTCAGTTTTGACGCCGAAACATCCAAACTGCTCGATGCCGATCTGGTCGAGCAGGAAGCGCAGTTGGTTTGGGACACCACCATTCAGGCCACGCTGCCCCAGCACTGGAGCGGCCCTTTGAACCTGCCGCTGGATGGACAGCCCAAAATCTCGGCCCCATTTGGCATTCGCCGCGCCTATGGCAACGTTCCACCGACCAGTTTCCACAGCGGCGTCGATTATGCCGTGCCGGCCGGCACGCCGATCTATGCCCCTGCGCCGGGCAAGGTGGTGCTCGCTGAGGCGCTCCAGGTGCGCGGAGGGGCGGTGATCGTCGATCACGGGCGCGGGGTGATGAGCGGCTACTGGCACCTGTCGCAAATCGATGTTGTGGTCGGGCAAATGGTGAACACCGGCGATCTGCTGGGGCTGGTCGGCAGCACCGGGCTTTCCACCGGCGCGCACCTGCACTGGGAGCTGCGAGTGATGGGGGTGCCGGTCGATCCGCTGCAATGGACCTATCAAACGATTCAATGACTGATTCTGCCCAGGAGACGCACAGTGTTCAATCCCATCCGTTGTATCGGTGTGCTGACCGGCGGCGGCGACTGCCCCGGCCTCAATGCGGTGATCCGCGCTGTGGTCAAGCGCGCCATCAACGAGTTTGGCTGGCAGGTGATCGGCATTCAGGATGGCTTTGAGGGGCTGATTTTGCCCGGTAAAACCCGCCCGCTCGGCCTCGACGATGTGCGCGGCATCTTGCCGCGCGGAGGCACCATCCTTGGCGCCAGCAATCGCGAGATCGGAAGAGCGTCGTGTAGGGAAAGAGTGTAGGATAGGGTGTAG
>CAYRXM010000107.1:0-17428 GCA_964428175.1 uncultured Anaerolineae bacterium
CCCCCCCCCCCCCCCCCCCCCCCCCCACACCCCCCCCCCCCCCCCCCCCCCAAAACCACCCTATCCTACACTCTTTCCCACACGACGCTTTCCGATCTGTGTGGCGACCAGATCGGGGGCGAATTGCCGCCCGCCATCCAGCGCAATGACTTGCGGGTAGAGGTCGACGACGGCGTTCAGCCGCGTGCGAAGGGCTTCGGCCGCCTCCAGGTTGAGCGCGGTGTGTTCCGGGCTCTTGTGCCGTTTGAGCAGCTCGTCCAACTCGGATGGCGCAGGATCCTTGTCGAATAAAAGCAGGAATGACTCTCGTCCTCGCTCGGTCAGGCGGAGGAGTTGCGCCGGGCGTCCCGGCCTGCCACTTTGGGGAGAGAGGATCTCGACCAGGCTGTGTCCTTCCAGTAGATTGACGGCATCGATCATCGCGTTCCGGGACGTAATGCCCCACAGGGCGTTGGCCTGATCCTGCAAAGTGGCGCGTTGACATACGCCCGACTCGCCGATCAGGCGCAGCAAATCCCGGCTGCGCTCGTAGTGGTTGTGTGCCTGCCACTCGCCAAACCACGTGCCAGGTGACTGCACTACCCGGATAGGTATGGTCGTCTGCGCGGGTGCAGATTGCGCCTGGCTTGGGGTTGGCTGAGACTTTGGTTTGGCCGTCTGCCGTCTGGCTGCAGCCAGGTCCTTCTTGGCGGCGTCCAGTTGCTGTTCGAGCTGACGGATGCGACCACGCTGCTGCTCTGTTGTGCGCTTCTCGTCTCTCAACTGGCGTTGCAGGTCATCGACTTGCTTCTGCGCGGCCTCATATAGATCGTCCAGGCGGTCGCCGACCTCGATCCGGCCAATGCGTCTGGCCAGGTGTTGGGAGATGAACTCGCCAAGCTGGTTGGGCGTCCAACCCTGTACCTCGGTTTTGCGCTCCCGCTGCAGGGCATCCAATTCGACAGCGCAGAACCGGGCAGCGATGTCGTCGAGCGCCGTGCGTGCAGCGCTCGCTTGTTTCTCGGCGGAGGCGCGGAGATGGCGCTCTGCTTCGAGCATACATTCGAGCTGGCGAATCCGGACATCGTGCATCTGGTCTAGTTCGCCGGCCATAGTCCCTCCTGCAGGTCTCGACAGCTATCGAGTTCACCGCGTGCGGTATCCAGGGCTTCGTCCACGGTTTGCCGGTTCTCCGCCGATGGCGCGCTCACATAGAGCAGCGCTGCACGTGCAGCTTGAACGCAGGTGTGTGCAGATCGGGTCAGGGCTGCCTGCAGCGAGGCCAACGCCGGCGGCGCTTTGCCCTGTTCGACTTCCCTGGCGATGGACAGCGCCTTCTCAAAGGCCCGTTCGGCGTCGCGGCCCTGGGTGTAGATGTTGCCTTCCTTTTCTATCGTCTCAACCAGATCGGTGTTCACCTGGACCATTCTGTCCAACCACCCTTGAGCGGCCTTGAGATAGCGCACGGTGGCCACGTAGGTCGGCGAGAGCACCAGCGGCTGGCCGTCGCCGTCGATCGGCGTGATGGCATGCCCCAAGAATGCAAGAAGCATCAAGGCGATCACAGCACCGACTGCGTAGAGGGTACTGCGCGAGAACTCGAGTTCCATCAGCCTGCCGCGACGGGCAGCCTGTCGTGAGACGACGGAATGCATGGCTCTCTTTCAAACTGCTGTTGAACCTTGGCCCACGCTTCGTTGCCCCGTTCCCACTCGATGTTGCGCAGGAAGGTGATCTCTTCGGCGACGACCTCGGTACGCAGCGCGGACTCGCCGCGATCGTCAGTGCCCTCGCGGGTGCGCAGCCAGCCCTCGACCAGGATCTCTGATCCCTGGCGCAGGAAGGCGTGATCGTGCAAGGCGCGCTGCCCATAGGCGACGACCTGCAGGTAGTCGGTGCCATCCCGACGCGGCGGGTGGCGATCGACGGCGAGGGTGAAGCGCATAAAGGGCACAGGGCTATTTCTGCCGGAGAGATAGTCAAAGAAGGGATCGCGGGCCAGGTTGCCTTTGAGGGTAGTTGAGTTTTTAGCCATTGTCAGGCCTCTCTTGATCTTCGGTTTGCAGACCCAGCACCTCGCGCATGTTGTATCGCCGGTGGTTGCCGGGGGTGGTGATTACGTCCTTGAGCTTGCCCTCGACCTGAAGCAGATGGATCTCGCGCACGGAGAGGTCGAGCAGGCGCGCCGCTTCTGATGGGCTAATGTAAAAGTCTGGTGGGACGACGAGATCATGGGCCATAAGACCATTCCCTTTCTGAATGATTTGCTCCATTACTGTACCACAGGGTGGGATGCCAGAGCGGCATAGCATGTTGCCGGAATGGTGTGAGGATTTGCCGTGATGGCAGTTGATCTGATGCGTATGGGTTCAGAGGCAACAGATTGGTTTGAAACGCTTGTTAGCCGCTAACCCGTATCGGTGAGGTAGTTCCTGAGAAACATATGATTCAGACAACCATAACAAGTATTCCATTAGCTCTTTGCACCTGCCACTGTATGGAGTCGTGTAGGTTGTTCACAGGCAATGCTTTACCTGACGGCGGCCTCTCGCAACCTCTCCACATCGCGCAGCGGCGGCAGGCCAAAGAGCCTCTTGTACTCCCGGCTAAAGTGCGCGGCGTCATTGTACCCCACGCGATAGCCAGCACTCGCCGCGTCGAGACCTTCACCGAGCATCAGTTGGCGAGCTTCCTGAAGACGTACCTGCTTTTGGAACTGCAAGGGGCTCATTGCGGTGACGGCCTTAAAGTGGTGGTGAAAGCTCGAAACACTCATACCAAGCTCCTGGGCAATGTCCTCGATCCGAAGTGGCTGGTCGAACGCTTTACGGAGTTGTTCGATAGCCCTGGCGATGCGGTGGGTGTGGTCACCCTGGAGCGCAATGTGGCGGAGCCGCTCTCCCTGCTCGCCCATCAGGAGCCGGTAGACGATTTCTCGCGTGATCAAGGGCAGGAGGAAGGGCGTTTCGGCCGGGGTATCCAAAAGCCGGACGAGCCGCACCGCCGCGTCCAGCAGGTTTGCGTCCAATAGGCTGACATTGATCGCCCTTGCGTTGGCATGGTTTCGCATCGAGACGTGCCCCGCCTCGACCATGACCGAGCCGACAAGCGTGGGGTCGAGCCTTACGCTGAGGCTGAGGTACGGTCGCTCCGGCGACGCTTCGATGACATGACTGACAACGGGAAGCTCAGCTGTGGCCAAAAGGTAGTGCATCGGATCGTACTGGTAGCGCTCGTCGCCCAGAAAGACCTCCTTGCTGCCCTGGGCAACCACGCAAAAAGCAGGGAAAGTCACGCCGTGAACCAACTCTTTGGTCGAGGATTCGCGGTGGAGGCGCAGGCTGTTCAGCGGCTCCACTCGTCCATCCTGGCGGAGGGCGCGTGCGATGCGTTCGACCAGCTCTTCCCGGTTGGCTTGCGCCCTATGTGCCCCGCTCTCTACCTGTTGGGGGTTCACCAAATCCGCAATGACTGTTTCACTCATTCCTACACATCCCTCCATACGATTTACAGAATCGTGCAACGATCTTGAACTATTATACCATATTTCCGCACATTGCCCTAGACTGTTTGCAGAATCGTACAATGATCGTAGAGAATCATTATACCCCACCGCGCTCCAGTATGCTAAAATACACTCAGGGCAGAGGAATCTACTTCAACTTCCAGCATGCTTGCTGGAAGTTGTTCAGAAAGTTTGGCGCTCAAAAAACAGGACATATTTTCGTCGGGATACCCTTTTCTGGCAAGCTCACTATATATTTTATACAAGGGAGAGACAATGCAAAAGCGTAAACTCGGCAAAGGTAACCTGGGAGTCTCAGCAATTGGGCTGGGGTGTATGCGAATGAGCTTTGGCGATGCGCCAGTCGGCACCCGGCAGGAGATGATCGTTTTCCTGCACACGGCAGTCGACCGGGGCATCACGTTTTTCGATACGGCGGAGGTCTACGGGCCGTTCACCAACGAAGACCTGGTGGGCGAGGCGTTGGAGCCGTTTCGCGGCCAAGTGGTCATCGCCACCAAGTTCGGGTTCAAACACGATAGCGACAAGGGGCCGAGTCCTGCGGTTGGCCTGGACAGCCGACCGGAGCAGATCAAGCGCGTGGCTGAAGCTTCGCTCAAGCGGCTGCGGGTCGAGGTCATTGACTTGTTCTACCAGCACCGCCCTGATCCCAACGTACCCGTCGAAGATGTGGCCGGCGCGGTCAAAGACCTGATTCAGGAAGGCAAGGTTCGGCACTTAGGCCTTTCAGAAGCTTCGGCGGACGTCATCCGCCGTGCCCATGCCGTCCAGCCTGTCACCGCCGTGCAAAGCGAATACTCGATCTGGTGGCGCGCCATCGAAGAGAACGGCGTGCTGGCGACCTGTGCGGAACTCGGCATCGGCCTCGTGCCCTACAGCCCGTTGGGCAAAGGCTTCCTTACGGGGAAGGTTGACGAAAACACGACCTTTGCCGCTAACGACATCCGCAGCCGCAATCCCCGCTTCACCCCAGAGGCGATCCGCGCCAACCGGGCTGTGGTTGAACTGCTTGAGCGGATTGCGGCGCAGTATGATGCTACCCCGGCCCAGATCGCTCTGACCTGGCTGCTGGCGCAAAAACCCTGGATCGTGCCCATTCCCGGTTCGCGCAAGCTGGCGCGTCTCGATGAAAACATCGGGGCGGCGGACATTGCGTTGACGGCAGATGATCTCGGCGAGATTGACCATGCCATGTCACAGATCACGGTGGTCGGCGACCGGTATTAGGGCCGGAATACATGTTATCGGGTTGAAAAACGGCCAATTCTTTGCAGTTGTCTGGTTTCGAATACCGTACGAAAAAGAGGAACGAACATGGAAATCAAGAGAAATGGTTCCCAGCCTTCTGGAAAAGGACCGGCCGAATATTTTACCGGTAACGTGCGTGTTGATCCGTTGTTTGATGCGCCCGCGCCGGCTCGCGTGTATGGAGCCGGCATTACTTTTGAACCCGGCGCCCGCACCGCCTGGCATATCCATGCTCTGGGCCAAACTCTGATTGTGACCGCTGGTTGTGGTCGCGTACAACGCTGGGGCGGCCCCATTGAAGAAATTGGACCAGGCGACGTGGTTTGGTTTGAGCCGGGGGAGAAGCACTGGCACGGGGCTGCCCCCACCACAGCACTGACCCATATTGCCATTGTCGAAAGAGTCGAAGGTCAAGGTACCGAGTGGCTGGAAAAAGTTGGTGACGAAGCATATTTGGCTGGATCGGAAGCTACAGCGTAGCGTCACATTTCAGGAATAAGGAGTTCAAAAAATGAAAACACGAAAACTTGGCAACAGCGGTTTGGAAGTTTCGGCCCTGGGGTTGGGCTGTATGGGTATGAGCGCCAACTATGGCACGCCCCCAGACAGACAGGACATGATCGCCCTCATTCGGACTGCGGTGGAGCGAGGTATCAATTTCTTTGATACGGCCAAGATTTATGGCCCGTTGGTGAATGAGGAACTGGTCGGCGAAGCGCTGCTCCCTGTTCGGGGACAAGTGGTTATCGCCACAAAGTTTGGCTTTGATATTGCTCCTGAGACAAAAGAGCGCAGAGGCCTCAACAGCCGTCCCGCGCACATCAGGCAAGCTGTGGAGGGATCGCTTCAACGTCTCAAGGTGGACACGATTGACCTGCTTTATCAGCATCGGGTTGACCCAGAGGTGCCCATTGAGGACGTGGCGGGTACCGTCAAAGACCTCATTGCTGAAGGCAAGGCCAAATATTTCGGATTATCCGAAGTCAGTGCCCAAACGATTCGTCGGGCGCATGCCGTGCATCCGGTTGCCGCGGTGCAGAACGAATATTCCTTGTGGGCGCGGGATGTGGAGGCGGAAGTCCTGCCCGCATGCGAAGCCCTGGGGGTCGGCTTTGTGCCGTGGAGTCCCCTCGGTCAAGGTTTTCTGACCGGTAAGGTCAAGGCCGGCCAGACCTTCGGGCATGGCGATGTGCGCAATTGGTTCCCCCGCTTCACCCCAGAGGCAATGGCGGCGAACCAGCCATTTATTGATCTTCTCGGTAGGATCGCCGAACGGCATGAAGCCACATCGGCCCAGATTGCGTTGGCTTGGCTGCTCGCCCCAAAGCCCTTTATCGTCCCTATTCCTGGGACACGCAAGCTACATCGTTTAGAGGAGAATATGGCTGCGGCTGATATCGAGCTTACGCCGGATGACCTGCGTGAGCTTGATACCGAATCCGCAAAAATCGAGGTGCAAGGAGCCAGGGGGAGTGGACACGAACGATTTGTTTGAGAGGGAGAAAATTTAATGAAGAAGAAAATATCACGGCATGAAGCACTACACTTATTGGCAATGTCAACAACTGCCTACCTCGTTTCTTGTGTTGGCCCGACTGAGACACCGTCGCAGCCCCAATCGCCAACACCATCACAAATGCCTTCGCAAACACCTTCGCAGGCACCATCGCAGACACCGTCCCAGACGCCATCATCAACACCATCGCAAACACCATCGCAAACACCATTGCCAACCGCCACACAGGAACCAGATCCTACGGCGACTGCACAAACAGAGGTTGGTCAAGAAATGCCAATGGCTACCGTCTATATGACAACAGACATCAGCGCGGATGGGTTGATGCAGATTTACGCGGCACTTGACCGCAAGGCCACAGGAAAAGTCGCCATTAAGCTCCACAGCGGTGAACCGGGTGGACATCATTTCCTGACCCCCGATTTTATCGCGCCGCTGGTGACGGAAGTAAATGGCACCATCGTGGAATGTAATACGGCTTATGGTGGTCGGCGTGACACTGCGGCGTCGCACCAGCAAGTAATGGAAGATCATGGTTTCACTGCCATTGCGCCGGTTGACATCATGGATGCGGATGGAACCATGAACATTCCGATTGTGGGCGGCAGCCATCTCACGGAAGATGTGGTCGGTTCCCATTTTGCCGATTATGATTTTTTGATCAATCTGGCCCATTTCAAGGGACATGCTATGGGCGGTTTTGGTGGCGTGATCAAAAATATGTCCATTGGCATTGCTTCTCGGCAAGGGAAATGCCTGATTCACACTGCCGGCGCCAGTTCGGCATCCCCTTGGGGTGGCAACCAGAATGATTTTCTTGAATGCATGGCGGAGGCGGCTAAAGGCGTCGCCGATCACCTGGGTGAGAACATCCTGTATATCAATGTGATGAACAATTTGTCCGTAGATTGCGATTGTAGTAATCGTCCCGCAGCGCCAACGATGGCGGATATTGGCATCCTGGCCTCACTGGATCCCGTCGCTTTGGATCAGGCCAGTGTTGATCTGGTCTATGCGGCACCGGACGGTGGAGATTTGATTCAGCGTATGGAATCCCGCAACGGCATCCATACACTGGAACATGGCGAAGCGATTGGGCTTGGCAGCCGCAAGTATGAACTGGTCAATATCGGATGAAAGTTTTCCGCATTTGCCTGGGTTACTTGATGTTGTCGTCTTTTGTACTAATCTTTTCAAGTTGTACACAGGAGGATACGATTGGAGCAGGTAAGACTATAACCGAATCGAAATATCCAGAAGAGACCGGTGAAATAGGCAACGCAGGTTGCGCACAGGAGGATACAATTGGAGCAAGTAAAACTATAACCGAATCAGGATATTCAGAAGAAACTGGCGAACTATACAACCATCTGACAACCAGTAACTTTATCCGCGATATTGTGGATCATCCGGCCTTTGAGGGTTTTGGTAACCATTTGCTGCCACGGGATGATAATACCTATTACTATGACACGCCGCTGAGTCATGTTGGTTCACTCATGCCGTATCACAGCCACGTGGACCCTGACATCGTCGTGGGCGCAATTAACCACATGATTGACGAAATCAACGACGGCAAGACCATATTCTACGATTTCTACACCGAACAGCAAAAGCAACAAGATCCCACCAAAGAGTCTACCGGTCTCTTTTTCTTTAGAGGAAAGCCAGGAGCGCCGTTTGCCATTGTGTGTCCGGGAGGAGGCTTTGCCTACGTTGGTTCCCTCCATGAAGGATTCCCACTTGCTGTAGAAATAAGCGAAAAAGGGTATAATGTTTTTGTTATACGCTACCGCATCGGCAGTGAGCAATGGGCGACCGAAGACCTGGCAGCCGCGATAGCCTATATCTTCCGTAATGCGGAAACACTTGGAGTCAGCACTCAAGACTATGCATTATGGGGCGGCTCTGCCGGAGCCAGGATGGTGGGGGATATTGCTTTAAACGGCGTAGCCGCTTATGGCGGCGGCGATCTCCCGAAACCGGCGACAGCCGTCATCGCCTATACCGGACAATCAAGCTATTCAAGGGATTTCTCTCCGGCTTTCATTACCGTCGCCGCTAACGATGGCATAGCCAACGTCAATACAGTGGAAAGGCGTGTTGAGAATCTAAAAAACGCCGGAGTGGATGTTGACTATCGCCGGTACGAAAGTGCAGGGCATGGTTTTGGACTTGGCACAGGAACCGATGCGGAAGGATGGGTGGACTTGGCTGTTCAATTCTGGCAAAGACATATAACGGGTGCTTCACAAAATGAGATACCCCAGCACATTTATCTCTGGGAAGAAGATAATGTTCCAATTACCACCGAGTACACGGAAGACAATGCCGGGTATTTCGATCCGCCTGATTTTCGCCCCAATATGATCTACTTCCCCGCCAAACAAGGTGTGGCAGTCAAAGGGGCGGTGCTGATATGCGCAGGGGGGGCTTTTCAATTTCGTGGCAATGAGAATGAAGGGTCACCTGTCGCGGAACACCTGAGCGCGCTTGGGTATCAGAGTTTTGTGGTGAACTATCGGCTGAGGCCGTATACCATGCAGGAAGGCGCTTTGGATCTGGCCCGGGCAGTGCGGTATGTCCGTCGTCATGCAGCGGATTTAGGCATTGAAGAGAATGATATCGCGGTTGTGGGCTTCTCAGCCGGCGGCATCCTGGCGGGTGAGTTGGCATTGAATTTTGACGGGACGATAAATGGAACCGCAATCGACCCCGACTATGTGCCGGACGCATTGGATAGGATTTCTGCCGATGTCAGTGCGATCGGGATGATCTATTCCTTTTATGGAAGACTGAGTGTTGCCTCCACAGATGTCGAAAAGTTCAGGGCTTCTGATTTACCCCCGACATATTTCTTGTATGGCACAAGAGACCCCTTTGTGAGCCAATTTGAGACTTGTGTCAACGCCCTGCAACAGGCCGGCGTGCCGGTTGAATCCCATGCTCTACAAGATTGGCCGCACGGTTTTGGTGCCGGGGATGGTCAGTGGATACTGGATTTTGACAAATGGCTGAGCGAAATTTTTAATCATTAGTGAGTATCGGTAAAAAGGAGAAAATCATGCAAAACGTAAACCTGGAACAAAAAGTGATCGATCTCTCTAGGGAGAAATGGCACTGGATGTCAGAGCGCAACGTAGATACCCTTGACGCTCTCTTCCACGAAAAGGCTGTCTTTGTCCACATGGGAGGATCCTGGGGGAAAGCACAAGAACTCGACATCATCAGGGGGGGCGGGATTCACTACAAAAAAGCGGATATCCATGACGTGTCGGTGAATATCATTGGTACAACGGCCATCCTTCTAAACCGAATTACGCTGCTGGCCGTGGTTGGCGGCAACGAGGTCACCAATCCCTTTTTGGTTACAGAAGTGTATGTGCAGCAAGAGGGTAGCTGGAAGTTAGCCTCGCTCTCGTTCACCCGGCTGCTGACCCCAGAGCAACACCATTAACCACAGAAAGATAAGGAGAAAATGATGCAAACTGTAAAATTGAACAACGGCGTCGAAGTCCCTATTCTTGGCTTCGGTGTTTTTCAGATCACCGATCCGGCCGAATGTGCAAGATGCGTGGTTGACGCTATTCAAGCGGGATATAGCCATATCGACACGGCCGCCTCTTATATGAACGAAGAGGCGGTAGGTCGGGGAATCAAACAAAGCGGCGTCGCCAGAGAAAAACTGTTTATCACGACAAAACTTTGGATTCAGAGCACTGGCTATCAGGGCACACTCAAAGCCTTTGAAAACTCTCTGAAGCGCTTGCAACTGGATTACGTTGACCTGTATCTGATTCACCAGCCATACGGCGACGTGTATGGTGAGTGGCGGGCGATGGAAGAACTGTATCAACAAGGCAAGATCAGGGCCATCGGGGTTTCGAATTTTCAACCTGACCGAATCATGGACTTGATGGTTCATAACAAAATCACGCCTGCGGTCAATCAGATTGAAGTTAATCCTTTCCAACAGCAAATCGACACGCAAAAGTTTTTACAAGATAATGGCGTTCAGGTTGAAGCGTGGGCGCCATTTGCCGAGGGCAGGAACAATATTTTTCAAAATGAACTCCTGCTATCCATCGCCGCGAAACACAACAAGAGTGTTGCCCAGATCATTCTCCGCTGGCTTGTACAAAGAGGCATCATTGCGCTTGCCAAAACAACTCGCAGGGAAAGGATGCTGGAAAATATCAGCGTGTTTGATTTTGAATTGAGCGCGGAAGACCTGGCGGCACTTGAAACGCTGGACACAAAAACCAGCAGTTTCTTTGACCATCGAGACCCTAATGTGGCCAAGTGGCTGGGCGGACGAAAACTAGATGTCTAGTGGGAGATACAGGATGTCTGAACCAAAAGAACCCTCACGCGCACAGCAACTTATGGGCGATTTTGCGCCCAAGTTGGCGGAGCTTACGGACGACGTGCTATTCGGTGATGTGTGGGCACGTGCAGAGCTGTCGCCGCGAGACCGCAGCCTGATCACCATCGCGGCCCTCATCGCCAACGGAAATACCGAGCAACTTCCAAGCCACCTGAACCGGGCCAGGGCGAACGGCATCTCGGAGACCGAGCTTGCCGAGGTCATGACCCACCTGGCCTTCTATACCGGGTGGCCGCGGGCAATATCCGCCATCCTGGTCGCGAAGGATGTCTTCAACAAGTAGCTCGAAGTGGGAGCGGAGAAAGGTTCATCCGCATTGGCGGGCACCTGTTGATTTGCCTTGCAGTGAACGACGAGTGAAATTGTGCTTGCTGGTGCATCGTTTCTTTTGTGACAACGCGCTGTGTAAACGCAAGACCTTTGCACAGCGCTTTCCAGAACTGGTGATTCCCTACGCATGGCGGACGAACCGTCTGGCAGTCAGGCAATGTCAGGCTGGATTGAAGCACGGCGGTGAAGCAGCCGCATGTACCCTCACCGACCTGGCGATGCCGGTCAGTGCTGACACGGTGCTGCGACTGATCCGGGCCAAGTCTGTGCAAGCAATGCCGGCGCCGCGCGTGCTGGGCATCGACGACTGGGCCTGGTGCAAAGGCCAACGCTATGGCACGCTCCTGGTCGACCTGGAGCGACACTGTCCGGTTGACCTGTTGTCCGACCGTTCGGCACAGACCGTGGCCGATTGGCTCAAGGCACATCCAGGCGTCGAGATCATCAGTCGCGACCGGGCCAAGGAATACATCAACGGCATCAATCAGGGAGCACTGCAGGCTACACAGGTCGCCGACCGCTGGCATCTGCTGCGCAACCTCAAGGATGCACTGGTGCGCTTCTTGCAGCAGCATCGAGCCTGTCTGTACGCCGCTGCAGCCTCGTCACTGGCTAAAAGTGAGCCAGAATCACAGGCAGCAAATGACGAATCCGTAGCAGTGGCTGAACACAAGCCAGTAACCAAGATCGGACAGCAGCGGCAAGCAGCGCAACAAAGGCGTCAGGAACGCTACCAATCGGTCATCGACTTGCATACGCAGGGCGTCAAGATCCGGGCTATCGCCCGTCAATTGAAGATGAGTCGCGCCACCGTGCGTCGCTATCTGGATGCAGAAGGCCCTCCGCAGACCAGCAAGCATCGGAAACGGGGTAGCATCCTCGACTCATACCTGTCCCATCTGAGCCGTCGCT
Source organism: uncultured Anaerolineae bacterium (assembly GCA_964428175.1). GTDB lineage: Bacteria > Chloroflexota > Anaerolineae > JAFGEY01 > JAFGEY01 > CAYRXM01. The sequence goes on from CAYRXM010000107.1 coordinate 11,899, forward strand.
GGACTGAAGGAATACACAATGCATCACAACTCTATCGTGAAATTCACGAACAAGGTTATGCGGGGTCTCGTTCTTTGGTCGGCCGTTGGGCAGCCATGACGCGTGGACAAAGCGCCAATACAACAACTGCGTCCTCACAAAAGACGCCTGCTCAAGCTCAATCAAGCGCCCAACTTTGCCCAAGCCTTTGTGCGCATCGTCCGCCAGCAACTCTCCAGGGCTTTGCGGCCCTGGTTGAGTTCAGTCATTGAGCACAAGATTCCAGAGTTGGGCGGCTTTGCTCACAGTCTGACAGAAGACCAAGATGCCGTTCTATCCGCACTCACCTTGCCTTGGAGCAATGGACAGATCGAAGGCCAGGTGAACCGGCTGAAGCTGATCAAACGTCAGATGTATGGTCGAGCCAGGTTTGACTTATTGCGGATACGTGTCCTGGCGCGCTCACCGTAGTTTCACGGAAAGTACGGTGAGCCTGGCTGATAGTTACACCGATCTCCAGGATTCGGTTGCAGAAATCACCTATCATCGTGAAGCATAACAAACGGTTTGCCAATGTTTTGTGCTTGGCTGAAGCAGTCATCCTTGCATTTAGGTTTTGGCACAAATTACGAGTGCATGTGATTACCGGATGCAAAAAGCCGTTATATGATCACCTTTTTCCGCATCGCCAGGGCAATTGCATGCATCCAAGACTTGGCTCTGAGTTTCTGTATGGCCTTCCCTATGTAATCTCGGGCCGTTCGCTCTGCGATGTGCATCTCCAAGGCGATGCGTTTCGTGCTCATCCCATCGGCCAGCATCTGTAACACGCCTCGTTCGGCCAGATTGAGGGATTTGCTCGACCAATTGCCCTCGGCCAATATCGGTGTCAGACCAGGGCTGAAGCGCCGCTCCCCGGCAGCGATCTCCTTGATAGAGTTCATCACTGAGGACATGCTGTCCGTCTTGAGGATGTAGCCGTCCACACCAAGATCCAACATATAGGTGACAATCTGAAAGTCGCTGTGTCCGCTATAAACGACGATCTTAGCTTCCGGTGCCAGGTCGCGGATCTGGGCTATGGCATTTGCCGGCACGTGCCCTCGCTCCAATTCCAGATCCAATACAACCAGGTCAGGGCGATAGGTCTGTAACGCCCAGGGCAGATCACCTCCGCGTCCGATATCGCCGACGACCTGAAAGCCATCTATCCGCTCCAAATAGGTCTTCATCGCTTGCCGGATACTAGGGTGATCATCTACAACCAATACCTTTTGTGTTTGTCTCATTGATGTACCTTCAATCGCTTACGGCCCTGGGCAAGTAGATCTTGAACGTTGTGCCCTGACCGGCTGTGCTTTCGACATCGATGTGTCCGCCGCTTTGCTGGACAATACTGTAGACGATGGATAGCCCCAGCCCGGTGCCACTGTCATCCTCCTTGGTGGTGTAGAACGGCTCAAAGATGTGAGGCAGTATTTCGGGATCGATCCCTGCTCCGGTATCGCTGACGGCGACCATCACTGAGGATTCTGCTATGGATGGATGTCCATCGACGTGTTGGCTACCTGGATTCGCTGTCTGGATGGCGATTGTGCCTGCGCCAGAGATGGCATCACGTGCGTTGCTGACCAGGTTGAGCAGCACCTGCTCGATCTGGCCCGGGGCAGCGCGCACCAGGCCGAGATGCGGCTCAGTCTGGATGATCAGATCGACGTCATTGCCGACCAATCGTCGCAAGATACCCTCCATTCTGGCTACCACCTCGTTGACACACAGCACCTGCGGGTGACCGGCTATGCCAGTCTGCTGTCGGCTGAAGGCCAAAAGCTGGCGGGTGAGCGCCTTCGACAGTTCGACAGCTTTGGCGATCTCCCCAAGCTCGTGACGCATCGGCGCCTCAGGGGCCATATCCATCTGCAGCAGGTCGGTGTAGCTGTCGATCACGGTGAGATAGTTATTGAAGTCGTGGGCCACGCCGGCGGCCAGGCGGCCTACTGCTTCCATCTTCTGTGTCCGGCGAAGACGCTCCTCCATCTCCCTCCGCTCGGTGACATCCGTGGTGACCACGTAACGGTCGACCAAACCATTCTCCCAGTGCCTGACTGTGTAGCGGTTGTGGATACACCGTCGTGTGCCGTCCGGCCGTACGATCCAGAACTCCAGATTGGCCGGCAGTGCGCCCGTCTGCCTGGCTTCGTCCATCGCTTGCCCCAGCCGTTCCCGCTCCTCAGTCGCCGCAAAGTCCAGGCTGCTCATCGCCGTCAGCTCTTCTCGGGAACGCCCGGTGATCTCGCAGATACGATCGTTGAGGTAGATCACCTGGCCTTGCTCGACGATGGTCAATCCATCCTGGATGCTCTCTGCCATCCGCCGGAAGCGTTCCTCGCTTTCGGCCAGTCGTCGGTCGCTCTGCCGCCGGTCGTGCAGGGCTCGCTCCAGGTTGCGGGTGGCCAACCAGGCGACGAGGGCAACGGCAAAAAGAGCGAGTAACGAGGGCGCTTCGAGGACATATCCCGGCCGGTATACCGAGATGGTGGTTGCTGCCAGACTGCTCAGGCCGGCGGTCACCAGACTGGCCCAGGACCGGAGCAGGATACTGGCTAGCAAGATTGGGACCACCAGCCCTTCTGTACCTGCGCCGGTGCCAATCAGGATGGCCGCAAGAAGCAGCAAAAAGAGGATGCCGGCCTGCAAACTGGAATGACGGTTGACCGCAAAAACTGCAGCCGAACCGGCAAGCAAAATCAGGCTGGTAGTAGACAGGGCTTTGCCGGAGGCTGTTTGCCAGCCAATGGCCGGCGAGAGGATCAGGGCCAGAAGCGAGATAGAAGCTGTTCCGATCAGCAGGTTGTTGAGCAAATCGTGTGGGTGGTTGTTGCGCCGGGTAGTGATAGGCGCATCAATCCATCTCTGAACTTTTTCGCGAACGGGCATTCAGGGTTCCTTGAGTGTGTGATGTATGGGCAAAACATTCATCACTATACCAGAAAACGCAGTCCGTGCGCGGACAGGTTTTGTCCGTTTTTGGACAAATCCGTTTGTCGCGGGGATGTTCCGATCGCTGAGGAATATCTGGCGTTGTGGTGTGTATTCAGCCTGGGTGCCATCCAGTACCCAGGCCGGCGAGCAGGATGCAAGTCGAAGTCGTAGAGGGGCAAAGCGGCGACGGACACCGTCCAGATGATCAGAAGGGCAGCGGACAAAGCCGGTGCGGCGCGATTATTGATGGCTGCTGCGCCATCGCTCGATGAATGTCGCCGGCGCCAGTACCTCGATGCCCGTACAAACCTCTGCCGGAAAGTGTTTCAGATTGCCGGTGATCAGCGGCGCGCCGGCCTCAACAGCCACCTCCCAAAAGGGTTGATCGGCAAGGTCGGGCAGCGCGGCAGGCAGCGGCCGTGCCACGAGAGGCAATCCCTCGGCGAACAAATAATCCAACAGGTGTGCCACTGCTTCCGGGTGAAAGCCAAAGCGCGGCCGGGCCAACACCTGCCGGTATTCGGCGGCAATGCGATCATCGTAAGCGGCTTGCAGGTCACCGGTGGTGAGCAGATCGAGCACCCGCGCCGGTGCGCCATGTGCCGAGAGCAGACCGGAGACCAGCACGTTGGTGTCGACGACGACGATCATCGGGCAGATTCCTGGCGTTCGTTTCGTGCGGCGGTGATTTCCGCCTCGATCTCGTCAACAGACAGGCGATCCAGACCCTGCGTGGCAGCGTCGGTGCGCAGGCGCGACAACGCAGCCTGGGCGCGGGCGCGGCGCAGCGAGGCCAGCGTTTCTTCCACGCCGCCCTCGTCGATGTGGCTCAACACGGCGATCGGCCGCCCGTTGGCGGTCAGGATCAGGTCGTGTTGTTGGCGCAGTTTGTCCCAGATCTGGCCGGGACGAGTGCGCAAGTCACGGACGGTGATGAATTCCATAGCATCCTCCTGGGTGACAATTGGTCTACAATTAGTGTACTATAAAAGTACCAACCTGTCAACACTCGTGTCCGTGCGGCGATGGCCCTTTGACAACCCTGTTGTCTTCGATTGTCTTCCGTCACACAATCAACCCCTGCCTCCTGGCCTTGACTATCGCTTCCTGATTGGATGTGGCCCTCACCTTGTGCCGCATCCGCTCTACGCTGCGGCGCACCGTGCGATCCGAGACGTGCAGCCGGTTCGCGATCTGCGAAATAGTGTGCCCATCGGCCAGAAGCTGCAGCGTCTCCAGGTCGGCGCGATCCCACAGCGCCCGATCCAGCTCCCGTTTTCGCCGTGCGATACGTGGGCTGTAGTAGGTCGCACCGCGCAGGGCGTGCTCGACCGCATGGACCAGCTCAGCCAGCGGCTCGGACTTGTGTACATACCCGTCGACAGCGAGGTCGTCGATCAGCCGGGCCAGCCAGATCCCTTCGTCGTGGCCGCTAAAGACCACGACCTTGAGTTCGGGGTGGATGGTGTGCAGTTCGTGGATGGCTGCGACCGGCTCAAAATCGTGCTCGCCTTCCAGCTCCAGGTCGAGGATCAGCAGGTCGGGCCTACGCCGGTCAACGGCGGAGACGAGTTCGCCGCCGCGGATCAGTTCGGAGACAAATTCGTGCCCGGCGATCCGCTGCAGGTAATCGCGGATCGCCGCGTGAAGACTGAGATGGTCATCGAGCAGAATCAGCCTGGCCATTGGGCGATCCTTTCTGCTTTGGCAGGTGGATGACGAAGGTCGTGCCCCGGCCTGGGTGACTGGCCACCTGGATCTGCCCGCCGTGCCGGGCGACGATGCCGTGCGCCACGGCCAGTCCCAGCCCGGTTCTGCATCCTTGTGCTGTGCTGGCGAACGGTTCAAAGAGACAGGCGCGGGTCTGCTCGTCGAGTTCCAGTCCCGTGTCAGTCACCGATAGCGTGATGCCTCCCGGCGCATTGGCCGTCTCGATGGTCAGCGTCCTGCCGCCGGACGCTGCACACTGTGGATGAGTCGCCAGGGCGATTAGCACCTGAGCCATCTGGCCGGGGACAGCTTCTACCGGGCGCAGATCGGGGGCCAGGCGCATCTCAATTCCGGTTTCCTTGCCGGCCAGGAGCTGCAAGAGGTCGCGGCTGTCGTCGATCAGCCGGTTCAGGTCGAGGGGAACGGCCGGCTGGTCCGGTGGCTCACGGCTGAAGGCGAGAAGCTGCCCGGCCAGGCTGCCGATCTCGTGAGCAGCCTTGCGAATCGCGGCGAGATCCTGATTGTCGCCATCGAGCGCCAGCAGGTCCGTGTAGGCGTTGATGACCGTCAGGTGGTTGTTCAGGTCGTGGGCAACGCCGCCGGCCAGGCGCTGCAGTGCTTCCATCCGCTGCATCTGCTCCAGGTCCTCCTGGACTTGCTTGCAGGTGGTGACATCCTCGAACAGGGCCAGAACAGCATTCTCGTCTGGGAGGGATGTCAGGTGGCAACGAAGGTGGATGCGCCGGCCCGATGGGCTGACATATGCGCGCTCGGTACTGAGTGGGGCAGCGGTCTCCAGGCAACGACGGAGATCGGCAGCGATCCCGGCCTCGACCAACGGGGGAAAGGTCAAAACGTC
>CAYRXM010000108.1:0-17351 GCA_964428175.1 uncultured Anaerolineae bacterium
TGGTCAGTGGTCGGTGCTTTTACAATTCTTTGCGATAAATCCGGTGCGTCTTGTACATTGGAAAGCCCATCGTCTGTGCGTCGCCGAAACTGGGCAGGTTGGTTTCGGCCACCTGGACGTAATCGCCGTGTTCAAAACGGCCATAGTCGCGCAGCGTCTTGCCCAGTTCGACGTAGAGGATGGTGTTGGCGCCCATGCCCTGGTATTCGGGCAGCAAGCCGACGCCGTTAAAAGTGACCCACCTGGTGCGCCGGCGCTCGCGCATCAAGAGATACCAGCCGAACGGCCACAGCCGCCCTTTGCAGCACTGCACGGCCTCGGCCACGTCGGGATACGAGATCACAAAGCCGACCGCCTGGTCGCCTTTCATGACCAGCTTGACCAGATCGGGGTAGGTGATCGAAAGGATGCGCTCGAACAAAAGGCGAATTTCGTCCTCGTCGATCGGATAATAGCCGGGCACCTGTTTGAACGCTTCCAGGTAGATGCGGTGCGCCTGCGGCACAAACGCCCATATCTCTTGAGTATCTTTAAAGGTCTTGATCCAGAACCCGCGCCGCTGCTTGATCTTGTCGGCGATCTGGTACACCCGCTCCGGCAGGTCATAATCGGCGGTGATGTGCCCCGAAAAATAATCGAGTTCCTTTTGCAAGCCCGCCCCTGTGATCAAGCGGTCGTAATACGGAAAATTGTAGGGTATGCCTACCGAGGGGCGGTGCTCGAACCCGTCGACGAGCGCGCCGTGCGCGTCGAAACGGAGCAGACCCTTGGGGCCGAGCACGTTGGCCAGCCCGCGCCCGCGCGCCCAATCGAATGCCGCATCAAACAGTCCATCGGCGATCCCTTGATCGTCGATGGCGTCGAAATAGTAGAAAAATGCTGTTTTGGATTGGTGATAGTCGTTGTAGCGCCGGTTGTCGATGGCGGCGATACGCCCCACGGTTTCCTTACCCTGCTCGGCGACCCAAAAGTCGGCCTGCGAGTGGCGGTAAAAGGGGAATTTTGCGCGGTTGAGCGACGCTTTCATCCCCGGCACCAGCGGCGGCACCCACTGCGGGCAGTGACGGTACAGGTCGAACGGCACCTGGATAAACTGGTTCACGTCCTTGTGCTTGGACGTGTCGATTCGGCGGATGTGCATCTGAGCGGCTCCTCGTGGGAGAAACCCGGTTTTCGTCAAAAACCGGGTTTCTGAGCTGTTTTTTGCAACACAAAGCTCTGATAGACAATATTTTCGCTGCTAAACTGCTCGTACATCCGCGTGCCCTTGACGCCAGCGAACTGCTGCATCAGCCGGATCAGCGGCCGGGGTGCGCCATGCGCGATCTGCTCGACCCGCCGTGCGTGGTCAACGTTGAGCGCCCGCACCACGTTGGGCGTGATGTTGGCCTGCTTGAGCAGCGCGAGGCCCGATCGCGCCAGTTGGGCATCGAGTTCGGTCAGTCTTTCGCGGGGGCGAAAATCGGCGAACAGGAAATGCCCGCCGGGGCGCAGCACGCGCTGCACCTGGGCCAAAAAGCCGTCCATCGAACTGTAGCAGTGCGCCGACTCGACGTTGACCACGGCGTCAAAGCTCGATGCCTCAAAGGGCAGTGCTTCGGCGTCGCCGGTGACAAAGCGCGGCCCTTCCTGGCCGTACTGCCGGCGGCACAGCGCAACCGCCCGGGAAGAATAATCGACGCCGGTCATTGTCTTGGGCTTCAGATAGCGCTGGATGTAATCGGCGCCGCCGCCGCGCCCGCTGCCCACTTCGAGCACATCGAGGCCGCGCAGGCTGACCGCGCTGGCGACGTGGTGGTAAAGCTGGATGCAGGTGCGGTTGCGCTCGTCGCGTTCCTGGAGCACAATGCCGGGTTCATCCTCCGGCGCGACATAGCCGTAATTCATAAACGTCCAGTCGTCCTTTTGATAATATCTGGCCATAAACTGGTACATCAGGTGTTTGGTCCATTTGCGAAACCAGGGCCAGGCGTTACCGAGGGTCATATAGGTTTTAACGAGCACAGATATCCTTCTTTCTTGCTATTTATCAGCGCTGACAACCAGTACCAGTGCCATCAGCCCTTCACCGGTGTGGACAGACAGGCCGGGAGTAAATTCGGCAATGATGATTTCGTCCGGGCAAGGGAGCGCGGCGCGCATCTGCGCCTCGAATGCCCGCGCCTGCTCGTAGACGTTGGTGTGGACAATCGCCATGCGCTCGATTGTGCCGCCGCCCAGCGCTTCGCTGGCCAGTTCGAGCAGCCGCGCCCAGGCTTTTTTCTGAGTGCGCACCTTGTCCAGCGGCTTGAGCTTGCCGTCTTCAATGGTCAAAATTGGCTTGACCTGGAGGATGTTGCCCATGGTGGCGGCCAGGTTGCCGACGCGACCGCTGAGAGCCAGGTATTTCAGGGTGGCGACGGCGCCAAAGAGCACCGACCGTTTGCCCACGTCGCGCGCGCGAGCGATGATCTCGGCCTTGCTCGTTCCATCGCGCGCAGCCTGCGCCGCTTCCAGTACCATCAGACCTTGCGCCATCGACAGCGTGCGCGAGTCGATCACCTCGATGTCGCAGTCGGGAAACTGCTCGCTGGCGGTGACGGCGGCGCTATAGGTGGCGCTAATCTCGCTGCTGACGCAGATGCAGACGATCTCCTTTGCGCCTTCGTCGATGGCGGCCTGAAACGCCTGGGCAAAGGCGCCCGGCGCGGGGGCCGAGGTAGTGGGCAGCTTGCCCTCCTGGGCGACGCGCGCAAACAGGCCGGCGTCGTCGATGTCGATGCCGGTCTCCAGGCTCTCGGCGCCAAACTGTACCGTGATCGGCACCTGGCGGATGCCGTACTGTGCGGCCAGGCCGGCGGGCAGGCTGGAATCGCTGTCGGTGATGATGGCGATTGAGGTCATTTCTTCTCCATTCTATGATATTTTTTGAATATCTACTACACAGTGTTCAAGCATGGCCCGGTCGGCGGCGTAGGCGATGAGGTGCCCATAGATCGAATCCTCGATCGTCGTGGTCGAGATCGAGGGCGGCTCACCGCGCAGCACTCGCAAAAAATCGCCCACCAGGCGCAGGTCGCCGCCGCCGTGCATGCTGCCCGACACGCGCATGTCGACCGTTTCCTCGCTGTATTCGTGCCCGGCGCGCGCGTCGGGCTTGCGGATGGTGAACGCGCCTTCTTCCATCACCCCCTCGATCTCGCCCAGTGTGCCGACCAGGTGGACGGTGCGGCAGGGGCGTGCCGTGCCGCCGACCAGGGTGTGCGTCGCCACGCAGCCGTCGGCAAATTCGACGATCACCGCTTGGTGGTCGACCACGTCGTTGTCGCAGCGCCAGACGCAGCGGCCAACGGGGTTGTCGGTGCGCAGGGATTCGAGCCGGTCTTCCAGTGTCGGGTTTTCGAGGTGTTCCAGTGCGTCCCAGGCGTAAAATCCCCACAGCCCCTGCTCGATGTAGTGCTTGCGCGCCGAGTAGGGGCAGGTGGGTTCGATCGGGCAATCGACCAGGCAGCGCATGCCCGCGCCGGGCGGCGCTTTGTCGGGCCGAAAGTAGGTCAGACTGCCGTGGCTGGCCACGCGCTGAGGGCGCGTGCCGCTCTTGAACCAGCAGAGCAGGTCGAGGTCGTGGCAGCATTTAGCCAGCAGCATAGGGTTTTCGGCGCGCTGCCGCCATTTGCCGCGCACATAGGCCGCCGCCATGTGGTGATAGCTGACCCGCTCGCTGGTGTTGATGCTGATGATCTGGCCGATTTCGCCGTCGAGCACGCGCTGGCGGATGGCGGCGTAAAAGGGCGCGTAGCGCAGCACGTGGCAGATCATCAACGTGCGCCCGCTTTTGCGCGTAGCCAAGAGGAGTGATAAAAGTTCATCCTGGCCGGGGGCGATGGGCTTTTCGAGCAAAACGTGATAGCCCGCGTCGAGCAGTGGCAGGGTGGTGGGCACGTGCTGGCGATCCATGGTGCCGTTGATCGCCGCATCGGCAAAGCGCGGCTGCGCGGCCAACTCCTCGGCGCTGCGAAAGCGGCGCTCCGGCGGTACGTCAAAGACCGAGGCCGTGCGTTCTAGCCGGCCGGGATCGGGATCGGCCAGCCCGACGATTTCAAGCTCCTCCGGGCTGGCAAAGGTATAAGAACCGTAGGTGCGGGCGCGGTGGCCCAGCCCGACGAGCACGGTAGTCAGTTTTTGGGGTGCAGGTTGTGAATGCATAACGGTTTCCTATGATAAGGATTGGATTTTTGATGCCAATTCTGCGGTAGAGCGATCGTAGGTTTCTGCACCTTCCGGAAACCAGCGCGTGGCACATTGGCTGAACCAGTGGATCAGCAAAAAATGGCCGATCCGAACGATGCTTGGGCTGACATAGTTGAGCGGATCGAAGCCCAGGGAATTCATCATCGCCGCGATGTCCAGCTCGATCGGCCCCCAAAAGGGGCGCTGCCAGTCGATGAGACGATAGCCGCCGTCGGGCAGGACGAACAAGTTGTCGCCGTGAAAGTCGCCGTGGACAAGGCCGGGGTGTCGCTGTACAGCCTCCAGGGTGCTGCTGGCCTGCACCCACTGACCCAAGCCGGCAGCCACTTTCGGTGTTGCTACCGTGTAACGTCCTTGCTCGATCAGCGTGTTGATGTCCCGCAGCGTGTCTGCTGCCAGCGCGAGCCAGCGATCGGGCGTGCGGATGTCGTACATGCCGGGCAGGTCGACCTTGATCTCACTGATCTGGGTTCGTACCTGGCGGACGATTTGAGCGGCCTGTTCTTCGGTCAGGTTCAGGTCTTCGATCAACGGCGCGTCGATATAGTCGCGCAGCGTGCAGGCGTGCCCTTCAGCCTGATAGATGGTTTGAACCCGGTCCAACAAATCCGAACGGGCGACAGCGTAAAACGCGGCTTCGATGGTCGGGCCGAACTGCGATTTGTAAATCCACTGACCTTGCCCGGTGGTCACACGTTCGACGCATGAGAGAGGCCATTCTTGCAGTGTTTCTCGGGCCACAATCTCTGCGCCCACGTACACGGCAAGTTCCTGGTCGTCGTGAATGTATAGGTTGAAATAAGGATGTTTGTGCATATAGGTGAGATTCTCTCTGAATGTCTTGCTGCATTTTGTGTGTGGCCCTGATTGTATATGCTTGCCAGCAATACGTCAAATTTGAGTCCGGTTTCGGGCTGGCTGTACAAAAGCTAGAACACGGCACAAAGCGATTGGTCGCTTTGACTTTGCGGCCAAACTGTTTTACAATCATCGTTCGCCGGGCAGCGAGCAAAATGGATTGTGCCCGGTGATTTTTCTTGTGGGGAGTGTCTGGATGAAGCAGGTTTGTTTTTTGATCAACGAAGTGGAAACGATCAATCCGGCTAACTGTATGGCGCTGGCCAATGCCCTGGTTGCGCGGGGCGACCGGGTGTATCTGGGCGCAATCGATGCGCTGACGCTGCACGCGGGAGCGGTGTTGATCCCGGCTTGCCCCATCGACGCACCGCTCGTGTCCGGCGAGCCGTTCTCGAAGCAAGGCAGCCAGCTGCTCGCTTTGGCCGGAATGGATGCCGTCTGGGTGCTGGGGTTTGGCCGACGCGAGTCGTTTTTGGACAAAATCCAACTGCTGTGGACGTTGAGCCAATGTACCAGGGTGATCAACTCGGTCGATGCGCTGATGCATCTGCACAGCAAGTACCATCTCGGCTCACTAGCCGGTGATATGTTCCAATATCCCGAGACCTGGGCTTCGTGTGACTTTGACTTTCTGTGGCGCGTGTTTCGCGAGGGCGGCGGCGCCTGGGTGGTCAAGCCGCCGGCGCGCAGCCTGGGACGCGATGTCTTTATGCTGCGTCAGGACGACGTCAATGCGCGGGTCATTTTGCAAAATATGACCGGCAACGGCGGCGGCGCATTTTGCATCATGCAGCGTTACATTCCCGAGATCGTGTCGGGTGAAAAGCGGGTGCTGATCGCCGGCGGGTCGGTGGTGGGACAGTACAGGCGGGTGGCGCAGGACGATCATCGCACCAATCTGCACCAGGGGGCGCTGCCCTCGATGTGCGAACTCGACGCGCGTGAAGCCGAGTTGTGCGCACGGCTGGGCCAATATCTGAATGGGGTGGGTGCGTATTTTGCAGGGGTCGATCTGGTGTACCCGTACGTGCTGGAGGTGAACGTGCTCAGTCCGGGGGGCATCCTGACCATTCTGGAACTGACCGGCCAGAATTTGGCCGCCGAGGTGGTGGCGCGGGTGATCGGTTGAGGTCAGCCCAGGCTCAAGATGCGCACCTCGTTGACCGACGTATCGATAAAGAGCATTTTGTTGCGCAACAGTTCGCCTTTATTGAGCAAAAGCTTGATCGTTTCGTGTACCTGCCAGGCGGCGACCAGCATCGGCGAGGCGGCCGGGCAGCCCAGTTCGGCTTCTGCGCCCTGTTCGGGCACATCGTCGCCATAGAGGGCGCGCAGACCGGGATCGCCGGGCAAAATGGTCATCACCTGGCCCATCCAACCGGCAATCGCGCCGTGGACCAGCGGCACGTTGGCCCGCGCGGCCTGCGCTTGCAGGATCAGGCGGGTAGGCAGGCGATCCAGTGCATCGATCACGACATCGACGCCGGAGAGGATGCCGGGCAGTGTTTCTTCGCTGGCCCATTCGGCGCGGGGAACTGCCTCGACGGAGGGGTTGACCCGCCGCGCGCGTCCGGCGGCGACGTACGCTTTGCTCTGTCCGAGCGATGTTTCGTCGCTCAAAAGCTGGCGGTTGAGGTTGTGCTCGCTAAACGTGTCGCCGTCGACCAGCACCAGCCGGCCCACGCCCATCCGTGCCAGTCCTTCGACTACAAACCCGCCCAGGCCGCCCAGGCCGATCACTGCCACTGTAGCCCGCAAGAGCGCGCGTTGACCGTCTAGCCCGACCGTGCCATAGCTGCGCAGGTAGCGTAGGGGCAGGATGCCCAGCTCGAGGGCGGCGATCTCGGTTTCGCGTCGCGAGAGGCCATACTGCGCCGCTGCCTGGGCCAGTCCGTCCAGATCGATGGTCGCGATACCGTCGATGTGCTGGGCGCGGGCGCGGATCACCTCGCTAGCTGTCCCCATCCTCAATTGCCCCTTGTGCTATACCGGCCTGATACCGTCATAGACCTGGTAGTGGCCGATGGCCTGCAAAATCCTGTCTGCCGGGCGTCCGATTTTGGCGCTCAACTCGACGGCGGTCAGCGGCCGGTTGCCATTAGCCAGAAAAACACGGAATATGGCATTGGTCAATGGCGTTTCCGCAGTGATATAGTCTGCTTCCAGGCTGCAATGGGTGCGCAGCGACTGCCACAGCCCATCGACGGGATGGACTTCGGCCGTGTCCGGGTCGATCCAATCGACCTCTTTGGAACCCCGGTGTGAGGGGTACAGCTCCCGGCATTGCGGGCACAGGTTTTGATGCAGGTAGACGCGTAGTTGACGGTTGTTTTTCTCCCACCATTCAAAGTCGATGTGGAATTGAGTATCGAGCGTGGGTTTGGTCCAACGAGCCATAGACTTTCCTCGTTCTTAGTTTGTCAAAATGCTTGGGTTGAATGTCCAGGACGCCTCTTCGACGTGTACAAAGTGCGGCAGTTCGAACAGAGTAGCGAAAATTCGCCCCGGCGGGCAGCGCCGGATGATGTTGACGCCGTTGTAGAGGGTCTTGACGTGTACCGTGCCATACGAATTGAGTTTGGCGATTTCGAGAAAGACGGATTGGATGATTTCTTCCATCGTGCGATCCTGATGCGCCCGTTCGTTTTTCCAGACGGATTCGGCCAGTTGCAGATCGATTTCCATCACCGCCGCCTCGTCGTATTCGCAGGAAATGGGGATTTTTTGAATCTGAAATTCCAGCCGGCCATCTGCCGTCTGAACGATTATGGGCGCCCATTCGCGCCGCATTCGACGTGGGATCACATCGACGATGACGCGGTTGGGCGAGCCGGTTTTTTCGAGGTTGATCAAGGCGCCGGCGGGAATCTGGTTCTTTTTGTACCACTCGCCCAGCCCATAGACCAGTTTGTGCGAGTGCACTACCCAGCCGGGGAACTCGTTGCCTTGAGAATCGACAAACGTGATTTGCGTGTGCTGCTCCGGCGTGCCGGCCGGGAAAAAGCTCTTGGTGCGGTCGGTCAGCGGGAGCGATCCCAGGCGGCGGTGGTGGCCGGCCAGCATCAGGTTGAGGGTGTGCGCTTCGGCTGCACTGGGCGGCGCGACGAGGTTGGAATATTCGTCGTCGATCTCGCGTTCCAGTTGCAGGTGGGTCACGTCGAGCTTGGTGCGGTCGTAGGGGATTGGCGTGTAATCCAGCCAGTTCGGCGGTGCGATGACAGCCTGGGGCAGCCAACGCCGCAATGCCCATAACGGTTCCTGGTTCGCCCCCACGTCGATAAAGCGGGGGTCGTGAGCCAGGCTGTGGTTGAGCGAGAAAAGCTGGATGGGCAGTGCGATTTCGGCCGGCAAATCCAGGTGCGGGAGGATAGCTTGAGCGTCGAGTGCTTTGTCTTGAACTTCGAGGACGGCTTCGGCCAGGTTAAGGTGGCCTACGCTGACCTGGGCCATCATGTCGACGGAAATCCACTTGTCGCCCAGGCGTGCGAAACTATTGCTTTGTCCAAGATAGGTCTCGATCTGGGCCTTGACCGTGTCGCCCTGTTTTTCGTGCATCGTTTGCGGGGTGGGGGCGAATATTTCTTCGACCGAAACGTCGTCGGCAAAGCTCAGTTTGTGTTCGATTTGTAGCCCGGCGACAAACTCGCGCTTTTCACTATTGATCTCGACCACGATCACGCTGAAATCGCCGTATTCGGGATTGTTCCCCTCACGCACGTCGCGCACAATGCCTTGCGCAAAGTTGAACTGGGGCAAGATGAGCGTTTCGTCGACGGCAAATGTCCCATTGGGGCGATACACGGTTCCGGCAGACAGGCTGCGACGCAGCAAGGCTTTTTCTCGTTCGCAGTGGTTTTCGATCATGGCGTGGGTCAACTCGGTTGACGAGAGGGGACGGTTCTCGCGGACGAACAGTTGAAGGAGCGATTCGGCGTTTTGCCCGCCGATCGTGAATTGGTTTTGCCAGGGTGACTTGGTTTCAGGTTTGCGGTTGGTCACAACATCCTCCGGAATTTGATGGTTGGATGTGTTTCAAAATTGATCGTTGGAATTTGGGCATGGCACAATCGATCTTGAAGCACCTCCAAGCTGTTTGCGCTGCCGGGCGCACAAGCGCTTGTACGCCCGGACTTTTTTTCAAGAGAAGTATAAACGAGTATCCTGAAAAAAGGTCGAATGCGACAGACGAACTAAAATAATCAGAACGTCAAACTCGTCGAGTTTGAAGTATCTTGGAGCTTTGCCCTTTGCGCTTATTAAGCACGAGAACAATGCCCCAGCAAGCAATTCAGCGCATCACAGACCTTTTTTCAGCAAAGCCATAAACGTGATATAATGTAACTGGAGGGAGCGAATATGTCACAACACCAGACTGAGAAAGAAAAACTGGTTGTCGCGGCGACGGTGTCCGGAATGCTTCACGCACAGGTGCTCAAAACCCAATTGGAGGCGGCGGGCATACCTGTAATGCTCGACTATGAAAGCGCTGGTGTGGTGTTTGGCCTCACTGCGCCCGGACTTAAGCTGAGCGAGGTGCGCGTTTGGGTTCAACAAGGCGATCTGGCGCTGGCGCACCAGATTCTGGATGAACCACCGGCGCCAGGCTGGGAGGATGAGGCCGAGGCCTTTGCCGATCTGGATTGACCAGCCTGGCGCAGTGGTTTTTTGAACCTAGTGGGTCGTTTGTCAGGCTTGTAGCCATTTCTCAGGCGCAAACAATGGCACTATCTATGCCAAATGACCCACTAGTCGTCGTCCATATCATAGTCGTCGTCGAGAAGCGATTCGATGTCGTCATCGTCGTCATCATCATCTTCTTCTTCTTTTTCGCTCTCTTGGTCGTCTTCGATGTCTTCAATCCCCTCGTAATCTTCGTAGACAAACTCGTCGAGGTCAATTTCGTCGTCCAGATCGAATTCGTCCAGGTCAATGTCGAGTTCGGCATCGTCTAGAACGGCCAATCCCTCAAATGCGAACTCGTCTGTAGCCAGTTCTCGCTCTGCTTTTTCTTGCTTGCCCCGGAACCCGGTCCCCGCTGGAATTAACTTGCCAATGATGACATTTTCCTTAAGTCCCAACAGGTTGTCTTGCTTGCCCTCGATGGCCGCGCCGGCCAAAACCTTGATCGTATGCTGGAACGATGCCGAGGCCAAAAAGCTCTCGGTGTTTAGGGCGGCCTTGGTGATCCCCAGCAAGATCGGCTTGGCGGTTGCCGGCTGTTTGCCTTCGGCGACGCATTGGGCGTTGGTGCGTGAGAATGTATGGCGCTCGACCAGATCGCCGGGCAGCAGGATTGTATCGCCCGGATGCACCACCAGGACGCGCGACAGCGTCTTGCTGATGATCACTTCAAAGTGCTTGTCGTGGATATTCACGCCCTGCGAGCGGTACACTTTTTGCACTTCCTGAATCAGGTAGAGTTGGGCGGCTTCGCGGCCCAGGACATCCAGGATGGTGTGCGGGTTTTTGGACCCTTCGGTGATCTGGGTGCCTGCTTCGATGACCTGGTTTTCGCTGACCAGCAGGCGCACCGATGAGGGAATGTCATATTCGAACTCTTCACGCTCATCGTAGGCGATCACGATTGCGTTTTCCTCGCGAATCACTCGCCCGCCGTGCTTGGCGGCGATTTCCTTGTCGCCCCGGCTGGCGATGATCTGACCGTCTTGGACCGTTTCCTCATCTTCTTCGAGCACCAGTTTCCAGCCCCGCTTGATCGGGTATTCGTCGCGGATCAACTTGCTGTTGATCACCTTGACCCTGCGCATGCCCTCTTCGGTGAGGTGAATCTCGACGCGTCCGGCGATGTTGGAAATGATCGCCTCGCCTTTGGGGTGTTTGCGCGCTTCGAGCAGTTCTTCGACGCGCGGCAGGCCGTGGGTGATGTCGCCGCCGTGGGCGATACCGCCGGTGTGGAACGTGCGCAGCGTGAGCTGGGTGCCCGGCTCGCCAATGGACTGAGCAGCCATGATGCCGACGGCGGTACCCAATGCCACCATTTTCCCACGACTCAGATCGCGCCCATAGCACTTTTGGCAGATGCCTTGTTCGAGCTGGCAGGTCATCGGCGAGCGCACAAAAACCTCGCTGATTCCGGCGGCCAGAATGTTGGCCACCTGCTCTTCTTCGATCAGTTCGCCGCGTTCGACAATGATCTCACCGCTTTGCGGGTGCAGGACGTTGCCTGCCGCCACGCGCCCCAGGACTCGTTCGCCGAGTTGTGGCAGGTTGAGATCAAAGGCATTATCCTGGGTGCGAATCCACAGGCCGCTGCGGGTGTTGCAGTCCACCTCGTTGACGACCATGTCCTGAGCCACATCGACTAAACGGCGGGTCAGGTAGCCGGCGTCGGCTGTACGCAGGGCCGTATCGGCCAGGCCTTTGCGCGCGCCGTGGGTCGAGATAAAGTATTCCAGTGTGGTCAGACCTTCGCGAAAGCTCGACAGGATGGGCATTTCGATGATGCGCCCGGACGGGTCGGCCATCAGGCCGCGCATGCCGGCCAACTGGGCGATGGGGCCAAAGCCGCCTTTGGTCGAGCCGGAGGAGGCCATAACATAGAGCGGTCCTTCAGGATCCATGGCATCCTTGACCGCATCGGAGACGAGGTCTTTGGCGTCGCTCCACAGTTCGATGGTGCGCGTGTACTGCTCATCTTCGGTTAGCAGGCCACGCCGGTACTGGCGGGCGACTTCGTTGACCTGGCCCGAGGTTTCGGCGAGAATGTCGAACTTTTTTCCGGGAATGATCAGGTCAATGACGGCAATGCTTGCGCCGGAGCGCGTGGCGTATTTAAAACCAATGTCTTTGAGCTTGTCGGCCAATTCGGCGGTCTCTTCGATGCTGGTCATGCGATAGCATTTGGCGACCAGGTCTTTGAGCGTGTTTTTGTCTTGCACTTCGTTGATAAAGCGCAGGCTTGGCGGCAAGACTTCGTTGAACAGCGCGCGCCCAACCGTGGTCTCGATTGGAGCGCCCACGCTGTCGGCCGGATTCTCCGTCCACGACCAGAGCTTGATTTTGGCGTGCAGATCGACCTGTCTCAGCGTGTAGGCCAGCGAGACTTCGTCGATGTTGGCAAAAGACATGCCTTCGCCTTTGCGGCCTTCTCGCAGCATAGTCAGGTAATAGCAGCCCAACACCATGTCTTTGACCGGGCCGACAATCGGGTCGCCGTCGGCCGGCTTGAGCAGGTTGTAAGAGGAGAGCATGAGCTGGCGCGCTTCTTCGACGGCCTTTTTCGACAGTGGCACATGGACGGCCATCTGGTCGCCGTCAAAGTCGGCGTTAAAGGCCGAGCAGACCAGCGGGTGCAGGTGGATCGCCTTGCCCTCGACCAGCAGCGGCTCGAAGGCCTGGATGCCCAGGCGGTGCAGCGTCGGTGCGCGGTTGAGCAAAACCGGGCGGTCTTTGATCACTTCTTCGAGCACTTCCCAGACTTCGGGGCGTTCGCGCTCGATGATGCGACGCGCGCTTTTGACGTTGCTGGCATAGTTGTATTCGACCAGTTTGGCGATTACAAAGGGGCGGTACAGCTCCAGGGCCATTGTCTTGGGCAGGCCGCATTGGTGCAGCTTGAGCTTGGGGCCGATGACGATCACCGAGCGCCCGGAATAGTCGACGCGCTTGCCGAGCAGGTTGCGGCGAAAACGGCCCTTTTTGCCTTTGAGCATATCTGAAAGCGATTTGAGTTCGCGGTGTCCGCGCCGGGAAAGCGCCTTGCCGCGCCGTGAGTTGTCGATCAACGAGTCGACGGCTTCTTGCAGCATGCGTTTTTCGTTGCGCACGATCACGTCCGGCGCACCGAGGTCGAGCAGGCGCTTGAGGCGGTTGTTGCGGTTGATCACGCGGCGATACAGGTCGTTCAGGTCGGAGGTGGCAAACCGTCCGCCATCGAGTTGAACCATCGGGCGCAGGTCGGGAGGGATGACCGGCAGTACGGTCAGCACCATCCATTCCGGGCGGTTGTTGCTCTGGCGCAGCGCTTCGACAACGCGCAGACGTTTGGTTGCTCGCTGGCGGCGCTGTTTGGAGCGAGTGACGCGCACTTCGTGCCACAGTTCTTCGGACAGTTTGTCCAGGTCCATGTCTTTGAGCACTTCGTAAAAGGCTTCGGCGCCCATTCCGGCGCGAAAAACGTTGCCCCATTTGCTCTTGAGTTCGCGAAAGCGGGCTTCGCCAAAAAACTGCATGGCGGCCAGGCTCTTGAGTTCGTCTACGTCGCTTTCGTATTTGACCTGGAGTTCTTCCAGCCGGGAGGCCAGTGAATCCTGGATTTCGCCGCGCTGCTCGCTGGTGGCCTGGCGGATGTCCAGACCGATCTCGTCGATGCGGTTGCTCGTCTCGGTGCGTTCCTCGCCGATGTCGGTTTGCAGGCGGCTCAATTTTTCCTGAACCAGTTCGTTGAGTTTGGCGCTGTGCTCGCGACCGACCAGTTCTCCCCTCTGGACGATCACCTCTTCGTCGAACGAGAGGTACAGGTCTTCGCGGGCTGGCTTGCCCATTTGATTTTCGAGCGAGAGCGACAGGACTTTGGCCTCGTTCATGACTTTTTCCGTCTCGCTGGCCAAGCGGCTGTCCAGATCGTAGCGCATGTCGATCAGTTCGCTGGTGGCCTGCGACATGAGCGATTTCATCTCGGTTTCGATGACGGCGACCTGGCCTTCGTAGCCTTCCTGAAGCCGTCCTCTGTTGCGTTCGAATTCTTCGTGCAGCCGGCGCAAGGCGCGCTGGCGGGCGTCTTCGTCGATGCTGGTGATGACATATTGGGCAAAGTACAGCACGCGCTCCAGGTTGCGACGGGTGATGTCGAGCAGGATGCCCAGATAGCTGGGGACACGGCGGGTGTACCAGATGTGTGCAACGGGGGCGACCAGATCGATGTGGCCCATGCGCTCGCGGCGCACCGCCGCGCGCGTCACTTCGACGCCACACTTGTCGCAGACGACGCCTTTATAGCGCACGTTTTTATACTTGCCGCAATAACACTGCCAATCTTTGGTCGGCCCAAAAATGGCCTCGCAGAACAGCCCATCTTTTTCGGGACGGAGCCGGCGATAGTTGATCGTTTCTGGCTTGGTGACTTCGCCATAAGACCAGGAGTGGATGTGATCGGGAGAGGCAAGGCTAATACGAAGCGCTTGAAAATCTTTGGTTTCCAAACTAACCTCCTGAAAAACCAGTTCTATAAAATTCGACAGGAGAGGGCATTGAATGAAAAAAAAGTGTATGGATGAATGCCGGTCTGGCCGGAACAGGTGCTAACGCACAAAAAGAGCGAGGAAAAGCAAGTCAATCACCTTTCGCATCGCTCTAGGAAAAACTCATTGATGGTGACATAACACCTGTATTCATCAGCATAACCATGTGATTATACCACAATCGAGAAATTTGTCAAGCGCATTTTTGATCAAGATGGCCCGTTCGTTGTGGCATTGTCCGCCATGCGGTGCGACACATGGCGGGGTGTGAGGCCGGGTTCTCAACGCGCCGTTAGCTGCTTTTGGTCAGCGGGATGTTGGTGCCGCAGAACGGGCATTTGACCGCCGCCATGCCCTTGATCACCTGGACGTCCAGCGACGCGCCGTAGCTCGGACACTTGGAAGGCACTTCGATGGCCGCTTCCTGGGCGGCAGCTTGCGCCGCGCCTTCGACGCGCTCTTTTTCGATGTCGCCCGAGAGCACGCGGTTGATCAGCGCGCGCCATTCGTCCGAGTCGCCGCCGCTCAGCTCGACCAGCACTTCGCGCACCGTGGCCGGCGGTTTGAACTTGAGCGTCAGGTGTTCCTTTTTCAAGATCAAGGCCTTGCGCTGCTCCGAGGCCTGGGCCTCGACAAGGGCTCCCAGCGGCGCTTCCCATTTCACTTCTTGCACCTCTTCCGAGGCAGTGGTGATAAACAGCACTTTTTTCTTGGCTACTTTTTCGCGCTGTTCAAAAATGACCCGGCGATCGGTCAGGAACAGCAGGCCTTTGGGGCCTTCTTTGCCGTCCTGTAGCCACTGGCCTTTGACCGCTTCGACCAGCGCTTCGCCGGGTTGAAAGCCGAACGAGGCCTTGTCGGCCCAGCCCAACCATTCCAGGCATTGTTCGATCTCGCGATTGACCTGGTAGGCATCGGAATTCTTGCGGTCAAACATGCCGTTGGCAGTGTCGTTGGCGGCCTGGACCCGGCGCTCGGCGCTGTCGAGTTCGCTTTCCACCCGGTTGATCGCCGACTGGGCCGCAGTCAGGGCTTTGCCCTTGTAGGTGGCCAGGCCGCGCACGGCGCTTTCGACGCGGTGCAAGTCGGGTTCCAGGTCGCGCGCGCGGGCTTCGATCTCGCGCTGGACTTGCTGGCGCAATGTAGGCCAGTCGGCCTGGAGGGTCTGTGCTTTTTCTTCGAGGTAGCGCTTGAAGACATAACCCTTGGTACGCAGCTCGGACAATTGAGATGTCAGGTGGTTGATCTGGGTGTCAAGGTCTTCCAAAGAATCGCGGATGCTGCTCAACAGCCCCGATTTTTGCAGGTCTTGGGCGCGTCCTTCCAAACGGGAAATGGTTGAATCGGCATTCTGATCTTGAGTCATCACTCATCATCCTTTCTGTGCGGTTGAATCCAATATGCTTATGGTATCACATCAGGCGCGATTTGTCTATCTAGAACGCTTCTTTTCCGACATTCACACGCAGATAAGCGTCCATAAACTCGTCGAGGTCGCCGTCCAGTACGGCCTCGACGTTGCCAACCTCGTAGCCGGTGCGCAGGTCTTTGGCCATTTTGTAGGGGTGCAGCACGTAGGAGCGAATCTGGTTGCCCCAGCCGGCGTCGACGTGTTCGCCGCGCAGTTCCTCGCGCTCGGCGCGTTGGCGCGCCAACTCGATCTCGTACAGCCGCGCCGTGAGGATTTTAAAAGCCGTCTCGCGGTTTTGGGTCTGCGAGCGCTGGCTCTGACAGGTGATCACAATGCCGGTCGGCAGGTGGGTTAGGCGGATGGCGGTGGCGTTTTTCTGCATATGCTGCCCGCCAGGGCCAGCCGAGGTGGTCGCTTCGATCTCGACGTCTTCGGGTTTGATCTCGATCTCGATGTCGCCCTGAATGTCCGGCCAGACTTCGACCAGCGCAAACGAGGTGTGGCGGCGGTGGTTCGAGTCGAACGGCGAGAGGCGCACCAGGCGGTGGACGCCGCGTTCGGAGCGCAGGTAGCCGAATGCGTAGGCGCCTTCGATGCTGAGCATCACCCGCTTGAGGCCGGCCTCGTCGCCGGGCAGCGAGTCGACGATCTCGGTTTTGAACCGGTGCGTTTCGGCCCAACGCAGGTACATACGCAACAGCATCTCGCTCCAGTCTTGCGAGTCGGTGCCGCCAGCGCCGGCGTGGATGACCAGGATCACGTTGCTGCGGTCGTATTTGCCCCCAAACATGACCTGGATTTCGAGTTTTTGCAAGTCCTGGACGATCTGCTGCGTGTCGCGGACGATTTCGGCGATCAAGGCCTCGTCGCCTTCTTCGATAGCCAGGGCCAGCAGTTCGTTTGCGTCGCGGGCGCGCTGCTCGATCTCGCGCCAGATGCCCACCTCTTCGCGGAGGATGGCAATTTGCTGCATGGTTTGTTGGGCCTGGGTGGGGGCGTCCCAAAAGGTATTTCCTGCCGATTGAGCTTCCAGTTCGCCGATCTGGCGCTCTTTATCGGCCAGTCAAAGCTGTTCGTGGAGGTTCAAAATGCGGGAAAGGAGGTCATTCAATTGGCTTTCCAGGTCGGCCAGTAATTTTTTGTCTTCCATTGTATCCTTCTTGATCTTTTTACTTGTTTCCTCGCCTTACACAAACAAGCCATCGACGAAAGCCTGTGCGTCGAATTCGGTTATATCGTCGATTTTTTCGCCGGTGCACACAAAGCGGATCGGCAGTTGCAGCTCTTTGGCGATGGCAAAGACGATGCCGCCCTTGGCCGTGCTGTCCAGCTTGGCCAGAATCAGGCCGCTGATCTCGACGTCTTGCTTGAACTTGCGCGCTTGTTCGAGTGCGTTCTGTCCGGTGGTTGCATCGAGCACCAGCCAGGTTTCGTGCGGTGCGCGGTGAACGTTCTTTTGGGCCACGCTGCGCACCTTTTTCAGTTCTTGCATCAGGTTGTACTTGGTGTGCAGGCGGCCGGCCGTGTCGACGACCAGGATGTTCGCGTTGCGCGCCTGGGCGGCCTGGATCGCATCATAGACCACCGCGCCGGGGTCGGAGCCGGGGCCGTGGGCGATCACGTCGACGCCGGCGCGCTCGCCCCACACCTTG
>CAYRXM010000109.1:0-16986 GCA_964428175.1 uncultured Anaerolineae bacterium
TTCCGATCTCGTTCGGTGGGCGCCGGAGCCGGCCAGGGCGCGATTGCCGGGTTGATTACCGGCATCGGCAGTTCGGTCGTTTCGGTGATCAGCTCGGTGATCTATGGGATTACCGGCGGGACGGGCCGTGCGGCGATCGATCCGGCGATGCTGGATCAGTTGGCCGAGCTGGGGGTCGAGATGGACCCCGAGATGCTGTCCTTTATGACCGGCGTCGGCGGGGGTCTCCTGGGCGGGGCGATGTGCTGCGTGTTTGGGCTGGCCCTGGGCGTGGGATTGGGGGCCGCCGGCGGGGCGATTTTTGCCGCGATCAAGAAAGACTAGACCGGCATTGAGTAGTCAACTTGACGTCAAGCGTCATCGTTCAACGATGGCGCTTGACGTTTTTTGTTTTCGCGCAGCCACAGGTACATCAGTATTCCTCCGGCGACGGCGACGTTGAGCGATTCAGCCTTGCCGGCGATCGGCAGGCAGGCGCGGGCGTCGACGTGCGCGCCCACGTCGGCAGACAGGCCGCGCGCTTCGTTGCCTAGCAACAGGGCGACGCCGCCGCGCAGAACCCCCTCCCCCCACATGATACCGTCGTGCGCGTCGGCGCCGACGATGCGCAGACCGCACTGGCCCAGTTTTGCAAACAGCGCTTCGACATCTGACGTGCGCACGATGGGCAGGTTGAACAGCGATCCCATACTGCCGCGCACGGTTTTGGGGTCAAAGGGATCGACGCACGGCTCGATCAGGATGACTGCGGCTGCGCCGGCGGCGTCGGCGGTGCGGATGAGTGTGCCCAGGTTGCCGGGGTCTTGCAGCCGGTCGAGGACGAGGACGAGGTCGTTTTCGGTCAGGGCCAAATCGTCCAACGTGGATTCGAACAGGGCAAAGGTGGCGACGAGGCCTTCGGGCGTGTCGCGCTCGCACAGCGATTCGAGCACGGGACGGGAGACGGCGATCAGATCGACGTTGGCCCGCTCAAAGCGGGCCAGCAGCGCGGCGGTTGGCCCGTCGGCGATTATATCCGGGCAGTAAAAGACGCTGGCCGGGCGCGCGCCGGCGTCGAGGGCCTGAGCGAGCAGGGACAGGCCTTCGACCAGGAATTGGCCTTGCTGCTGGCGGTGCTTGCGTTGGGCCAGCTTGCGCACGTCGACGATGCGCGGGTTATGAAGACTGGTAATCATAGTCAAGGGCCAGGTTCCTCGTTTCTAAAACGCAAGGCGTGAAACGTAATATGTAACGGATATTGATGAGCTTTTACGTTTGACGTTTCACGTGCCTTTGTACAATTATCTGCCAGTCGACGGCTGGTTCTTCCGGTGTTTGCTGGAACGCGATCCGCACGCCCTGCCGGGCCAGTTCATCGAGGGCGGCGATCTCGTCGGGGGCGAGTGAGATGGATTTGAACACGCGCCGGCGCCCCGGCCCGGCGGCGACGTTGCCGACGTTCAACGTCGCAAAGGGCAGACCGGCTCGATGCAGTTGGAGCGCGGTCTGCGGTGTTTTGAGCAGGACGAGCACGCGCCCCAAGTCGCGTGCGCTCAGTGCGGCGGCGGCGTTTTCGACGGTGCAGACTTGGACCGTGACGCCGGCGGGCGCGGACAGGCGCAGTACGTCGGCCAAAAAGGGGTCGGCGGCGAGCATATCATCAATAATGATGATATGCTCGAAACGGAAATGCTGCCGCCAGCCGACGGCAACTTGGCCGTGGATGAGGCGGTCGTCGATGCGGATGAATGTGTCCGGGTGGGGCCGGGTGGCGTTCTGGGCGGGCACGTTCAAATCCTGTCGTTGGTCGAATCGGCGCGGGCCTGGACGCGCTCGAGTGCGTTGGTGATGATGTTTTCCGAGGTGAGCAGTCGTACGCTTTCGGGCGATATGTTCATTCGTTTGAGCAGCAGTGCGGCGATTGGCTCGGCGATGGCGGCGCGGTTGGCCAGTTGGTAGCGGCGGCGGATAAAGTCTTCGGCGAGCTGAATGTCCTGGGCGGTCAGGCGTTCGACGGGCCAGGCGGATGTCTGGGCCGGGTCGGCGCGGGGGGTGGTGCGCAGTATGCCCGATAGTTCGCGCCCGTTGTCCAGGCTTTCCAGGGTGACGGCGGCGCGGTCGTAGACGACCAGCGTGCCGGCGGCGAGATCGCCCAGCCGGCGGGCTTGATCGTTCAAAAACATAGCCAGTACGCCGATGCCATAGTAGGCGGGCATAAAGTCGACCAGGCGAACCAGGTTGCGGGTGATCGATTCGGCAGCGGTAATGGGCATGCCGTCGGTGCGGATGACGCGCAGTTTGGCCCAGCGCTTGCCGGGTGTCTGGCCGTTCCACAGCATTTCAAAGAAAACGTAATAGCCCCAAAGGAAGGCAAAGGCGATCAGTCCGGCGATGGCGAGCATCCAGGTGATGTTGTCTACTGCCCAGTCTATAACGCTGCCTTGCAGGGCAGACGCGGTGAACAGAACTGCCAGGTAAGCCAGGGCCTGGAGCACGGTGATGATGACCGTGTCGGCCAGGGCGGCCAGAAAACGCGAGCCGATGCCGGCGACCTGGTAGTCGAGGATGACGTTTTCGGGCGTGTCGATGGACAGGTGTTCGTCTGAAAGGTGCATTGGGTTTGCCTCGCAAGCGAATTTTCAAATTTGCCAGATTCAGGTAAAATATCGTCATTTGGTAGAGAAAGGACCTGCCCGTGCGCGCAGACCAATTTTACGAATCTCGCCGGGATGAATGGCGGCGGCTTGAGAAACTGCTCGCGCAGTGCCAGAAGGACATTCGCCAGCTTGCGGCGGCCCAGGTGGAAGAATTGGGCAGTCTGTACCGCGCGGCGGCGTCGGACCTGGCCGTGGCGCAACGGGATTTTCCTGCGCACCGGGTGACGGCCTATGTCAATCAACTGGTGGCCAGAGCACACGCGATTATTTATCAAAATGAGCCGCTGGCCTTTCAACGGCTGCGACATTTTGTGGTCGCCGGCTTTCCCGGCGCTTTTCGTGCGGCGCTGCCGTTCATCGTTGCGGCGATGCTGATGTTTGTGCTTCCGGCGGTGCTGGCCGGGATCAGCACGGCGTGGAATCCCGCTTCGGCGCGTTGGTGGCTGCCGTCAGACGCGCACAATCTGATCCCGATGATCGAGGAGCAGTCCTTGTGGACGGACATTCCGATCAAGGAGCGCCCGTATGCCTCTTCGTTCATCATGCAGAACAACATCCAGGTTGCGTTTCTGGCCTTCGGCAGCGGCATCCTCGGCTGCCTGCCGACGGTGGGGATTATGATTTCCAATGGGCTGCTCATCGGCGGGATTACCGGGTTGACGGTGCATTATCGCGTCGGGTTTGATCTGTGGACGTTTGTCATCGGCCACGGTGTCATCGAGCTGGGTATGATTTTTATCGCCGGCGGTTCCGGGTTGATGCTTGGCTGGGCGGTGATCTGGCCGGGACTGTTGAGCCGCCGCGATGCGCTTGCCCTCGCCGGGCGCAACGCGGTGCGCCTCGTCGTCGGCTGTGTGCCGCTGCTGATCGTCGCCGGGCTGATCGAAGGGTTTATTTCGCCGGCCGAGCAGATTCCCTGGTTTGTGAAATGGGGTATCGGCCTGTTCAGCGGCGTGCTGGTGTACGGCTATTTGCTTTTCTCCGGGCGAACCCGTCTCCAACGATCTCCTCACGCTTGAACCCACCTTTTTTCACCAAATTTAGAGCAATGTACGCCCTTTGAGTTCCAGGTAGCGGTTGATGACCGCCGTCGAGAGCTGGTCGGCGGGGACGTCCAGGGTGAGGACGCCGCGATGGCGCAGGCTGTCCAGCATGATCTGGCGCGCGTCGAGCAGTTGGGTCGCCGCGGCGCGCTGGTAGACGGCCTGAGAACTCGACGGAATCTGGCGGGCGGCGGCGTGGATGTCCGGGTCGCTGATCGTGACCACCAGCGGCAGGCTGTGCTGGGCGAGGATCGCCACGTTGCCGAGCAGGGATTGCACGCTCAACCCCCCGCTCAGGTCGGTAAAGATGAGCACCAGTGCGCGGCGGCGCTGTTTGAGCGACAGGTAGTTGAGCGCGCGGCGATAGTCCGGTTCGATGGGCTGCGCCTCGACCGCGTACAGGGATTCGAGCATGCGGTAGAACTGCCCCCGCCCCTGCCGGGGGTTGATAAAGGTCGATACCTCGTCGGCGAACGTCATCAACCCCACCTTGTCGCCTTTGCCGGTGGCCACGTAGGCCAGGAGCAGCACGGCGTTGATGGCGTAATCCAGCTTGGCGATCTGGTTGACCGGGCTTTGCATCATGCGCCCGGTGTCGAGGACGGCGATCACATTTTGGCTGCGCTCGGTTTGGTATTCGATGGTGACGGGCCGGTTGCGCCGCGCGGTGGCCTTCCATTCGATGCGGCGAAATTCGTCGTCGGGCAGGTATTCGCGCAGCCGCTCGAACTCGGTCCCTTCGCCAAAGATGCGCGTGTGGCGCAGCCCCATTTCTTGCAGGCGGTTCTGGCGCAAGAGCAGGTCGTAGCGGCGGATGTCGAGCAGGTTGGGGTACACTTTGACCGGTTCGGTGGCCTCGATTCGCGCCTGCCGGATGATTAGCCTGAGCGGGCCTACCCAGCGCAGGTTCAGGCTGCCGAATGTATAGTCGCCGCGCCGCAGTGGGCGGACGTGGTAGGCGCCTTGCCAGCGGGTGTGGGCGGCGACACGGTCGTTGAGCGTGCGCACGGCGATGCGAAAGGCATCCGGGGGTTCGTCGCGGATCCAAAAGGCGACCGCGTGCCGGTAGCGGTTGTAGACGCTGAGCAAGATCGGGTTGTCGGCGCCCAGGCTCAACTTGGTGTCGTGCTGGCGCGAGACCTGAAAGCGCGCGATGTTGCCGGCAAGATGCCAGTCTAGGGCCAGCAGGCCCAGCACGATCAGGACGTAGAGCCAGGCGATCCCTTCCAGCGCCGGCGCCCAGGTGGCGGCGGCGATGATGGGAGCGGCGATGAGGAGCAGTATCAGTCCGTACAGTGTCGGGATCATGACCTCATCTCAACGTGGAATCTCGACCTGACCGAGCAGGCGGTGGATTACGGCGTCGGCGTTCAGCCCCTCGATTTCGGCTTCGGGGCGCAGCAGCAGGCGGTGGCGGTAGACGGGTGGGACGACAAATTTCACGTCGTCGGGCGTGACGTAATCGCGCCCGCGCAGGGCGGCGTGGGTTTTGGCGGCGAGCAGCACATGGGTCGATGCGCGCGGGCTGGCCCCCAGGACGAGGTCGGGCGATTGGCGGCTCGCGGCGGCGATTTGGGCGATATAGTGCAAGATGCCCTGTTCGACGATGACTTGCTGGATCAGCTGCCTGGTTTTGACCACGCCGGCCGAGGACAAAATCGGTTTGAGGCCGGTGGCGGCCAGGTTGTGGGCGTCAAAGCCGTTGTGGTAGCGGTTGAGGATTTCGATTTCGGTCTCCAGCGGAGCATAGTCGATCAGGACTTTGAACAAAAAGCGGTCCAACTGGGCTTCCGGCAGCGGGTAGGTGCCTTCGTATTCGATGGGGTTCTGGGTGGCGATGACCATAAAGGGGGCGTCGAGGACGTGGCACTCGCCTTCCAGGTTGACCTGGCGTTCTTCCATCGCTTCCAGGAGCGCAGACTGGGTCTTGGCCGGGGCGCGGTTGATCTCGTCGGCCAGCAGAATCTGGGTGAAAATGGGGCCTTTTTTCAGGTAAAACTGGCTGCTCTGGATGTCGAACACGCTGGTGCCGAGGATGTCCGAGGGCATCAGGTCAGGGGTAAACTGGATGCGTGTGAATTTGGCCTGGACCAGTTGGGCCAGGGTCTTGGCCATGAGCGTCTTGCCCGTTCCGGGCACGCCTTCCAGGAGAACGTGCCCGCCGGTCAGCAGGGCGATGGTCAGCAGTTCCAGCGCCGCTTCCTGCCCGACGATGACGTGGGCGGCCTGATTTTTGATTTGCTCGTGCAGTTTGGCCAGTTCACTAGGGTTCATTTCTTCAAGACTCCTTCAGCCATGCGGCAACCTGGGCTGCCAGTTGGATCATTTCGGTTTCGTTGGATGGATGGTTCAGCCGCCTCAGCAGGGTGCGCAGGGCGACGGCATCGAGGCCGGGATTGTAGTGCGCCAGCCGGGTGACGTATTCGTCGTCGGGCAGCGTGGGGTCGAGCCGGTAGCGCTTGCCGAGGGTTCGCTTGAGCTGGTGGTAATAGTGCCCGGCAACGGCCTTGCGGTGTCCGGCGTGGCGGCTGAGATTGGCCATTGCGGTGATGTATTCCAGCGGCGCGCGGCGGGCCATGTCTTTGGGCAGGGGAACGGGGCGGCCGAGCCGCTGGCCCCACAGCAGCAGGCCGATAAAGCCGGCTGCGGCGGTATAGATCAGGGCGCGCCCGGACGGCGTAAAGATGAGCCAATCGAGCGGCCCGGCCAGGTCCCGGCGGTCTGCTCGCTGGCCGTGATGCCATTCGTCGAACCACACTGTGCCGGCGCGGCGGGCCAGCGAGAGCAGGCCCAGTACCACCTGTGGGTTGCCCGGATTTTTGAGTCCAGCGTTTGAAAAGACAAACGGCGTTGTGCCGAGGATCACCCGGCCCTCGCCGGACGGAAAAGAGATCACGACGGGTTTATCTTGGGCGGCAAAATGAACCGTGTATTCGCCCCGATCGTCGTCCATTTGCAGAAAGGCTCTCGCGCGGACAGTGGCCGTCGTTTTGAGCGGCGGTGCGTCAAAGGGCGTCTGGGCGGTGAGCGTTTCTGTCATTGGCATCAGATAATTCATTTGCAGGCCATAGTGCGTCATCGCATCCATCGCCGCCCCGCTTTCGCCAACCAGGACGAGCGTGCCGCCGGTTTGAACCCAGGCGTCGATGGTTTGCCATTCGTCGGGGGTGATCCGCTGCACCGGCTGGAGGATGAGCGCGATGTCCAGATAGGGGTCTAGTCGAAATTCGCCGTTGACGCTGTCGGACACGGTGTAGCCCAGAGCTTCCAGCCACAACCAAAGGGCGTGTGCGCCTTCCTGTGTCGAGGAATGGCTGGCCAGGGCAGGCGCCCGGGCCTGCGATTGGGCCTGGTACGCGGCGGCGATGAGGGTCACGGCGAGCAGGAGGGCCAGCAGGCCGATGATGATCCATGATTCCCTGGAAATTCGCTTCATGGCCGCATCCGCTGCAGGCCGGCGACCTGCTCCGCATAGCGGTCAAAGGTCTCTTGATCGATGGGGCGATAGCCGTACCAGACGCGGTCGAAAACCTGGACGATGCTGCCGAAAACCCGGGTCAGTTGAGGATGGTCGCGGATGCTTTCCAGGTATTCGAGGTTGGTTTTCGACCGGTCGTAGCGCAGCAGCCCCCGTTCTTCCATCAGAAGCAGCGTCGACAGGTACAGGTAGCGCACGGCCATGCGATGGTCGCCCTGTTTGGAAAAGGACTGCGCCTGCTGGAGTGCAGAGCTTGAGGTGATCTGCGCGCCGGTCGGGTCGCCGTTTTGTTCAAGTTCGGACTCGGCAGCAAAGGCGCCCCAAATGTTTTTGAGCGTGTAGGTCAGAATGACGACCAGGGCCAGAACGCTTGCCCCGGCAATGATCATGTTCAAGATCGATACATCGCCGCTGATCGTGTCGGGAAACAGGTTTCTCAGCCAGGCCAGGATGCGGTTATACAAATTCCTGAGCCATTCTTGCAGCGGTGAGGGGCGTTCTTCTCGCCACTGAAACTGGGGGTCGGCGAGGATGCGTTCGAGCATGTCCAGGCTGTCTTGCGGCATCGTCGATCCGGAGGCGGCGTCGAGCGTGTCCAGCAGGGCGGCGAACAAGGCTTGCAGCCGGGCCATGTCGGCCGGCTCGGCGGTGAGCTGCGCGGTCAAAAAGCTGTGGTCGATGGGGATTTCGCTTCCGTCGGGCAGGGTCAGTGCAGAAATGGCCGACAGTCGCCCGGCGATGGCGCTCAGGCGCGCCGGCGCGTCGGCGGGCGGCTGGGCGGACATCTGCTCCAGGTCGCGCTGAATGCCGGCGATCACCTGCCGGTATTCGGCCAACGGCAGCGGCGGCGCAGCGGCCAGCGCTGGGCCGCCGCAGGCGAACAGCAGCGCGAGCAGCACGACCCGCCAGAGTGTTTGGTGTCTGAAATTGGGGCTGCATAGATCGGTCACGAATATATGGCCTATCCCGAATAAGTCGGAATTGAGCAGGGCTTATCTGCCAGGGACGAAATTCCCGCACAAAAGGCAATGATCTTGGAGCCTAGAACAGCAGGTTGCTCGCGCCGATGCCAATCATTCCCAAGATCGTGATCAATACCATCCAGATGCCGCCGATGGCGATGCTGAGCAGCACAAAATAGCCCACATCTTGCCAGTTAACCAGGGGCAAGGTGTTTTGGGTGGTCGTTTGGGCGGCGGCCTCGATCGGGTCGACGTTTTCGCCTGCCGCGCTGCTGGCAAGCAGGGCCATGTCGAATCCTTCGGTGCGGACGCGAAGGTCAAAATACATCAGGGTGAGGCAGGTCAGTTGCAGTGGTGTGTAGAGCAGGCCGAAAATCATCGACAGCAAAGACTGGCCGATTGTTTTAAGCGCAAGGGTCATGTAGGCATCGGTGGTTTTGGAGATGTTGTTGATGATAAATTCCAGCCCTGTGCTGAGCAGATAGGTCGGCCCGGTGACGACGACCTGGGCAAAAAGGATCAGCACGGCGACCAACCCGACCACCCACCAAAAGCGGCGTCGCGCCAGGTCCCAGGCGCGACGAAGGGTTTCTCCAACCCTTTTTCCCTCCAAGACAATGATCGGCGGGATCAGGGGAACGATGGCCGAAGAAAAAAAGGCCAGCAAGCCCAAACCGGTCAGCCAGCCGATGCAGGGAACAAGCAGCCACCAGATGACAAGTCCGATGAGGATCAACAGGGCCAGCAAGATCGCGCCGACCAGCCGCCCCCAGGATTTGCCGATCTTGATATAGGCGTCGGCGAAACTGATTGGCCGTCCCAGGTAGTGATCGGCGATGGATCGGGTCAGGGCGGCAGTGGCCACACCCTGAAGCAGGACAAAACTGACGATGCTCAAAAGGGTGCTTGCGCCCAGGCCGACATAGTACTTGGTGTCAATCAGCGCAAGCGGGTTGTCGTAGCGAACGGCAGCCGGGTCTTGCAGGCGCACCACCGTATCGCCCATGGTGCCCAAAGAAACGAGCAGGCTGAGTAAAACGAGCGGGATTTGAACAATCGCAATAATACCGACAAAATTGAGCAGGTTGCGCCGGTACAAACGGATCGCGCGGTCGAGCAGTTCGCCAAAGCTCAAAGGGCGCAAGGGAGAAACGGTCGATGCGGCCATGAATCGCATTCCTTTCTTTTTCCAGGGTTGCCTGACAGGGTGAATGGATGGTCGAGCCTGCTTTCATTGTAACCCAGTTTTTCAGAATGGGCAAATAACGTAATTACAACAGACTTGGCATGCTATTGGCAGTTGGTGGAATCCTACCCGGCAGGCAGATTGTTTCTCATCCTATCTGTGGTATAATCAGAACATTAACTCTATGAACCGAGGTCAAGATGTTATACGAAAATGTGTGTATTGAAGGGTTTGGCTACGTGATCCCCGACGAGGTAATCACCTCTGACTGGATTGAAGAAAAGTTGCGGACGATCTATGAAGCGCTGCAAATTCCGCCCGGGCGCATCGAGGGGCTGACCAAGATCAAGACGCGGCGCTGGTGGCCGGAGGGCTTTGTCTTTTCCGACGGCGCGGCGCAGGCGGCGCGGGTGGCGCTCGAAAAGGCCGGGGTGAGCAAAGACGAGGTGCAGTGCCTGGTGAACACGTCGGTGTGCCGCGATTTCATCGAGCCGGCGACGTCGACCATCGTCCACGACAAGATCGGTTTGCCGCCGGCGGCGATGAACTTTGATGTGGTCAACGCCTGCCTGGGTTTTTTGAACGGGATGGTCGTGGTGGCCAACATGATCGAACTGGGCCAGATCGACACCGGGTTGGTCGTCGCCTGCGAGGGATCGCGCGACGGCTACCAAGCGACGTTCGACCGCTTGCTCGGCAACCCGCCGGACATGCAATCGTTCCGCGATAACCTGGCGACGTTTACGCTTGGCTCCGGCGCGGTGGCGACGGTGCTGCGGCACAAGAGCAAATCCAAGACCGGTAAGCGGCTGCTGGGCGGCTATTTCTACTCGCAGACACAGCACAATCAGCTCTGCGTGGCGCAAACCAACTGGATGCGCACCGACTCGACTCCCCTGCTCCACGAGGGGCTGAAGGTGATTTACGCGGCCTGGGAGGGATTCAAGACCGAACTGGGCTGGGACAGTTCGACGCCCGACCGGGTGTTCACCCACCAGGTCAGTGAAAAGCAGCGCGAGATGGGCTTGCAAACGATCGGCCTGGATCGTGGTATCGACTATCCGACCTTGATCGAGCTGGGCAACATCGCCTCAGCGTCGGCGCCTTTGAGCATGGCCATGGCCTATGACAACGGCTTTTTGCGCGACGGCGACAAGGTGGCCTTGATCGGTGTGGGCAGCGGCATTAACAGTTTGATTTTGGGGATTCAGTGGTAAGAGGGGAGACAAGGGATAAAGGGGAAACAAGGAGTAAGGGGGATGGTTGATCTGGCGCGGGTTGGCGATTTGTACCCTTTTGCGTCGCATTGGCTCGACCTGAACGGGGTGCGCATGCATTACCTGGACGAGGGGCCGGCGGATGCGCCGCCGATCTTGATGCTGCACGGCAATCCCACCTGGTCGTTCTACTATCGCACCCTGATCCCCGAACTGAGTCAACAGTATCGCGTCGTTGTGCCCGATCACGTCGGCTGCGGCCTGTCCGACAAGCCGCAGGGGTATTCCTATGTGTTGTCGCAGCACATCGAAAACGTCGAGCGGCTGGTTGCCCGGCTGGGCTTGCGGGACATTACCCTGGTCGTCCACGACTGGGGCGGGGCGATCGGCATGGGCTATGCCGTGCGCTATCCGGCCAACGTGGCGCGGTTTGTCGTTTTCAACACAGCGGCGTTTTACCAGCCGGCGCTGCCGCTGCGCATCAAGATGTGCCGCATCCCCCTTTTTGGCGAGGTCGCCATCCAGGGCTTTAATGGTTTTGCCTTGCTGGCCTTGCGCTGGGCGACATCCAAACCGGAGCGGTTCACGCCGGCGGTGCGGGCGGGCTACCTGGCGCCATACGACAATTGGCAGAACCGCATCGCGCTGCATCGCTTTGTGCTGGACATCCCCTTCGAGCGCGGGCATCGCAGCCGCCGGACGCTGGACGAGATCGAGGCCGGGCTGCCCCAGTTTCGCGATCGCCCGATGCTGATTTTGTGGGGCGACGACGACTTTTGTTTCACGACCAGGGATTTTTTGTCCGAGTGGCAAAAGCGCTTTCCCGATGCCGAGGTGCATCTGCTGAAAGGGGCGGGGCATTACGTGGTCGAGGATGCGCACGAGCGCATTGTACCGTTGATGAAGGCGTTTCTAGCGCGCATCTGAAAGATTGGAACTGGCTGTTTTGAGAAACCAGGCTTTTGAAAAAAGCCTGGTTTCTGTTGATCAGTCTAGCCTCGGTAACTGATCTGAAAATAAACCTGGTCAGGCGGCCATTTCCATCGCCACCTTCTCACTGATTCTACCGGATTCTGTAGTTTTGTGGCTGACTATGCTCTCGATTTTGTGGGATGATCTCGGTCAGCATGCTGCCTATGTGATTATTCACCGTGCGCATGCTGGGGTTCAGTCACCCGGCGATTTCGCCATCTGTCTGGCCCTCGGCCAACAGTGCCATTTATTCAAACCGTACACCTCCATCCATTGTCTGAAAAAGGGCTTTTGGATGGTTTTTTATGAAATTGAATGAATCGGCAGCCTAATCTCAAAGGTCGTGCCGATGCCTTCCTGGCTTTCCACGTGAATCTCGCCTTGATGCTGCTCGACGGCGCGATAACAGTTGAACAGGCCCAGCCCGGTGCCTTTGTCGGGCGCTTTGGTGGTGAAAAAGGGGTCATAGAGGCGCTTGAGCACGTCAGGCGGCATGCCGACGCCGTTGTCGGCAATCTTGACGACGACCGTGTGATCTTGCAGCGTGGTCAGGACGTGAATTTTGCCCTCGCGCTGTGCTTCCTGGATCGCGTCGCGGGCGTTGAGCAGCAGGTTCAGCCATATCGTGCGCAGGTGGCTGCGACTGCCCCACACCTGCGGCAGATCGGCGACCAGATCGGTTTCGACCTGGATGTTGGCCTTGCGCAGCTGCTGGCCGATCAGCGACAACGTGTCGTACAGGGATTCGTTGACATCCGTCGGCGCAAACTCGAACTGCTCGGGCCGCGAAAAACGCAGCAGGCTTTGGACGACGTGCGTCGCTCGTTCTGAGGCGCGGCCAATCAACTCGACGGATTCGGAAAGCGGGTTGTCGCTCGGAATTTCTTCGCGCAGAATCTCCATGTTGGCCGAAATCACGGTCAGCGGATTGTTGATCTCGTGGGCGATGCCGGCGGCAAGCTGGCCCACCGAGGCCATTTTCTCCGACTGGATCAGCTTGGCTTCGAGCCGGCGCTGCTCGGTGACATCACGCACGACGACGACGACATGTTCGACCTGCTCGGTCTCGGTCGCCACCGGGTAGGTGTGGATGTGCCATTCAGTCGGGTGGCCGATGTCGTTGTCGGCCGGCTGCTGCTCAATGTATGTGGCCGGCTGCCCGCTCTCGAACGTCCGGGTGATGCACTCTAGCGTGTGTACGCTGCCCGGAAAAGCCAGCGCGGCCGGCCGGTCGACCAGTTGGCTAAAAGCTTTGTGCGCGCGTTCGGCCTGCGTGCGGTTGATGGCCAGGATTTGCAGGTTACGGTCGACGATATAGATGCCGTCGAGGATGCTGTCAAAGACGGCCAGCAGGGTGTTGCGGCTTTCGGTGATCGCCCGGCGGTTCGCTTCGACCTGTTGGAACAGGCGCGCGTTTTCGATGGCCATGGCCACCTGTCGCCCGGCGATTTGAAGCAGGTGGCCGTCTTCCGGCGTGTAGGCATAAGGGTCCAGTTCTCCGACGATCAGCACGCCAATCGATTGAGCGCCGAAAAAGAGCGGCACGCCGAGCACCGTCGCAAGTTCGGCGCACGCGCTGGAAACCTTGCAAATCTGCTCGATGTGCGACCGTTCGCGCAGCAAGAGCGGCGACGTGCCGATGCGGTGGACAAATTCCTCGCCCAGGGCGGGCCGCTCAGCCTGGGCAAAGCTGCCCTCGATCAGGCTGAAGGCCTGCTGCACCCGGTTTTCCTCATCAAACAGGCAAATCTCGACCAGTTGCGCCCCCCACCCGCGCACACACAGCAGCACGCTCTGGATCGTCTCCTTGAGGTTCAGGCTCTGTTTGGACGCTGCACCCACGCGGTTGATGAAGGCGAGTTCGTCGGCGCGCTTGGCCAGGGTGTACAGTTGGGCGTTTTCGAGTACAATGGCCGTCTGCGCGGCGAGCGCTTCCAGATAGGGCAGGTTTTCCTCGCGTTGCTCATTGTCGGGATGCCAGTTGGCGACCCAAAAGCCCAGCGTCTGGTCGCCGGCGCGCAGTGGAAAGACCAGGTCGATCTGTTCGGGCAGGTCTTCTTCCTGAATGCCCGGCGCTTGTGCGGCCCGGGCGCGCACGAAAGGCTCCTGGCCCTGCTGGGTGAGCGCCCAGTAGATGCTTTGCTGCACGGGCACGGTGGGGGTTGGGTCGAACGGGGCGCGAAAAATGAGTAGCCCGTTTTCGACAGTGCCAAAATGCATCCGGGCAAAGCCAAAGGCCTCGCTCACCTGCTCGACGACGGTCTTGATCAGCCGATCAACGTCGAGAATGGCGGTGATCCGGCGGGCGATGGCATTGACCTGGCGGAGTTGTTCCGATTTGCGCTGTTCTTCGCGGTTTAGCTCTTCGAGCTTGGCATTGTTGGCCCGGAGCGATTCGAGCAGTTGGCGGTTTTGCACGGTCAGCTCGCGGTGGCGCAGTGCCTTTTGCACGGTCAGGGTGAGCTGGTTGAGGTCGAGGGGCTTGGTCAAAAAGTCATACACGCCCTTGCGCAGCGCCGAAATGGTCAGGTCAATCGTCGCATAGGCGGTCATGATGATAAAGATGGTGTCCGGGAACTGTTTGTTGACCTGTTCGAGGAGGGTCAGCCCGTCGATGTCGGGCATGCGCAGGTCGGACAAGATCAGTGCAAACGGCTCTTTTTGGAGCAGGTCGAGCGCGTCCTGGCCGCGCTGCGTTTCGGTCACGTCATAGTTCAGCTTGCGCAAAAAGCGCCCGACCAGCCAAAGAATCTGGGGTTCATCGTCGAGTACCAGAATACGTTCTGTCATCGTTTCACGCTTCAGATTGGTCGTAAATCACATAGCCGTGCCGTTGAACGGTTTGCACATAGGTGGGCTGCCGGGGGTCGGGTTCGATTTTCTCGCGCAGGTTCTTGACGTGCGCGCGCACCACGTCGGTGTTGCCCGTGTTGTGTGGAAAATTCCACACCTCGCGCAGCAGCCGCTCGCTGGAAAAAACCTGTCCGGCGTGGGCCATCAGGTGGTACAGCAGGTCAAACTCGGTTGGTGTGAGCAAGACGGTCCGCCCGGCGACGGCGACGCTAAAGGTCTTGACGTTCAACTCTAGATTGCCCACGCGCAGCGTGTCTGCTGGGGTGGTATCCGGGCTGGATTGGAAGCGGCGCAGGACGGCATTGACGCGCAAAAGCAGTTCTTCCAGGTTGAAAGGCTTGCTCAGGTAATCGTCGGCGCCGGCGCGAAAGCCATCGATGCGGTCCTGATCCTGCCCGCGCGCGGTGAGAAAGATGACCGGCAGATCGGCGATCTTGGGCGTGTTGCGGATGCGGCGACACACCTCAAAGCCGTCGATGCCGGGCATGCTCACATCGAGGATGATCAGGCTGGGGTGATAGTGGGCCAGCATACGGATCGCCTCGAGTCCGCTGTAGGCCGCCTGCGCGCCAAATCCGCGCCGTTGCAGCGCCAGTTTGATCGTCTGCGCGACATCACGATCGTCGTCAACGATCAGGATTTCGCTCATGGCTCTCCTCCCAAACGTCAAGATAATTCTACAAGAATTACACAGTCGGAAACCCAAACGCCGGTCGAGTAGGCCGAAGGCCGTATCGAAACCGCGTAACTCGTGGTTTATCCGGCCTTTGCCCGGGCCAGTTCCTCGTCCGAGTAGGCGCGCCAGTAAGGTACTTCATCGTCCCAGCCGGACAAAAAGCCCGGCCGCGGTTTGACGATCAACGACGCGCACTCGGCGAGCACGGTTGGCGTCTCTTCTGACCCGTCCTTGAGCCACAGTTCGCCCTTGACCCTGGCGCGATCCGCGCCCATTCGTTCCACCCAGCCCACGGCGATCAACGGTGTGTCGGTCGGTGTTGGCTGCCGGTAGCGCACCGACATTTTGGCCGTGGCGAAAAATGTGTTATCGTCGCCGGTTTCCATCATCACCGCCCGCCCCGAGGTCTCGTCGAGGATGGTGGCGATGATGCCGCCGTGTACCACGCCCGGATAGCTGCGATATTGTTCCGAGAGGACGAGTTCGGCGCGCACCTGCTTTTTTTCACAGTCTTCTTCAAAGACCATTTTCAAGCCGATCGGGTTGGCCAGGCCGCAGATGAAACAGCCGTGCGAGTTGGGCTGGCGGCGAGATGGGGCGGCGGTTGGGTGGTTGGGTGGTTGCTCGGCCAAGGTTCTTTCCTTTACGATAAAATGCGCTCGATTTCTTGTATGGCTAATCTGTATGCGACGAGCGGCTGCGACCCATCTGGCTGCGACTGCTGCCAGGTGGCCAGAATGCCCTCGTTTTCGACCAGGGTTTTCACGTAACGGCTGCACCCGCTGCCCCATGGCGAGACGAACAGCGGCCCATCGACCGACAGCGGCTCCAGGGCCGGAAATTCGCCATCCCAGCCCCAGGCCAGCCCGCCGATCTCTTCGCAGCTATAGCCACGCGGCTTGCCCCCCGTGCCGTGTGGGTGGATGCACTCGGCGCCGTCGTAGAAATAGAGATCGATCTGCGGCAGGCCAGCCAATGCGCCAACGCGCGGCACACGCAGCACGTCGGTCACGCGCGAGACGGCGACGTCCCAGCAGTTGCCCCGCCGGGTGATGCCCCACTGCGGCTCCCCGAATGTCGCCTCCTCGCCTGGCCGGATCGCCACTGCTGAATTGCTGCTCGACCAGTTGTAGGGGTGTGTGCAAAAGATCAGCGCGGTCGCGCCGCCATCCAGATCGGCGACGACGGGGTCTTTGAGGTGCAGGTCGGTGGGACGTGTCGCGCCGGGCACGCCGCGCAGCACCGTGTGCAGCGTGGATGGATCGAGTGTATCCACGCTGCTGGCACACATCCGGTCGATGGTCCAGATGCCGGTGCCGGGTTTTTGCGCGTCTCGGTAGGGCGCTGGATAGGCCAGCTCTTTTTCGCTGGACACAAACAGCTCAACGCCGTCCCTGGCGGCGCCGTCCCCGGTGTGGTGTAGCGCCGTCCCCTCGATGGAAATCACGCGCCGGCCTGCGCAGGTCAGATCGGCCTTGCTCCACTTGCGCACCAGTTGGTAATCTGTCAGCCCATCCGGCGAGCGCCAGATGGCACATTCCAGCCCGCGCACACCCAATTCGACGCCGGTGCGCGAATCGCCCGGGTTGCGATAGCGCCCGACAATCAGCACGCCGCCGTCTGGATCGCGGATGATATTGCCGCCGCCGAACCAGAACCCGCTGCCGCGTGCATACGGCTCGACGACGACGCGGGCTACTTGCTGGTCGATCAAGGCCTGGCCGAGCGCAATGAGTTTGTTTTTGAGCGTGGCATCGAGGTGCATAGTGTGCCTCTCCGGTGTGATGTTGCATAGTGTATCCCTTACTGGATTCGATGTCAAATTGAATTCTGAAATGATGGTCAGTGTTTTGTCAGTTAGCAGGCCCTAAACTGCATTGCTCGTTCGCTAAAAACGTGATACACTAGGAGACCGCTGAAAAACCCCCTTGTTGAGGGCATTTGCACCTTGAAAACAGAGCGC
>CAYRXM010000110.1:0-16891 GCA_964428175.1 uncultured Anaerolineae bacterium
TACACCCTATCCTACACTCTTTCCCTACACGACGCTCTTCCGATCTCCGAACACGGTCAGCGTCGTCCAAACGACCTCCGAACCATCCGTGCCATCGTCGCCGGGCGCGGGCTGGCGGCCGCCGACGGCAACCTGGAACTCGCCCGGCTCGACCACGCGCCGGCCCTGGTCGTCGATCTGTGAGAGGAATTCCGGCTCGATGTGGAATATGGCGATCAGCGATTCGCCGGGCGGCAGATGGACGCGCCTGAACCCGCACAACTGGCGCACCGGCGCCGGCGCCGAGGCCTCGACGTCGCTCACGTACAACTGCACCACCTCGTCGCCGGCCACCTCGCCGACATTGACCACCTCGACACCGACGATGACTTCATGGCCGGGCAAAACCCGGTTGGAAACCAGAGTGAGGTCACGATACGAAAAGCGGGTATAGCTGAGGCCAAAGCCAAAGGGATAGAGCGGCTCGCCCTTGAAATAGCGATAGGTGTGCCCCTGCATGTCATAGTCTTCAAAATGGGGCAGATCGTCGACCGACTTGAAAAACGTTACCGGCAGCCGCCCGGCGGGGTTATAGTCGCCAAACAGCACGTCGGCGATGGCCGTGCCGCCGGCCTCGCCGGGATACCAGGCTTCGACAATCGCCGGCAGATGCGCGTCGGCCCAGGTCACGCCGAGCGCGCTGCCGTTGGTCAGCACCAGCACGACTGGCTTGCCCAGTGCGTGTACCTTTTCGAGCAACGCCTGCTGCGGCGCGGGCAGGCCGATGTCGGTGCGGTCGCCGCTGTCAAAGCCGGGCACGCGGATGGGCATTTCTTCGCCCTCCAACCCGGCGGTGAGGCCCATCACCATCACCACCACATCGGCTTTGCGGGCTGCATCGAGGGCCGGTGTCTCGTAATCGATGCCGGGCACGGCCCAGAGAAGCTGCACCGCTGGGTCGGCGCCGGTGCTCCACGTCTCCACCCGGATCGGGTACAGCCGCCCGGCCTCCAGCTCTACTTCTCTGGTTATCGTGATTGCGTGATCCACGCCGCGATAATCGATCAGCTCTTTGCCGTCCAGTTGGAGATAAAAGGCGTTAAAGCCTCTGCCCCCCAGTTTGTAGGCGCCGCTCACCGACGGGACCAGGTAGCCCTCCCAGCGCACCGAGAACGGGTCGCCCATTTCGCCGCTGACCGGGGTGGTGAGCTTCCAATTGAAATCGATGAGCGGATCGACGCTCACACGCGCGGGATCGCCCTCGAATTTCATATTGTCAAAATACGCTGCGCGCAGGCCGCTCTGCCCGGCATCGGCAGCAAGCGGGCGCAGGCAGATCGACGGCACCGGCACCAGCGGGGGCACCCCTTCGGCGATTTGACAACCCCGAGCGGCGTACACGACGGTGTCTTGCGATACCTTGCGGCGAATGCCCTCCAGCGGCGTGACGCCCTCGACGGGCGTGCCGTTATAGTTACCTTCCAGCGTCAGCAGGTCGTCGATGTTGGGGCCAATCACGGCAATCGCGCCGATGTCCTTTTTCAGGGGCAGCAGGCCGTCATTTTTGAGCAGCACGATCGACTCGCGCGCGGCCTGCAGGGCCAGCGCCTTGTGCTCCGGCGAGTTGACCACTGTGAAGGGAATCTGGGCAAAAGGCACCCGCTCCGGCGGGTCGAACATGCCCAGGCGAAAGCGGGCGGTAAACAGCCGGGCCACCGCGCGGTCGATCTCGACCTCGGTGATCAGCCCCTGCTCGACCGCGCCGCGCAGCGCGGGATAGACGCCGCCGCAGTTGAGATCGCAGCCGTTGCGCACGGCCAGGGCGGCGGCCTCTTCCGCCGTTTCGACCAGCTTGTGGTGGGCGTAAATGTCCAGGATCGCCCCGCAGTCGGAGACGACATAGGCGTCCAGGCCATCCGGGCCGCCGAAACCCCACTTGTTGCGCAGAATATCGATCAGCAGCCTGGGGCTGGCGCAGCAGGCTTCGCCGTCGAGGCGATTGTAGGCGCCCATCACCGAGACCACGCCGCCCTCTTGCACCAATGCCTTGAAGGCGGGCAAATAGGTCTGGTGCAGGTCGCGCTCGCCCACGCGAGCGTCAAAGCTGTGCCGGTTC
Organism: uncultured Anaerolineae bacterium; assembly: GCA_964428175.1. GTDB lineage: Bacteria > Chloroflexota > Anaerolineae > JAFGEY01 > JAFGEY01 > CAYRXM01. The sequence goes on from CAYRXM010000110.1 coordinate 2,096, forward strand.
GATTCGGGGCCGCTGTGGACGGCATAGTGCTTGGCCGTGGCGACCAGTTTCAGGTATTTCGGGTCATCGCCTTGCAGGCCTTTGACAAACTCGACGCCCAGCCGTGCGGACAGATACGGGCACTCACCGTAGGTTTCCTGGCCGCGCCCCCAGCGTGGATCGCGGAAAATGTTGACGTTGGGGCTCCAAAAAGTCAGCCCGGTATAAATGCGGCGCACCCCTCGGCGCAAAAATTCGTGATGTTTGGCCCGCGCCTCGTCCGAGATGGCTACGGCAATCTGGCGCATCAACTCTGTGTTCCACGTTGCGGCCAGGCCGATGGCTTGCGGGAATACGGTGGCGATGCCCGCGCGGCCCACGCCGTGCAGACATTCGTTCCACCAGTTGTACTCGGGAATGCCCAACCGCTCGATCGCTGGTGCATCATAGACCATCTGGGAGATTTTTTCTTCCAGGGTCATCTGGGAAACCAGATCGTCAACGCGCGTTTGGATTGGCAAATCGGGGTCTTGGTATAAGAGCTTGTCCACTTGGTCCTCCCAAATCGATTTCATTTTGTTTGTAGAGCTTTTCGGCAAACACCCCAGGTGATACCCGCAAGCCATTTTCCTATTTTAACATAACTTGCCATCTTAGTCCAATAACGCTGCCGGTTTTGGACGAACCTCACTCCCGGCAAACACGGCACAGTCTTGGATTAAACCGCTCAATATGATACAATTAAAACATCCGCATGTCGAGGGTTGATCTGGCACAAAAAAAGGCGGAAGAATCCGCCTTTTGCAAGATTTGCCGGGTGCTAAAGTTTGACGACAAACTTTTTGTACGCAAAATAAATGATCACGCTGAGAATGGCGGTGATGATAAAACTGATCAGACTGGGTGTGAACGCGGTTGCGAACGCGCTTTTTCCCCCGATCGTCTGTCCCATCAGCCCCATCACAAACAACACGCTAAAGGGAATGGCCCAGGCGAACAGGGTGACCACGAAAAGCCAAAACGTGACAACACTGAGCTTTTTTTCCTCTTCGGTCATATTTTCTTTTTTTTGGAACAGCGGCATTTGACCCTCCTTTTCGGCTTGAAACAAAGTGTTAATCCATCTTGAGGTAAAGTGCTAGAGATATTGTAACACATTTTTCCAGATATTTCAATGATAATTCCACTGAAAAAAGGTCGTTTATCCATTCTAGATCGAGGAGATTAACATGAAATCAGCTCATCCGTTGGTGCAACTGGCCCGGCAGGCCGTCGAAGCATTCGTCGGCGAGCAGCGCGTCATCGAGCCCCCACAGACGCTGACCCCAGAGATGCAGCAGCAGGCGGGCACCTTTGTCTCGCTTCACGATGCCTCTGGCGAGCTGCGCGGCTGCATCGGCACCATTGCGCCGACCCAGCCCAATGTGGCCCAAGAGGTCATTCACAATGCCATCTCGGCGGCTACGCGCGATCCACGCTTTCCGTCCGTGCGTCCGCAGGAATTGAGTGGACTGGATGTCAAGGTGGATGTATTGACCACGCCCGAGCCCATCGACAGTGAGGCCGAACTCGACCCCCGGCGCTACGGCGTCATCGTCGAGGACCGGCACGGTTGGCGGAGAGGACTGCTCTTGCCCGATCTGGAGGGGGTGGACACGGTCGATTACCAGGTCAGCATTGCCCGGCGCAAGGCAGGCATTGGGCCAAACGAAGCGGTCCGGCTGCTGCGCTTTGAAGTGATTCGTTACACATAACAACAAACCGCCGACCGCCGGCTGACATGCGTGCGCCCGGTCAGCGGCGATCGGCGGTCAAAAAAAGCGCATTCAGCGCACGGCCAGTTCGTTTTGAAGGTCAAAGATGTGCATGTGCGCCATATTGAGCACGGCCTCGAACGTGTGGCCCACGCGCAGTTGGGAGCGCGGATCGACGCGCGCGATAAAGTTCTTTTTGCCAGTGAGCAGGTACAAAAAGATTTCATTGCCCATCATTTCGGTCACGTCTACCTTGCACTTGATTTTTTGCGCGACGATGTTGGGCGCTTGAAAGTGGGGATCGAAAATGTCGCTGGGGCGTATACCCAGGATCACCTCTCGGCCGGCATACCCCTTTTCTGCATAAACCCTCGCCTTGTCTTCAGGCACGCGCAGCTTGAACGTGTCACTCTGGACATACATCTCGTTGGCGCTGCCGACCAATGTCACCTCGAAAAAGTTCATGCTCGGGCTGCCGATAAACCCGGCGACAAAGATGTTGGCCGGCGTATCATAGAGCACCTGCGGCGTATCGATTTGCTGCAACAATCCGTCGCGCATCACGGCGATGCGCGTGCCCATCGTCATCGCCTCGGTCTGATCGTGGGTCACATAAATAAAGGTGGTTTCCAGGCGTTGGTGCAGCTTGCTGATCATCGTGCGCGCCTCGACGCGCAGCTTGGCGTCCAGGTTGGAGAGCGGCTCATCCATCAGGAACACGGCCGGGTCGCGGACGATGGCCCGGCCCACGGCCACGCGCTGGCTTTGCCCGCCGGAAAGCTGCTTGGGACGGCGGTCGAGCAGTTCGAGGATGCCCAGATCGCGCGCCGCCTCCTGAACGCGCCGGTCGATCTCGTCCTTGGGTGTCTTGTGCAGCCGCAGCGCAAAGGCCATGTTCTCGTACACGGTCATATGCGGGTAAAGCGCATAGCTTTGAAAGACCATGGCAATGTCGCGATCTTTGGGCAGCACATCGTTAACCACCCGCTCGTCGATGTAAATCTTTCCCTCGGTCAGCTCTTCCAGTCCGGCCAGCAAGCGCAGGCTGGTCGTTTTGCCGCAGCCCGACGGGCCGACAAAGACCAGAAATTCTTTGTCGGGAATCTGGATGTTCAAATCGTTGACGGCCACGACGCTGCCAAATCGCTTGGTGACGTGTTCATAGGTGACGCTTGCCATTGCAGTGCTCCTTTGGTTGTTTTAGCTTTGTATCACTTGAATGCCCAATTGGGCGAGATCCCAGACCATGGCCGGCGGCGCATCCTGGCCGGTGATGACGGTATCGACGGCTTCCAGCGAGGCCAGAAAAGCCGGCCCCCGGCTGCCCCATTGATGCCCTTCCAGGACGACGATCACGGTCGACACGGCCTCCATTGCCGCGCGCAAAATCTGAACGACAGGCAGACTGTCGGCGGTGAGGCCGTCCGGCAAATGCAGGCCATGCACGTCGATGATGGCCTTGTCGGCGCGCAGCTCGCGCATGGACGCCTCGGCCAGGTGTCCAACCAGCGCCGAACCGGGCCGTTCGATCTGCCCGCCGGTGAGGATAACGTGGGGCCGTTTCTGCCGGGCCAGGTATGTGGCGATGGTCAGGCAGTTGGTGATTGCCGTGCGCACCCGGTCGCCGTCCAGATGCTGGGCGACGGCCAGGGTGAGCGTGCCCGGCCCCAGAAAGACCGTTTCGCCATCGCCGATTTGCCGCGCCGCCGCCGCACCGATGCGTCCCTGGATGGTCGAAATGCCCGGCGCATCTGCATCCGGCCGCACGGCGACTGCGCCCCCGTGGGTGCGCGCGAGCAGGCCGCGTTCCTGGAGGTGTTCCAGGTCACGGCGTACGGTCGATTCGCTGACCTCCAGCCGGGTGGCCAGCTCGTCGATGCGGATGTTGGCCTGCTGCTGGAGCAGGCGCGCAATAGTTTGATGGCGTTCGGCGGCGAGCATTGAAGGAATCTCCTCGGATTCGTGCTGGGGAAGAGTATAGCATGGCTGGTCGATTCTGGCAAATTTTGATTGTTTTTTGACAGATATTGACCGTTTTGCGCACCGCGCCGGCAAAAAAAATGCGCCCGGTCACGGGCGCAGATGGTGACACATTTGGGGAGACTGGATCAGCGCTTGGCCAACTCTTCCTGCACAATTTTGCGGATCAGGGTTTCGAGCTGTTCCAGGGTAAGCTTGCCCATGTCGATGGCGGGCGGCTTGGGCGGCTTGACCTCAGACGCATTGCCGACCTCGATCACCACATCGTCCCAATGGCTGGCGCTGATCTCGACCGGAAAGTCGTTTTTGGCGTGCAAAAAGACGGTAACCTCGTCGGCCTCGGCGATGGCTTCGACATCGACTTGCTTCCAGACGCGCTCTTTCCATTCGGGCATATAGCTCGACCAATAATCGCCATAGAGAACGGTCGGCGCGGTATGGTCGGTGCCGCCGCTGGGATCGATGCCGATGCGCATGCCGTGACCGCCGGTGGGTTTGCCATCACGGTCGCGGGTCACACTCATGCACCACGCGCTGGCGCGCACGCCGTTGCCCTTGCCCACTTTGAACTTGCGGTACAGGCAGCCGTCGTGCGTGGCGTGGACGGTGAAAAAGTTGGCCGCGTAACGCCCGCTGCGCACTTCGGGTTGGCCTTTGGTGGCGTCCTTGACGTCATACTCGGGACGGTGCAGGATGCCCTGTCCCTTGGTCGGCAGCCAGGCCGGCGTCCACCCGTTGGGGCAGGTCAGTTCGCCAATGCCTTCAAAGTCGTAAAAGCCCCCTTCAAATGATGATTGAAAAATTCGCTGCATGTTTGACCCCCTTTGATCAAAAAATATCTTGCGCGTTTTAATGGCCCGTCTGTTACCAGTATAGCGATTCACCGATATTTTGTCAATGTCCAGTTGGGAAAGCCGATCATTGACAAGCACAAAGGCTCGTGATATGCTAAAAGCATAAACCGGTTCCGATTCATTCGCGATAGGAGGTGGTCTGATGGCTGTGATCACAATTTCCCGCCAGTATGGCAGTCAGGGCAATGAAATTGCCGACCGTGTCTGCGAATTGCTCGGCTATCGTTATTTCGGCAAAGAGATGATGCTCCAGGTAGCCGCCGAAGTGGGACTGTCTGCCAACAACATTGTCGATCTGACCGAGGATGATTTCAAAATGCGCGGCTTTCTGGATCGACTGTTGGGCCATCGCAGCCTGCCCATCGTCACCCAGGTGAATGAGCCTCCGGATCCAGGCGAGATACCAGGGGCGAGTTCACAATCTGCACCTTTTTTCTACGATCCGATCCTGTTTCATGACCAACATGCCATGCTTTCCGGCGCGCTGACCATTGAGCAATTGAACGAAGAGTGGTGCGTCAGCACGATTGAAAAGCTGATTCGCGGCGCCTATGAGCAGGGCAACGTCGTTGTTGTCGGCCGGGGCAGCCAGGTTGTCCTCAAGGATTTACCCGGCGTTCTGCACGTGCGCATCTTTGCCCCGCTTGATGTACGGGTCAACCACACCCAATATCGCGAGATGGGGTGGATGGCCCAGGAGCTGCAACTCGCCGAGGCCAAAAAAGCCGTCGCTGAGCACGACAAGGCGGCCGAGGCCTTTGTGCGGCGCTTTTACCACATCGACTGGGCCGACCCCGACTATTATCACCTGATGATCAACGTCGCCAGGTGGGGCGTAGAAGGCGCTGCGCGCCTGATCGCAGACAGCATCGAGCATTTGTCCGAGATCGCCCAAGGGCGCAGTTGACTGCGCCCTTGAGGGGTTCGACCGCACTCTATGCGAACGAGTCATACAGCGACATCACCCGCAGCGCCGACTGTGCCCGTTGGAGCGTCCAGCCCTCTGGCAGCGGGCAGGTGATGCGCACGCTGCGCCCGGCCGGCAGATCGACGTAATTGTCGCTGAACACCACGTCAACCCCTTCCAGCGACAGCTCGACAAAGCGCGCCAGCGACCGCGCGGTGAGGTTGAAAACCAGTTGATTTCCTTCCAGCCCCACCGTGGTCGACAGCCCCGGCTCGGCCAGATCGAGGTGCTTGGACGGGACAAAGGTGCTCACCTGCCGCGAAACCACCTGATCGTCCTGGCACAACTCGCAGACCAAAATCACGTCGCGCGTGGTGCGCTCGGCGCGGGCATACTCGTACAGGTACAGCGTGTCACGCCGATCTTGGGTTTTCCAGGCGTGCGCGGGCACCAGGTCGCCGGCAAAGGCGTGACTGGAAAAGTCGAGCTGAACGACCGGCGTATCGGCCAGCGGCGGAGCCGTCACCGCCTCCTCGCCCGATTCGAGCACCTCTCCCCCTAACGTTTCCAGCGACCAGCGCAGCATCCCCTGCCATCCCCCGGTCAAGTCGGAAGTGACGTGAATACCCATCGACGGGCCAATGTCTTCCACCGAGAGCAGCAGCGATGCGTAGAACCGTTTCGCCGCGTAATGCAGCGCCTTCCAGCGCCCAAAATAGTCGATGCTGGCCCACGAGGCCACCGGCCAGCAGTCGTTGAGCTGCCAGATCAGCGTGCCGCTCACCCGCGCCATCGCCCGCCGCCAGTGCTCCACCCCGTAGCGAACCCCCTCGGCCTGCAAAACCAGGCTTAAATACACCAAAGAAGCAAAATCCTTGGGCATGCGGAACGTGTCGGTCATTTGGGCCAAAATCAGCCCGTTGCCGTGGTTGCCGCGCTGGTGGTGCTCCATGATGTACGAGGTCATGTTCCAGTCTTTTTCTTCGGCATAGGCAGCGACCGTCTCCAGCGGCGGCAGCGATTGAAAGCCAAACTCGCTCATAAAGCGCGGGTATTGGCCGCGATAGGCGGTAAACGGACGCCGTCCGTGCCACACGTCCCAATAGTGGGCGTCGCCGCGCAGCGACGAGTTCGGATCGTCAAAGGCAATGTTTGACGACGGCGAACTGGGCCAGTAGGGCGTGTCGGGGTCGAACCGCTCGATCCAGGCCGGCAGCAGGCGGTGGAAAAAGCGATCGTAGGCCTCCTTGAGGTCCTTGTGCTCCGGACGATCCCAACCCCAGCCGAACCAGCCCCACTCCATCTCGTTGTTGCCGCACCACAAGGCCAGGCTGGCGCGATGGCGCAGCCGCTTGATATTCTCCTCGGCCTCGATCCGCGCATTTTCGAGAAACGCCGCGTCGTTCATCGGGTAAATGCTGCACGAATAGACGAAATCCTGCCACACCAAGATGCCATAGCGATCGCACAGGTCGTAAAAGCGCTCCTCTTCGTAAAAGCCGCCGCCCCACACGCGCAGCATGTTCTGGTTGGCCTGGGCTGCGCTCCAGATCAGGTGCTCCATACATTCATCGGTCAGCCGCGTGGGGAAGGAATCGGCGGGGATCCAGTTGGAGCCTTTGGCAAAGATCGGCACACCGTTGACCACAAACGTGAACGACTCGCCCCACTCGTCCGGCGCGCGGCGCAGTTCCAGCGTGCGCAGGCCGATCTGAAACTTGTTCTGGTCGATGGCCCGCTCGCCGGACAGCAGCGTCACCTCGACGCCGTACAAAGGCTGCGCGCCCAGTTCACTGGGCGAACCGTACCCGTTGGGCCACCAAAGCTGCGGTTCGTCGACGGTCGCTTCGATCGTACAGGTGTCGCCGCAAGAGAGGGTCATCGCATTTTCCAAAACACGGCCATCCGGCGCGGTGATGCGCAACGCAACGGCCAATCCGGTCTGCTCCCAGCATTCTACCTGAACCTGGGCCGAAACCACGGCCCGGCCGCCCTCATGCCGCTGACGCAGGTGCACATCGTCGATGCGCGCCGTGCTGCGTCCTTCCAAGCGAATGTCCTTCCAGATGCCGATTGGCGGCAGCATCGGCCCCCAGTCCCAGCCGAACTGGCAGGGCGCTTTGCGCAGGTACGGCCCGCCGGGGATGGCCTGGCTCGCGCCGGGCAGCGGGCGCACGTCCATCTGCGGGAGCACGTACTTGACCGGCGAGGTGAAGGCGATCAGAATCTCGTTCTCGCCCTCGACCAGCCATTCCTTGATCTCCCAACGATACTGGCGAAACATGTTGTCGGCGTGACCGAGCAACTCGCCGTTGACGCTGACCGCCGCCAGTGTATCCAGCCCGTCGCAGACCAAAAAGACGCGCTCCTCGTCCAGCAGCTCCGGCCCGGCGACGAACGTGCGCCGGTAGTCCCAATCGCACTGGGCCACCCACTGCACGTATTTTTCATTGTCCCCCACGAACGGATCGGGGATTTGGCCCGCCGCCAGCAGATCGGTGTGGACGCCGCCGGGCGCCACGGCGGGCAGCCATTCGTCACTGCCGGCCTGGCGAAACTGCCAATCGCCGCTCAAAGATTGAATGAACATAAAAGACTCTCCCGCTTTATAGATTAGATTTATGCTTCGTTTACTGTATTACGTATTCCGTTACGGAACACGCAATACAGAATTGTGTATCCTCACAGTTGATTCACAAACCAATCCCTCACCACCTCGGCCGTTTCCCGTATAAAGATCAGCGAGACGTGCGACGCGGCGCGGATGGTTTTGAAGGATTTGGGGTGCCTGGCCCGTTCGTACAGGCGCAGCCCATATTCGACCGGAGCGATGGGGTCCCGCCCGCCATAGATGAACAGCAGCGGCAGCGGCGGCATCTCGCCGGCAAACTCTTCGGGGTGAAGCGCATTGATCACCGCCTCCAGGCTGGGATCGAAATCGGAGAGCGGCTGCCAGGTCTGGTACAGGCCGCGCGGGCTGCAGCGGCGAAAGACGTTCAGCGTGGGCAGCGAGACGGCGCTCAACGCCTCCGTCCACCACAGTTTTTGGCTCAAGTGCAGTTCGCCGGACACCTGGAGCAAGACCGCCGATTTGACCCGCGCTCCGCCGGCCAGCGCGCGGATCGACAGCATCCCACCCAGGCTGACCCCCAGCAGTCCGATGCGGTCGGGGTTCACGTCCGGGCGGCGGCGCAGATAGGTCAGTGCGGCGGGGACGGTGCTCAATGCGCCGGGCAGCGAGAATCGATCCTGCCGCACGCCGTGTCCCGGCAAATCGACGGTGAGCACGTTGAACCCGGCCCCGGCCAGCGCGCCCAAGATGACCCACTTGTAGGTCTGGCTGCTGTCACCGACGCCGTGTACCCAGCACACCGTCGCCCCGTTGGGATGCCGGGCGGTCAGAAAATGGCCGCTTGCCGTGCCGATGTCGTCGCTAAAAACCACCGGCTCGGCCGTCCACGGATCGCCCGGCTCGGGGCTGCCGGCCAGCGGCGGCTCTAACTGGTTCCGGCGCAGCCAGCCCAGGCCGATCAGCACTCCCAGCGCCGGAAGCAACGCGGGCAGAGCCAGGCCCAGCACCAGGAGCAGCGGGCTGAGGGCGATCAAGACGATACCGCCAAGCCCCAGGACAATGGTCAGGGCAATCCCGGCGACACGATTGCGCCCGGCGAGCGACAGGCCATCGAGCCGGTGCAAGACGCATTGGCCTTGCAGCAGCCCCAGCCAGCCCAACACCAGGCCAATCAACGCACCAAGCCAACGCAATGGTCTCATATACGCCTCACATCACGGCCCCCGGCTCGATCTGAGCGCCAGCGGCAGATATGTTTTCCAGGAATCCACTTGCAGATAAAACTCGATCAGCCACCGCTCGCCCCACTCGTCATTCAGCCAGGCGCGCAGCGGTAGGATGTAATCGCCAGCGTTGTCGAGGGCCAGCCGGTAGCGCAGCGTCACCGTCTCGCCGAAAGCCACCGGCCCACTCCAGGTGAGCAGATCGCTGATCAGTGCCCCCGCGCCGATGCCGCCGCTATCCAGCGTGCCGGTGAACTGGGCGCGCGCCGCCAGACTGGAGGTGACCATCGCCGTAGCCGCCAGCGTCCCTTCGTTGCGCAGCGCCAGCGTAACCGAGAGCACCTGGTGCGGGCGGGCCGGGTCGGGCTGCGCCCACAGCGCAGAAAGAATCAGATCGGGTGCGTTGACGCGTAAAAAGAAGGGCCGCTCAAATGTGATGCCGTGGTCGTCGTAGCCGATCCAGGCCGGAAAAGCGATCCGGGTGCTGTAGGGAAGGCCGTCGTCTACACGCACCTGGAATTCGAATTCCTGAACACCGCCTTGAGCGATGCTGCCCTGCCAGCTCAACAGGCGCGATCCCGGATCGTAGGTCAATTCGGGCGGCAGCGAGGCCGTCACCGGCGACAGCCCGGCGGGCACGGTGGTCGAAAAGTGCGCCGAGGCAGTGTCGCTCCAACCGTCATTGGACAAAACAGCGGCCATCGAGATCAGGTCGCCGCTGCGCGCGTTGATCGGGTCGCCCAGCCACTCGGACGTTCCCAGCCAGCTCAGCCAGCCGACCGCGCGGCTCATCACCGACGCGGCGGCGTCAGCATCCAGCGTTTCAAAGGGGAAGGACATGAACGCCGTGCGCCAGGTCGCGCCCTCGTGGGTGAGGGCAACGGGATCGCCTCCCTCAGCGCGCATCCAGACAGACGCCGTTGGCACCGGGATCAGCCCGTCGCTCCAGTTGCGGAAGGGATAGGTCAGCGTGTACCCCCCCAGTCCCCAGCCGATCGGATGGCCCGGCTCGCCCCAGGCCTGCTCGGGAGTCAGGTCTTCGATGTAATCGCGCACGCCGAGATAAGTCTGGGCCAGCGGCGTGCCGTGGCGATAGTACAAAAAGTCCTGCGATGAAAACAGCAGCCGCCCGCCTTCGTCCAGGTAATGGCGCAGACGCGCATCCTCCGCCGCACCGATCGGTTCGTACCAGTCATAGGCGGTGTACCACACCACCAGCGGGTACATCGCCAGCGTGTCGGTGGTGGGCACGTTGAACGGCCACTGCTTTTTGACCCGATGATAGTCATAGCCGATGCCCGCTTGCTGCAATGCAGCGATGTAATGGCTCGACATGTCGTAAAAGCGCGCCCCGTCGACCAGCAGCACCGGCGCGGGCGTCTTGGTGGTCAGCGCGACGGTCGCCGCCAGGCCGGGCGAGATCGTCGAGGCAGCGTGCAGCGTGGTCGTGTCGGCGACGTGCCAGCCGGTGCCTGGCGGGATGGCGGTCGAAATCTGAAACGTAGTCGAGGTGCAGGCGCCCAGAGTGAGCGTGCCCGGCGCGAGCAGCAGCGAAGGCCAGGCGTGCCCGTCGAGCCAGAGGGTGTACGTGTCGGCGCTGACTTCGCTCAGGTTGCGCAGGCGCACGGTGCGGGTCAGTTCGTCGCCGGGCCGCCCGATGCGCGTCTGCCCATCGTCTTGCAGCTCGATGCCGGCGCTCTGCAGCGGGCCGGTCAGCCAGCGGATGCTGCGTTCCAGCACCTCCTGCCGTGTCGTGTCGCTGTCGATGCCTTCCAGGCCAAAGCCGAATAACAGGGCACGATAGGGCAGACACGGCCCCACCTGCTGCCCGCCGCTGCCGTCGCCCTGATAGGCCAGGATCGAGGCGGCGAAAACATCGTCCGTCGAGACGATCACATCAGGTGCGATCTGGTTGTCGGCTCCCTCGCCGCCGCTCAAAGTGATGGTCAGCCCGGCCAGAATGCCGCTTCCATCCAGCGTCCGGCTCGCCGCCGCGTCGGCGACGAGGGCCGTCTTGAGGTAATCGCGCAGATAAGGCGCCCAGATCAGCCCGCTGCCGCCGCCGTCCCAAAAGGCCACATCCTGGCCGCTGAGCAGCAGCCGCCCGCCGGCGGACAAATAGGGGGTGATCACCCCGCTCGCGCCGATGTAGCCGGGCGCGTCCTGTGGCGCGCTCCAGATCACCAGATCGTAGACCGACAACTGCCCGGCCGCCGGCAGGTTGGCCGAGGTTGGGTTGATGCTGGTGATGATGTGTGTATGGTAGAGATAGTTCAGGTCATACAGCGCGCGCTGGTAAAACCGGCGCTGGCTGTCATTGTACCACGCCCCGCTGTCCACCAGCAGGATCGTCGGCGCCGGTTCGAGGGCGAAATCGCGCACCTGCACGTCGCCGCCCAGGAGGGTCACCGTGGCGGTCACGGCGCGGTAGCCCCAGGCTTCGACGCGCACCGTGTGCGTGCCCTGCGGCAAGACCAGTGTATAGCGCCCGTCGCCGGGGTTGGATGCCGTCGACGCCGGCGCGCCCGGCACGTACACCGTCGCCGAGAGCGGCGTTCCCATGCCCACCTCGCTGACGACGCCCTGCAGCACGCCCGTCGGCAGCGCGTCCAACGCGATGTGCAGCGTGGTCGTCGTCGCCGTGACCACATGCACATTATAGATCGTTGCATCCTGGTAGCCGAACGCGCGCGCCCACACGTCAGACACGCCCGCACTCAGACCGATGTCGAACGTGCCGTCCGCGCCGCTCACCGTCGAACCCCAGGCTCCGCCGCCGTGCGCCTGCGCCTCGATCGCCGCGCCGGGAATGGGCGCACCGGAAGCGCGGTTGCGCACCGAACCAGCCAGCCGCCCGAAACTGCCCGCGCGCACGACCGCCGCGTAGGCATCGACCAGCCCCCAGCCGTACACGTTGTTCGGATGTCCCTCGCCCAGGGGGATGGCGGTCTGGGTGAGGATGGCCTCGATCTGGTCGATGGTCAGCGCGGGATTGGCCTGGAGCAGCAGGGCGATGACGCCGGCAGTCAGCGGTGCAGCCATCGAGGTACCGCTCTTGATGCCCAGCCCGCCGCCGGGCAGCGCAGAGAGGATGTCGACGCCCGGCGCGGATACTTGGGGCTTGAGTTCGTCCCACGGCGACGGCCCGCGCCCGGAAAACCAGGCGACGAGATCGTCGCGGTCGGTCGCGCCGACGGCGATGGTCTCCGGCAGGCTGCCCGGCGAACTCACCGAGCCTTCTTCCGGCCCTTCGTTTCCGGCGGCAAAGACGGGCACGATGCCCGCCGCGCGCAGCGCGCGGATATCGTTTTGGAAAATCTGGTTGGCGCTGTCTCTGCTGCCCCACGAGCCATTGACGATATCCGGGGCCAGCGACGGGTCGCCGCCGGGCGCGAGCAGCCACTCGAACCCGGCGTGCAGCCAGCTGTCGTAGGCAAAGCCCTGGTTGTTAAAGACCTTGACTGCGATCCACTGCGCGCCGGGCGCTGCGCCGATGCCATCCCGGCCGAGCGCGATGCCGGCGACGTGCGTGCCGTGCCCCAGGCCGTCGCCGGGATAGGTGTAACCCTCATCGGTGGCGCAGTACCAGTGAGCGGTGTGATCGACCAGCGGCTTGCCGGTGTAGCCGCGATAATTGGCCGCCAGCAGCGGATGCTCCCAGTCGACGCCGCTGTCCATGACGCCGACTACCACGCCGCGACCATCCAGGCCCAGCGCATCCCAGACGCGGTCGGCCTGCACGCGGCTGACGTTCCACTGCACGGGGTCGAGTTGGAGCTGGATGACCTGGTAGGATGCGCCCGGATCGGACGAGTCCAGATGGTGGACATGGTCCTGGGCAATGAACGACACGTCCGGGCGGGCAGCCAGGGCCAGAAAGGCCTCGCGCGTGCCCTGCACGGCAATCCCGTTGACGATCCACAGCGGTTGAAAGGAAGCGACCTGCCCGGCCTGCTGCGCCGCTTGCACGGCCAGGATCACGTTGTGTTGCGCCGCCTGGGCCTGCGCTTGCAGCGTGTGAACCACGGCCTGTCCCCGCGCCGCCTTGTCCAGCCCGTCGAGCGACAGATCTTCAAGTGACAGCGCGCCGATCCCCTCGACCGGGTGCAGCATCACGATACCGCGCAACACGGCGCTCGCCGCCGACGGATCGCCCCCGGCGGCCAAAAGCTGCTTGAGCAGCGCCGGCTCGAACTTGCGCCCATCGAGAGGGATATCGTCCTCGGCGGGCGGCGTCTCCGCAGCCGGCGTCGCCACAGCCGGCGTCGCCGAAGCCGGCGAACGCTCGATGGTCAATGCGGGCAGCGGCTCGGATGCCGCCGGAAGGGTCGCTGGAGATGCGAGCAGCGATCCGACCAGGATGGATACAAGCAGCCAGAATCTCAACAAGCGATGGTTCATCGACACAGCCTCGTGTGGAATCAAGCGCCCACTATGGAATGGGATGATTATAACAGAGTTCCATTTCAAGGGCAATGAAAAGAGTTGTGCCGACGTTTCTGACGTCTTGCGTCGGCGCCGTCGGCACGATATACTTGTTATCGGCACAACCCACCGCTGCTACCGGCATCGAAGACGATGCTTGCGTTTCTTCCTTCCCTTCCACTCTTGCAGCACCACCAGCGGGGCCAGCGACAGCCAGATGTCGGTATCGAAGACGATGCTTGGTCAAAGTAGCGACTGCCTTTGAAGATCAGCCCGGTAGACTCGCCATTCTATGGCGCGTCATATACCCCACCGCAGACCAGGTGGCATATCATCAAGTACCGTGAACATTAAGGGCCGCCAACATGATTGCCAACACCGCTCAACTGACCATCTACCACTGTGAAAACAAAGTCGTATAGAGCACCTTCAGTACCCCCAGCATAACTGATCGCTATGGAAAGCTCGATCTTGTCTCTAGATACACTCCGCAAACGCATAATCAAGAACGAACTGTCTTCATTTCCAACTGACTCCTGCTCAAGCCCAAGTATCTCCGACATATCCTCTTTGGAGACTCTTGTGAGTCTCGGATCGTCGCTCAAGGAGATATGTTGTGATAAAAAGTCACAGTCGACATACCACTGCTTTGTCTGTCGTATTCTATCCGATCCTACATACCTCCCCTCGTACGTATCCTCCACAAAGCCGGGTATGGGTTCATTCTCGAACACCCAAGCAACAATCGTCTGAGCCGCTTGTCTCTTTAAATCTAGAGTGCTCTGAAACACCAAGTACCATACCAAAAAGCCTATAACCACCATGCCAATGACACAAACTGTGCTAATCCAAACGATTTTTGATATTCTCATTGATAAGAACTCTCCCACTTTGATCAGATTCATATATGCTGCACCCGATCTATACGGAAAATACACCTATGTGTGGTAACCAGATCTTTCAGCAAGCTCCCTGTTTTCATCGGTCTATTCCTTTTTCTCGCTCCGACGGAGACCGTCAGAGCGAGCGGGCGGCACTCTGCGCCAGACTAGGAGACCGCTGAAAAAGTCTCCCGATACTAACTGATATTTGACTTATTCTA
>CAYRXM010000111.1:0-16784 GCA_964428175.1 uncultured Anaerolineae bacterium
TCGTCGGGATACCCTTTTTTCGCAAACCAACAGGTATTTTATACAAGGAGAAACCAGATGAGTGAACTGGATGTGCGAATCTTGGAATTGCCGCCGCTGCGGGTGGCTTGTGCGCACGGTTTTGGCGCAGGGCCGGAGGACATTGCCTGGAAAAAACTGCTTGACTGGGCCGGGCCGAAAGGTCTGCTGGATGACCCTCAGGCGCACCGCATCTTTGGCTTTAACAACCCCGACCCGTCGCCGGGCAGCCCGAATTACGGCTACGAGTTCCAGATCGTGGTTGGGCCGGAGGTGGAGGCGGCGGGTGAGATCAAAATCAAGTTGATGCCGGGCGGCAAGTATGCGGCACTGCGCTGTACGGGCATTCCCGGCATCGGCGAGCGCTGGCAGCAGTTGGCAGCCTGGCGCGAGAACAGTTCATTCCAGTACGACCACTCGCGACAGTGGTTGGAGGAACACCTCGGCCCGGCCCTGGCGCAGCAAGTGGTCGACGAGATCGAACTCGACCTGCTGATGCCGATCGCCTGATCGTCGTCAAACGCAGAACCTCCGAGGTCTTCAAGGCCTCGGAGGTTTATTCGCGCTTGCCTTTAGGGCGCAATGATGGTAACATAGGCCGCCGTCGGGTGTTTCAAGTACAAACATCCCGACTTGATAGAATCGAGAGCCTATGTACATCAACGAGCAAGCGCCCAACATTGTTCTGATCGTCCTCGACACGCACCGGCTGGATCGTATCGGTTGCTATGGCTATGATCGCGGCGCGACGCCCAACCTGGATGCGTTTGCCCATGAAACGGTCCTGTTTGAGCGCGCCGTTGCCCCCGCGCAGTGGACCATCCCCTCGCATGCCTCGATGTTCAGCGGTGAACCGCCGACCACGCACATGACCATCCAATCGGGTGACGCGCTCGATCCGCGCTTCAAGACTTTGGCCGATCGGCTGCGCGAGCGCGGCTATCGCACTACGGCATTCTGCAACAACCCGCTGGTTGGCGTGCTCAATAATGGGTTCAAGCGCGGCTTTGACGTGTTTTACAACTATTCCGGTGCGATCCCGTCAGTGCCGGCCCGCCAGGCGCGGCGCGTGGTTTCGCCGCTGTTCAAGCTGTGGGAGCGATACACGCAGTTGATGCGCCGCGTTTCGTATCCCGTCCAAAACCTTTTTGCCAGTTCGACACGCATCTTTATGGCCGCGCTTAACCCGATCTGGGTGCCGATCTGGACGCGTCTGGCGCGCTGGAAGGGCAACACGCCGCGCTCGATCCACGACGCCACGCGTTTTATTCGCGAAGAGATGGATGACCGCGAAGCGCAGTTTGTGTTTATCAACCTGATGCAAACCCATCTGCCTTTCGACCCGCCGGAGCGTTTCGTCCGGCGCTTTGCAGCGCCGGTCATCGATAACCACGCCGCGCGCGACTTTATGAATGCTTTTAACCGCCGCGCCGCCGACTGGATCACCCCGCTGGAAAGGCCGTTCAGCGAGATCGAGGCGCGGACGTTGAGCGATATGTACGATGCAGAAGTGGCTTATCAGGACGGGTTGTGTGCAGAATTGTTCGAGGCGCTGGATCATCCCGCGCGCCGCGCCGACACGGCGGTGATCGTCGTCTCCGATCACGGCGAAATGCTCGGCGAGCACGGCCTGATGGGCCACGCTTTCGGCGTTTGCCAGGAATTGATCCACGTGCCTTTGCTGATTCGCTTTGCCGGGCAAAAAGCAGGCCGGCGTGTCGATACGCCGGTGTCGGCGACGCGGATCTTTCAAACCGCGCTCGACCTGGCCGGGATCGAGACCTATGCGACGCATTACAGCGCCGAGGTCGATGTGCGCAGCCAGAGCCTGATCCGCGAGGCGCGCGATCTTGGCCGCCCGCAGGCGACCGTAATCAGCGAGGCCTATGCGCCCGATTTCGCCCTCAGCAGCATGCGCAAGCACAAACCGGGGCTGATCGAGCGGCTGGGCAGCCGGGCGACCTTGCGCGCGGTTTACGAGGATCGCTTCAAGCTGGTGCAGGTCGAGGGGATTGGCGAGCAGGTGTACGATCTGGACGCGGACAGACAAGAGCACTATCCGCTTTCACTTGACGAGCAGGCCGAGCGGCTGGCGCGGCTGCTGGCGGTGGCCGAAGCATTTGTCGACAAGGCCGAGTCGCGCCGGCTGGAGGGCAAGCGCCAGCGGGCGGTCAATCACGACGACGAACTCGTGCAGCAGCGTCTGCGCGGGTTGGGGTATATGGATTAGCCGACCGCTGACCGCCCTCAGCAGCGTCGGTCGAGTAGGGCCGTAAGGCCCATATCGAGACCAAGCAGGGCGAACAGTTATTGGCAAGAGAGGAAAGCTGTGATCGATCCAATTATTTTCTCGTTTCGTCTGGGCAATTTCGAGTTTGCGCTGCGCTGGTACAGCGTGATCGCCGTGTCGAGTTTGCTGCTTGGCGCGTGGCTGGCCGAGCGCCAGCTGCGCCGGCGCGGCGAGAACGCCGATCATCTATGGGACGGGCTGATCTGGGCCATTCCGGCGGGCATCGTCGGTGCGCGGGCCTGGTACGTGCTCAACGACATTTTTGGCGGAGGCGCCTATTACCTCGACAACCCCGTGCAGATTTTCAACCTGCCGCAGGGCGGGCTGCACATCTATGGCGCGTTTCTGCTGGGCGGGATTGCCTTTTACCTCTATGCGCGGCGCAACAAGGTCGATATGCGCCTGATCCTCGATTCGGTGGCCCCGTCGATGTTGATTGCTCAAGGCACGGCGCGGCTGGGCAATTTCATCAACCAGGAATTGTATGGCCCGCCGACGACGCTGCCCTGGGGCATTCCAATCGCGCCGGCGTATCGCATCCCGCCCTGGAATGATTTGACCCGCTTTCCCGAGAGCACGCGCTTTCACCCGACTTTTGCCTACGAGATGTTGTGGAACCTGGTCGCCGGCAGTTTGCTGCTGTGGCTGTCCAACCGTTTCAAGGACAAGGTACGCCCTGGCGCCGTCTTTTTCGCCTGGCTGATTTTGGCCGGGGTGGGGCGGGTGATTATTGAAACCTGGCGACCCGACCAGCCACGCATTCCCGGCACAGGGTTGAGTTACTCGCGGTTGGTCGCCGCATCGATGGCTGTGGTCGGCACGCTGTTGATGCTGGTGCGCTATGGTGTGTTGCGTATTCCATTCAAGTTGGGCGGCGAAACGTACACTATTGCGCCGTCGAAAGCGCCTGAAGCCAAGAATTCGGAATCTAGAGAATGACTTTTTAGTAAAACAGCGCCATCTCGCAGTGTGCGCAGTCGAATTCGAGCCGCAGGCGGCGGCCCTCCTCATCGACCAGGTACAGCGGTTCCTCAACTGCCCTATGATGGTCACGCTTGCATAGATCGAGCTGGTGCAGGATGCAGTAGCGCGTGCGCATCACCCGCCGGCCGCGCATATCCAGCCCCGACTCGGCCGCCGATTCGATCTCGGTGACGCCATGCCGCCGGTAAAAGTCGACGGCCTTTTGGTTGAGCACGTTGCCCAGGTAGGTGAGCCTGGTTTGGGGATAGGGCGCGTCGTTTTTGAGCGGCAGAATGTCCAGCCGGGGGCGGTTTTGCGCACGGGTCCGGGCCAGTGCGTCGAGCGCGTCGCGGCGCAGCGCGTTGAGCACCGAAACCGGGCAAAAAATCGTCTCCGTCCACTCGATGTCGATCCCGGCGCACTCGAACGGGGTGTCGCCGGTTCTGGCAATCTGCCTGCGCAGGGTGTCGATCATTTGCGCCGGGTTGTGCGCCGGCTGTTTTTCGATGCTTACGGCTGTCCGGGCGCTGTTTCCATCCTCGTCGACGGCGGTGAGGCTCAGCCCGTCTGCCGTTTCCGATACCACAAAGCGTACCGCGATCCGGCGTTCGACGCGACTTTGGTTGACCTGGTTCAGAAACTGGTGGTCGTGATTGCGGTAGACCGGGCGGCCCGCGTGCAAACCCTGCGTGCTGCCCACCCAGACCCGACGGCCCTCCACGCCGGTGACGACGGTGCCGCACAGCGCGCCGCTGGCGTCGAAAAAGCACAGCCCGTCGCCGTTGTGCAGTTCGACCGCGCCGTCGATCTCGATCCAGCGCTCTGCAACGCGCCTGACTGTACCCACCTCCTCGCCGACCATTTTGGGCGTGTCTAGCGCGCCCATTTTGCTCCGAGGGCGCATAAAATAATCGGTGTAGCCGCGATTAAAGGTCTTGCTCACGTCGGGCACAAAATCGACGCGGCTGCGGCCCGACGAACTCTTGTGTAGCCCCTTTTCCTCCAAAACGGCGTCCAGCGCCTGCCGGTAGTGGCTGACCACGTTGGTCACATAGGCGCGATCCTTGAGCCGTCCTTCGATCTTGAACGCGCACACGCCGGCGTCGATCAGATCGCCCAGGTATGCGCTGCGATCCATGTCACACAGTGAAAGCAAATGCTTGTCTTTGATGATCGGCGTTCCATTCCGGTCGACCAGGGTGTAGCGGCGGCGGCAGGGTTGGGCGCACTCGCCTCGATTGCCGCTGCGCCCGCCGAGGGCATAACTCAGGTAGCACTGCCCGCTGTAGCAGACACACAGCGCGCCGTGGACGAATGCCTCCAGTTCGATTTGCGTTTGCGCGCGGATGGCCCGGATGTGTTCCAGACTCAATTCGCGGGCCAGGATGATGCGCTGGAAACCGACCTGCTCCAGAAAAGCGATTTTTTCCGGCGTATCGTTGTGCATTTGCGTGCTGGCGATCAGGGGAATGGGGGCCAGGTCGCATTCCAGCAGACCGGCATCTTGGACGATTATCGCATCGACGCTGATCTCGTGCAAACGGTCGATCAGTTGGACAGCGTCGTCAAGTTCGTAGTCGTGGAGCAGCGTGTTGACAGCGACATAGACTCTGGCCCAGTAGCGGTGCGCGTGCGCAACCAGCGCGGCGATGTCGTCGAGCGCGTTGCCAGCCTGGGCGCGCGCGCCAAAGCGCCCCGCACCAATGTACACCGCGTCGGCGCCGCTGTCGATGGCGGCGATGCCGCAGGCCAGGTCTTTGGCCGGGGCAAGCAGTTCGATTTGTGTCATAGAGATATCCTCTTTAGGTTGCCGTTCTCTCGCGCCTACGCTCTGCGTAGAGCAAGCAAACCGCCTCAACGCGCGGGCGTGAAGCGCGAGATGCCGTCTCCTCCAAAAGTGTCAAACCACATCGCGCCATCCAGGGTGATCACGATGGTACTGACGCTGTTTCCAGCTAATCTGCTATCGTCCGTATAGTTGGTCCAGTTGTGACCGTCAAAGTAAGAAATACTTTTGTCGGTGCCAACCCACGCAGAACCATCGGCAGCCACCGCTATAGAATAGATGCTATTACTTGCTAGACCGTCCTCGATCTTGTAACATATCCACTCTTTTCCATCAAAGCGAAGAAGTCCCCAGCCACCAGTCCCAACCCACACAGTACCGTCTGGGGCGATGGCAACCGCCCCAATCTCACTGCTGGGCGTATGATCTTCGACATTATGAGTCGTCCACACGCTGCCGTCAAAGCGTGAGAGACCACCTTCAGTGACAAACCACAGTGTGCCATCTGGTGCGACGGCAATAGAACGCACATAATCACTTGCCAGGCCGTCGGCCGCCGTGTAGGTGACCCAGGTTTCGCCATCAAAACGAGAAGCACCGCCATCGGTGCCAAACCACACCGTGCCATCCGGCGCGACGGCAATAGCAAAGACATCATTCCCTCCCAGTCCATCCTGCCCGGTATAGCTGCGCCAGGTCTTGCCATCAAAGTGTGAAACACCCATCCCCTCGGTGCCAAACCACACCGAGTTGTCGGGCGCGGCGGCAACGGACAGCACCTCATTTCCGGCCAGCCCATCGCGGGTGGTGTACGTCGTCCAGGTCGTGCCATCAAAATGCGAGACACCGTTCCATTGAGTGCCAAACCACAATGTGCCGTCAGGGGCAGCCGCAATGGAGGTCACATCATTTCCGGCCGGCTCTCCTGTGCTGGCGAACGTGGTCCACTTTTCCTCGTTCAAGTGAAAGATGCCACTCCCCGTGCCAAACCAAAACGTGCCATCCGGTGCAGTGACGATAGCCCCAACCCAGTCGTCTGTGAACCCATCGGTAGCACTATAGCCAGTCCATCCTGTGCCGTCAAAACGATAGACACCACATTCGGCACCAACCCATACTGCACCGTCTGGCGCGATAGCAATAGGATTGCGTATGGCGAACGGACGCATCGGGAAAAGGTGATTTGTCCAATTCTTACCATCAAAAAAGGAGAATCCTTCAAATGAGCCGAACCACAATGCGTCGTCGGAAATAACGACCAGGGAAAAAACTGTATCAGCTATCAAACCATCAGCCATTGTGTAGGTGGTCCAGACTTGGCCATCAAAGCAAGAAACGCCACCACTCCGTGTGCCGACCCACAACATGCCCTTGGGGGTCAAGGCTACAACATACACACTGTCGTCTGCTAGGCCGTCGTCAACAGTATAGCTGGTCCAGGTCTTGCCATCAAAGTGAGAGACTCCTCTGGCCGTACCGAACCACACTGCACCGTCGGGAGATGCTGCGATGGAACGGACCACATCACCTGCCAGCCCATCAAGTTTAGTATAGGTCGTCCATGTCTTTCCGTCGAAACAAGAGACGCCGCTGCCTTCCGTACCGATCCATACCCTGTTATCAGATGCTACAGCAATAGATATAACGTTATTTCCTGCCAGGCCATCCGCCGCGGTGTACTTGATATATGTGTGAGTGGTTACGTCCCACCGCACCACACCCCCACCACTTGCAGCCCACAGATGGCCATCCTGGTCAAAGGCCAGACCGTATGCGGTATTGGTGTTCGTGTATGTCGTCCAGTCGCCTTGGAGCTTTGGCAAGTCATTTTTTGGGGTTGGCGAACGGGCACATCCGTTTACCAAAATAAAGACGAGAATCATACCGACCTTGATGGCTACAGCATATCCTGTTTTCATCGTTCGCTCCTGTGCGACTCAAAAATAATGATCTTGGGAAGACCCTAAACTCCTCTGACCAGGCAAATCGCCAGAATCACCGGTCTGCATCGACGAACGTGACCTGCGACGGCCGGACTGTGTTCCGTTTCCAGTTGCTGACAATCACCTCCAGCAGTTCGTTGGGGACTGGCTCGGTGAGGTTATCCATATCCGGCCCGAGCCGGTACTCGAACTCTTGCATGTCCCCGTACCGCAGCAGATAGGCCGGTGTCCAGGCCCATAAAGCGTGGTTGACGCCGAGACCCTCAAGCAGCTCCATCAGATCGCGCAAATACTCGGCCGCGCCCGGTTCAAAGCGCATCACGCCATATTCATTGACCGCCACCGGCACGCCGTAGGTGGAGCGAAACTCGCTCACCGGAGAGAGCAGGCTGGTCAGCCAATCTCGATTCAGGCTGTCTGGCTCGCCATCCCAGTCCAGGTCCAGCTTTCCGGGGTAAGTGACGGGCAAATTGCCCTGCTCATCGGGGGACTGATGCGTATATTCGTGTGGAGCGTACTGGTGAAAGGTGCAGACGGTGCGCGGATCGTCGGTCGGCTTGAGATAGGGAAGCCAATCGACCTGGCTCCAGCTCATCGCGCCGACCAGAATGGGGGTGCCGGGATCGACTTGGCGGATCGCTGCCACGATGCGCGGGTAGAACTGGTTCCAATCGTAAAGCGTGTTCGCGTAGGTGGGGTAAAAATCAGGCGGCCAGTACATATCAAAAAAGATCGCGTTGGCGTTTGGTTCGACCATCAAATCATAGCCGACGACGACACGATGATCCCGGTAACGATCTGCCGTATATTTCCACATGTCTGCCCACGCGTCCTGGGCGGCCTGATCCTCCCAGACCGTGTCATTCAAATGGCTTTGACCGAATGGGTCATCATCGCTGACGCCCATAAAGGAGAACTCGCTGCGTCCCGGCCCGGTTCGGAAGCTGATCACGGCAAACATATCCGCCTGAGCGATCATGTCCAACAGCCGGTCGAGGTTGGCCTGGCTGTCTTGGTTTAGCTCAAAGGGCGGCGTTTCGCTAAACAGGCCGGGGTGGGAAATATTGACATAGTTTGCTCCCAGCGCGGCCAGTTGATCAAAATCCTCCTGTGCAAAAGGAGGCCCTATCGGGTTCTCGCCATACTGTTCGGGGTCATCCCATCCTTCATAGATCAGCCGTTGGTGGATGTTGATCCCGCGCAGCATGACCTTTCCAGAAGACCACAGGTCCCACTTGGTCATCTCGGGCTGCTGGTCTGTTGTCGGTTCTTCGATGCGCTCCGCAGCGGGCGATGCAACGACGGGTGCGGTCGGCTCTGCTGTATCTTTCTCGACAAGGACGGTGGAGGTTGGTGTCGTTTTCTCCGGCAGAGTGACTACTTCTGTCGACTGGCATGCCATTATTAGAAGAACAGCAAATATCAGTACGAAAACTGTGCAATCACGTCTTTGCATCGCGGCCCTCCTTACCCCAAATCAGGCAATTCAATTTTATACCAACTTGGCGGGTAAGACAAGGTTCAAGTCGGGTGGGAGGAGCGTTGACAATTCGCTGTGCACTGACATCTCATTGTCCCTGACAATGCATTGTCGTTGGCAATTCGCTGCGCATTGACAGCTCATTGTCGCTGACAATGCATTGTCGTTGACAATTCGCTGTCATTGACAACTCGCTGTCGTTGACAGCGAGCCCTTTTGCGGTTACAATCGGGCCTATTGGATTTGTTTGTATCGAACAGAAAGAAGGTGTGCGATGTCCAAGTGGCCCGTGCGTGGTCTTTGTTTGGGTGCGCCCAAACCGGCCGATCTCGACGTGTTCGAGACGTTGATTTCCCAGGTTTTGCCTCGCTATGACTGCAACACGTTGGTGCTGCTGATCCGCTACCATTATCAATTCCAGCAGCACCCCGGCGTCGCCGACCAGTCGGCGCTGTCCCCGGCGCAGGCGGCGCGGCTGGCGAGCCTGTGCCGCGAGCACGGCATTCGCCTGATTCCCAAGATGAACCTGCTCGGCCACCAATCGGAGCGGGCGCGGGGCAGCGAGTTGGGCCTGCTGCGCGCCTATCCCGAGTTCGACGAGACACCCGATCTGGACGAGGTGCGCTACTGCCGCAGCCTGTGCCCGCGCCACCCGCAGGTCAAGGGGGTGGTGTTTGACCTGATCGACGAGCTGGTGGAAGCCTTTGAGGCCGACGCGATCCACGTTGGGCTGGATGAGGTATTCGAGATCGGCCGTTGCGGGCGCTGCCGGGGCGCGGCCAACGCCGAGTTGTTTGCCGAGTGGGTGACCTCGCTGCACGAGTACATCGCCGGCAAGCACGGCATCGAGATGTGGATGTGGGGCGACCGCCTGCTCGACGCCGAGACGACCGGCTATGGCGAGTGGGAAGCCTCGGCCAACCACACCTGGGAGGCTATCGAGCAGATTGGGCGCGACATCGTCCTCTGCGACTGGCACTATGAGGTGCGCGAGGATGGCTATCCATCGCTGCCCTATTTCATCGACAAGGGCTTTCGCGTCGTCGCCGGGCCGTGGCGGAACACCACCGCCGCCGACCTGTTTTTGAGCGACGCGGCCCGACAGACCTCGGATCGGATGCTTGGCGTGCTGTCGACCAGTTGGTGCGATTCGGGGGCCGTGGCGCGCTACCTGTGCGGTGATGCGTCGGTGGAGGGCGTGCCGCAGCAGGTTGGTGAGGTCTTTAAACTGGCGATGAGCCGGGCGGCGGGGAAATAAGGACGATGAACCTGGGCGCTTTTTTGTTCGAGATGGTGTTGATCTCGCTGTCCGGCGTGATCAGGCCATTTTCCTGGTCTGCGGCGTGTTCTTGCTCTTTTTCGGCGGCATGTATGTGGTCGCAGGGGTGGCGGGGCTGCTGATGAGGGGGTGATCCCAACATCCCGCAAGTTCAAACTTGCGGGATGCGGTCGATCTGGCTCAGTTTTGCCGACGGCGATCAATTCCGCCGACGGCGCTGCGTATAGCGACCCTGATCACTGCGACTGCCCGGATCGCGCAGGCGTCCCGACTCCCTTTGCGATTGTTGTGGCCGGCTCGATGCGGGTCGGTTTTCCGGCGCGGCGCTGCCGTAATCAAAGCCGGGCAGCCGGCGGCGCTCGATGGGTGCGCCAAGCACCTTTTCGATCTGGCGCACCAGCGGCTCGTCTCCCTGTGAGACAAAAGTGAGCGCCTCACCAGTTCGATCAACCCGTCCGGTGCGCCCGATGCGGTGGGTGTAGGCGTCGACGGTGTCGGGCATGTCATAGTTGATCACGTGCGAGATGTCCGATACGTCAATGCCGCGCGCGGCAATGTCGGTGGCGACGAGAATGTCGTATCGACCATTGCGAAAGCCGTCGAGCGCCTGCTGTCGCCGGTTTTGCGTCATGTTGCCCTGCAGAGCCGCAACGCGATAGTGAAGGCTCTCCAGATCGCGGGCCAAAAAGCGGGCGCGGCGCTTGGTGCGCGTAAAGATCAGCACCCGCCCGGTTGCCGTTTGCTCCAGCGTCGCCAGCAGCAGGTTTTTCTTGCGGCTGTCGGGCACCGGGTAGATGGCGTGCGAGACGGTTTCGGCCGGAGCCATGATGCCGATCTGCACCGTGATCGGGTTGGTAAGGATGCTATCGGCCAGGGCGCGGATAGGGTCGGGCATGGTGGCCGAAAAGAACAGCGTCTGGCGCTTGGCGGGCAGCACCTGGAGGATGCGGCGGATGTCGGGTAGAAAGCCCATGTCGCACATGCGGTCGGCCTCGTCCAAGACGAGCATTTCGACGTGCGACAGATCGATGCTGCGGTCGCCGAGCAGGTCGAGCAGGCGGCCCGGACAGGCAACGACGATCTCGACGCCGCGCCGCAGCGCTTCGACCTGGCGCTGGCGGCTGACTCCGCCGTAGACGGTGGCGCTGTGCAGGTTGGTCTTGACGCCCAACTCGCCGCTGGCCTCGTGGATTTGCTCGGCCAGCTCGCGCGTCGGGGCGAGGATCAGCGCGCGCACGCGGCGGGTGGGGCCTCTGGAAAGCCGCTGCAAGATGGGCAGCATGAACGCCGCCGTCTTGCCGGTGCCGGTCTGGGCCAGGCCCAAGACGTCGCGGCCCTGAAGAATGACCGGAATGGCTTGTTTTTGGATGGGGGTGGGGGTGACATACCCCGCCGTGGTGATCCCCGCAGCGATGCGCGGATCGAGGGCAAATTGATTGAAACTCACGCGTACTCCTTGACTAGATTGAGCCAAGTCGCACGCTTGACCCGATGTTGGTTTGATGTCCTTGCGAATCGTTCGCAAAGCAGGATATTGTACACCCGTTTGAGAAAATATACCAATGCCGGATCAAACAAAATGCCCGGCCTGAATCGATTCAGGCCGGGACGGTGAAGAAAATCGTGAGGATGTTTGACAGTGACTATATACTCAATATCCAGTCATGATCTACAGAGATTTGTTCGAGTTCAACCTTCTCTGTCTTTACGCCCAACCCTAATTCCTTCAACTTGTCCAATAACTGGTCACCATCTATCAAATCAATTGCTGATGCACCGTCACGCGTTGCTTCTTTCATTGCATCTTTGGTAAAATTGCCGGTTGTAATCAACAAACCTTTATCGGCTCGACCCATCATAGCCCCGCGAAAGTCGCGCACTTGGCTAGCCGCAACAGACCCTTGATATCGCTTGCACTGAAAAAGTACGTGAAAGCTGAGCAACCCTCCAAGCCGCATAATCCCTTTGCCATCTATTCCGCCATCTCCACTTTGGCCCGTAACTTCAACCTGGATAAATCCTGACTCCCGCAACAACCTTTGCACCAAACGTTCAAAAGCAGATGGTTCCATTTTCAACAATGTAGCCAATAATTCATCACGCCAGGATACTTTTCCAACCGCTTCTGGTTCACTCTCGTCAGGTACGGTAGTTCTTGCCTGCTTTTTTTGATTCTGCACGACCCGCCTGACTACTTGGGAATTGACTTGCTCAAGTTGTCGTCCTTGAGGCGTCAGCGCCCAAACGCCTCGACTGGAGTTTTCTAACACTCCATACTTTTTGAGATATGTTCTGGCCCAAGCGAGTCGATATTCAATTTCTGTCTGGCTGCTTTTTTCCGGATCGTGGAGTGCTTCCAGTTGTTCATCCGAAATCTTGACGATTTCGGTTACTCTACCATTGATTTCCTCGATTGTGCCCGATCCGCCGAGTTGCTTGAGGGCTTGGATGACGGGATTCATCAGTTTGTCAAAAGTTGGAATATCAATGTGACTCATATCTCTAGCTCCCAAACAGTCCAGAGGCACGACGGCATCCTCGTATGGCCAACATCCATTTCAAAGCCTGTCCAACCTTTACTTTGGACGGCAAGCAAATTATACCCCGCTTCACCTACAGGAACAAGCACACTATCAAAAGTATGATGAGTTGGTCAAAACCGGCAGGCCCGATTATAGGTCCATTCTTTCTCTTATCGATGCCAGAGTTGCGGGGATCTGTGCAGCCATCTGCTTGCGGACTGCCGGATTGGGTGAGTTGTATATCCAGTCTAAAAAGTACTCAACTAACCACTTTTAAATTTGCGTGGAGCGTCGCCAACGAGTCAGCGCCGACCCAGATATCAAAGGCCGCCACGTCCTGAACCCACTTGCCGGCGTTCGTGCTCCAGTGGCCAAGCTTGGCCGGGCCAAGCGTAAAAGTGACTGTCCTGGTCTCACCGGGCTTGAGTGTGAGACGCTCAAAGCCCTTCAGCTCGCGCATCGGACGCGAGTCACTGCCAGCCCTCTGGTGGATGTAGAGCTGCACCACCTCGTCACCCACAACCGGGCCCGTGTTCGTCACCTCGGCTGTCACGGTCACCGATTCCCCCACCTTGACCTGCGGCGACGAGACCACTAGATTCGCGATTGAGAAGGTCGTGTAGCTGAGGCCAAAACCGAAGGGATAGAGCGGCGTCGGCAGGCCGTCCCAGTAACGCGGGTTGTACATCCGGCTGCCCTCGGGCGAGTGAGTGAGGTTGCGGGCATAGTAGAGCGGTGCGTGGCTGCCCTTGCGCGGGAAGGCGACGGGCAGCTTGCCGCCCGGGTTGACATCGCCAAACAGGATGTCGGCAACGGCGTGACCGCCCTCACTGCCCGGTTCCCACGCTTCGAGAATCGCGGGTACGTTCTCCGCCGCCCAATTGATGCTCAACGGACGGCCGTTCAAGAGGACGAGAACCACCGGCTTGCCGAGGGCCACGACGGCCTCGAGCAGCTCCTCCTGGCGTCCTGGCAGGTCGAGCGAGGCGCGCGAAGCGGCCTCGCCGGCCATGTCGGCGTTCTCGCCAAGAACCATCACGACGACCTCTGCACCGCGCGCCGCAGCCACGGCCATCTGGAAGGCGGCTTCCGCCTCTTCCGGTGCCTGTGGGATCTTTTTCTGCGTGGGGTCCATGTTGTTCTCAAACCACGATGGGATATCGCGCCGGATCTCGGGACCGGGAGCGTACGCCACATGGGCTTGCGGCAGCTTGGCGCGGATGCCCTCGAGGACGGTGACGGCCGCCGGTGTATGGCCAAAGACCATCCACGACCCCTCCGTGGCCTCCTTCGAGTCAGCCAGCGGGCCGATCACGGCCACGTGCTTCAAGCTCTTGGCGAGCGGCAGCAGCCCGCCTTCGCTCCGCAGCAGCACCATCGAACGCTGCGCAGCTTGCCGCGCTTCTGCTCGGTGCTCGGGCAGCGCGACGACCTCGGCCAGCCTGGACTCGTCAGCGTACGGCTGCTCGAAAAGTCCCATCCGCACCTTGAGGGCGAGAATGCGCCGCACGGACGCTTCGATGACCTCCAGTTTCAGCGTGCCATCCTCAACCAGCCCGGCGAGGTGCTCAAGATAGGTATTGCTGGCCATATCCATGTCGAGGCCCGCACCCAGCGCGCGAAAGGCGGCGTCGCGTCCGTCGCGCGCAAAACCCTGGGTGACCAGGCTCCCGACGGCGAACGCATCACTGACGACAAAGCCTTCAAATTTCCACTCGTCGCGCAACACATCGGTCAGCAGAAAGCGATTTCCGCTGGCGGGGACGTCGTTGAGATCCATGTAGGCGCTCATAAACGTCCCGACGCCGGCCTTCACGGCGGCCTCAAAGGGCGGCAGGTAAACATTGCGCAATTGGCCCTCCGGCAGATAGACCGGGTCATAGTCGCGCCCGCCGTCTGCCGCGCCATAGCCCGCAAAGTGCTTGGCGCAGGCCACGACGTGGTCGGGCGCGCCCAGATACGTCCCCTGAAAACCGCGCACATGAGCGGCCGCCATGGCCGCGCCCAGGAAGGGGTCTTCGCCGGCGCCCTCGACGATGCGCCCCCAGCGGGCGTCGCGGGCGATGTCAACCATCGGGCCAAACGTCCAGTGCAGGCCGGCGGCACGAGCCTCTTTCGCCGCCACGGCCTGCGCCCGTTCGATCACCGCCGGATCCCACGACGAAGCCATAGCCAGCGGCACGGGAAAGATCGTCCGGTAGCCGTGGATCACGTCGAGGGCAAAAAGCAACGGGATTTTCGACGGGCTTTCTTCGACGGCGATCTTTTGGAGTTCATTGAATCGCCGGGTGTCGTTCACCCACAGCACCGAACCGGCCCCGCCCTGTCGAATAATCTCCTCGGGCTTGGGTCCCGGCAAAAACGGCAAGCCACCAATCTGGGCAAGCTGCCCGATCTTTTCCTCGAGGCTCAGCCGCGCCATAAGCGCCTCGACGCGCGCCGCGACCTCGACTTCCGATAGTTCCTCCGTATTCATTTTGACATCCATAAATCCTCCTTGTGATACTATGTTTCGATCCCAGGGCAGGCCCGTCCATACGAGCCGACCATTTCTCCGCCGAAACAACATCAATGATGCCTGAAATTATATGGGCAGTCTATGCCACTGTCAACATGCACAGTGGCCACGACCCGCAAGGCTTTCTCAAATGTGACTACCCTTGCCAGACCGACAGAGATAGCCGCCAGCGGCCAATCATCCACACCAGCCCTGCCCCAATCACAAACAGGCCCATATTGAGTACAAAGGGCAGGGAGCGATCCAGCGCCGAGAGCTGCCCGGCAATCCAGCCGAAAGGCGTGGTAAGCACGATCAGGGCCACATAAACCATCGCGCTGATGCGTGCCCGCTCGTGCGATTCCATCGCCACAGCCAGCGGCGATTCAGTCATCGGGTTGATCAAGGCCGCGGCCACAGCCTCGAGCATCACACTGATCACCAGCAAAGGTATCGCGCGCGGCGGCATCAAGACCAGCAGTACCTGGCTGACAAAGAAAGCCGAAAAACCCACCCACAACGGCCGCCGAAAGTGCAGCAGGTTGGTGAGCTTGGGGCCGATCAGAAAGAAACATAGGGTCATCACAAGCGAGCGCAGCATCACATAGATCGAGATTTCCGACTCGGCAAAGCCGAGCTTGGTCGTGAACAGCATCCCCCCAAAATGACCGCTGACTTTTGTATTTGTTCACTCCCTAATACCGGTCACCGACCACTGTAATCTGTGCCATCGCGGTGTCAATCTCGCCGAGATCGGCTGCCGTCAACGCGACGTCCAGCGCGCCGAGGTTGTCCTCAAGATGCGCCAACCGACGCGAGCCGGGAATGGGCACGATCCAGGGCCTTTGCGCCAGCAGCCAGGCCAGAGCAATCTGGGGCGGGGTGGCGTCGTGCCGTGCGGCAATCCGTTCAAGCAACTCGATCACCACCCGGTTGGCACGGATCGCCTCCGCTGTGAAGCGGGGATTGTGGCTGCGGATGTCGTTAGCCGCGAAGGCCGTGTTTTCGTCAACCTTGCCGGTCAGAAACCCCTTGCCCAACGGACTGTAGGGCACGAGGCCGATGCCGAGTTCCTCGCAAGTCGCCAGCACGCCGTTTTCTTCGATGGTGCGCCACCAGACCGAATATTCGCTTTGTAAGGCCGTGACGGGGCACACCGCGTGGGCGCGACGGATGAGGTCGGCAGGCGACTCGGAAAGGCCAAAGTGCTTCACTTTTCCTTCCTGAATCAGGTCCTTTACCGCGCCGGCCACGTCTTCGATGGGCACATCGGGATCGGGACGGTGCTGGTAGAACAGGTCAATCGTTTCCACCCGCAGCCGCTTGAGCGACGCCTCGGCGACCCGCTTGATCTGCTCCGGGCGGCTGTCCAGGCCCGCCCTGGGGCCCGGTCCCTTGTCGCCATCGTGTTTGAAGCCGAACTTGGTGGCGATGACCACCTGGTCCCGGAACGGTTCAAGCGCTTCGCCCACCAGGTCTTCGTTGGTGAACGGCCCGTAGACCTCCGCCGTATCGAAGAACGTGATACCCCGCTCCACCGCCGTGTGCAGGAAAGCGATCATCTCCTGCCGGGTGCCGATGGGCGTGTCACCGAAACTCATTCGCATACACCCCAGCCCAATCGCTGAGACTTGCAGGTTGCTTTTTCCGAGTTTACGCTTTTGCATCGTTTCTCCCTTGTAACTGCTCGGGGGGTGTCAGAAACCAGGTTTTTATGAACATTTAAGCAGCTTTGTGTTATTTGACGATTCAGCTTTTGATCAAAAGGTATCGTTTTATATCAAAAACCTGGTTTCTCGCCGCTCAGGCTGAGCAGTTACTCTCCCTTTCTGAATAACACCCAACATGCTTGCCAAAAGGTAAAGTGGATTCTTGTGTCTTGGATGTATTTTAGCATACTGGAGCGCGGTGAGGTATAATGTTTCTCCAAGATCATTGTACAATTCTGCAAACCTTCTAGAGAGATATGCAGGAATATGGTATAATAGTTCGAGATCATTGCACGA